>NZ_VSRL01000093.1 GCF_012184385.1 Lentzea indica
TGCCGCTCACGACGACCCCGGCACCCTGACGGCGCGGCGGCCGCTGAACCAGCCGTTGCTGCCCAGAGGTCTCGACGAACCCAGGACCGGTCCTGAGCCGAACGCTGGCTTGTCCGTGCGCTGCACGGCGACGAACTGACCGTCCTCGGTGATCGCGAGCCCGTCCGGAGCGGACGGCAGCTCGACCTCCTGCGGGATGGCACCAAGCCTGTCCAGCAGCGACGCCGACGCCGTTGGCGCCGCCGCGGCGCGCACCGCGGTGCGCGCCTGCTGCTGGGTGAAGGTCTCGAACGCGCAGAAGCCGCAGCGCTGGATGTGCGCAGAGGCTCGCTCGTGTGCGACCGAGGACAGTTCTCCGTCCACGAACGCGACCACGGCGTCCGGCAACAGGTGCTGCTCAGGCAGGCCCCAACCACGGAGGTCGGTCATGCAGAGTCCTCCAGCAACGATTCCTGACGACGGCGTTCGAGAGCGACCTTCAGAGCCTGGCGGCCCCGATGGATCCTGCTCCTCACGGTACCCATCTTCACCCCGAGCGTGGCACCGATCTCCTCGTAGGAGAGTCCTTCCACGTCACAGAGCACGACCGCGGCACGGAACTCCGGCGGGAGCTCGTCCAGCGCGGCCTGCAGGTCGGGGTCGAGGTGGTTCTCGTCGTAGATCTCTTCAGGGGACAGGTCGTCACCCTCAAGGCGGTCGTTGTCCTCAGGCAGCGCCTCCATGCGCACACGGCTGCGACGCCGGGCCATGTCGAGGAAGAGGTTGGTGGTGATGCGGTGCAGCCACCCCTCGAAGGTGCCCGGCTTGTAGGACGCGAGCGACCGGAACACCCGGATGAACGTCTCCTGGGTCAGGTCCTCGGCATCGTGCTGGTTGCCGGTCAAGCGGTATGCGAGCCGGTAGACCCTGTCCGCGTGTTCACGGACGATTGCGTCCCACGAGGGCGGCGTCCAGTCGGCCGTCTCGATGGGCGCGACGGCCTCCGGCGAACTCGACTGCGTGCGCATCAGGTGTTTCGGCACCTCCAGGTAGGCCGCCCGGCGACCCTTATGCGGCTCAACGAGCGACGGGTCCGGCATGTTCCCGACTAGAGCCTGGCTTCTTGCCTCTGTACCTTCTCCTGCTCCCTTTAAACGATCGTGAGAGCAGGCTGAGAGCACCCTGAGAATCTCGGTTCGGGCCGCGTTCACCCGTTTTGGGCACGCGGGGCACTAACGTGCGTACCCGTGACAGCGGAATCGGCCCTGCGGGAGTACGTCGAGCAGTACCTCCCCGAGGACGACGTGCACCTGGCAGCACGAGCACGCGGCCAGGAGCTGGGCTGCGTGCCCATCGGTGCTGGTGGAGGAGCCGCGCTGCGGTTCCTGGCGACAGCGCTGCAAGCCAAGGCCGTCGTGGAGGTCGGAACGGGAGCGGGCACCAGCGGCCTGTACCTGCTCGAGGGCATGCCCCAGTCGGGCATCCTGACCTCGATCGATGTGGCCCCCGAACACCAACGCGCCGCCCGCGAGGCGTACGCGTCCGCCGGCATCTCGCCCTCGCGCACCCGCCTGATCATGGGCAAGGCGCTGGACGTCCTGCCACGGTTGACGGACGCGGCGTACGACCTCGTCTTCGTTGACGCCTACAAACCCGAGTACCCGCAGTACCTCCAGCACGGCGTCCGCATGCTGAGGCCGGGCGGCGTCATCGCGTTCGACAACGTCCTGTGGCACGGCGCCGTCGTGGATCCCAGCAAGCGTGACGAGTCGACCCAGGCGATGCGGGACATCGCGCGCCTGGTGAGGGAGGACGACCGGCTCGTCCCGGTCATGCTCCCGCTGGGTGACGGGCTGCTGGTCGCCGCGCGCCGCCCATAAGAAAGTTTGTTGGCCCACCTGAGTGACGCGGTAACAACGCTTCACGGCAATTCGACATGCCCTCCGCAGGGTCGGGGATCGTCCATTCCCCGAAGGGGCTCAGGTGAAACCAACAAGAGTTCTCGCCGCACTGGCGGCTGCCGTCATACCGATCATCGGCATCACCACTCCGACAGCGCACGCCAACCACACCTGCTGGTTCGACGGTGCAAGCATGCCCACCTCCACACCTGGCGGGAGCTGCCGCAACTCGTTCGTGCTCGACCCGGGCTACGACCAGCTGCTGTCACACGAGGACATCATCCGGCACCGGGGTTACTACCAGGCAAGGGGCTTCGACCCGAATTTCATCTGGTATGCGCGCCTGGAGAACCGGCAGTTCGATTCGGTCGATGTGAAATGGTCGGGCTGCAAGGACGGAAACTCGACCGTGGACGTGCCCTGTGCACCGCATCTGCTGGAATTCCACTCGGTCGTGAACCCCTTCCACAATCGGCCTGTCACCATTCCTTCGCTCGCCTACGGCAGCAGCTTCATCGGCAGGGCCTGCGGCAACTTCTCCGAGGACACCTCCGCCAAGCCCGTGCCGGTGATCAGCGGCCACAAGTACCACGACGTGAACCGCAACGGCGTCCGCGACGCGGGCGAGCCCGGTATGGCCGGCTGGACGATGACACTGCACCGCGACCGTTCCGACGCAGGTCAGGGCACAGGTCCGCTGTTCGCGACCACCACCGACGCGAACGGTTACTACCAGTTCCCGCTGGATGGTCACCTGCCTGGCGACTACGCCGTGACCGAAGAGAACCGCGCCGACTGGACCCGCACCTCGGGCACCGAGCGCCACGGCCTGCACGTGCCGATCGGCGCCGCGAACACCAACTACGGCGGTCACGATTTCGGCAACGTCGAGACGAAGGCTGATGCGGTGAAGGTCACGTTCGACGTCGTCGACCCGCCGACGAAGCTCACCGCCGATACCGAGCAGACGCTGCGGGTGCGTGCCGTTCTGGAGAACCGCGGACCGGCACCGATCATCGAGGTCCAAGACGTCATCTCCGCAAGTGGCGAGAGCAACTGCACGTTCCGCCAGCCCCAGCAGGCCGTGACGCGACGGCTCCAGCTCGGCGTCCCGGTCGAGGTGATCTTCGAGGTTCACGTGACCTGCACCGAGCCCAGCTTCCACGCGTTCACGTTCAACAACGCGCTCGACGTCACCACGCCCGGCGTCACCGATCCGGATCCGAGCTCCAACCGAAGATCGGTCACCACGACGATCCCGGTACACGACGAGTCGGACGTCGGCGTCGTCGGCACGCAGCTGGACTGCGCGAGCCGTACCTACGTGACCGACCACTTCGAGTGCGCAGTCACGGCCACGGTGTCGAACGGCGGTGACCACGCGCCCGCCCGCACCGACATCGTGCTCGGTCTGACCGGCCCGCAGGACTGCACGCTGACGCCGGTGGGCACCACCCGCCACGAGGACGTCGACATCACCGGTTCGGCCACCGTGGTGAGCAAGTGGGACGTGACCTGCGCAAACCGCAGCTATCACGACTTCACGGCCTCCGCAGAGGCTCTGCTCGACCACCTGCACGTCGACGATCCCGATCCCGCGAACAACACGGGTTCGGCGACGACCGCGTCGAGGTGTTCGAGCGCACCGACCTCTCCGTGGCCGACCTGCGGCTGACCTGCACCGAACGCCAGTACCGCACGCAGGACTTCGCCTGCACGACCACGGCGACCGTCGCGAACGCGGGCCCGGCCGACGCGGTTCACACCCTCACCACGGTCACGTTCGGCGCCCCCGCCGACTGCACGATCAACCCGGACACCGGGCAACAGCAGACGCACGTTCTGGGCACCGGCACGACCGCGACGTTCACCAAGGACTGGACGGTGTCCTGCACCGAGGACCGCAGGCACATGTTCTCCACGACCGCGGTGATCGCGGCCGACGAGCCGCACCCGGAGGACACGGACCGCGCCAACGACGTCCGCTCGATCAACTGGGTGCCGCCGGACGTGAAGCCGCGCAGCTTCCCCAGCTCGATCAACGTCAAGAAAGAGGGCCTGATCCCGGTGGCGATCCTGTCGACCGCCGAGTTCGACGCCGTCACGCGAGTCGACCAGACGAGCCTCACCTTCGGCGCCACCGGTCTGGAGCAGAGCTTCGTCCGGTGCGGATCGCCTGAGGACGTCAACGACGACGGTCGCGCCGACCTCGTGTGTCAGTTCGACACGATCAAGACCGGGCTGACCTGCGGCATGACGAGCGCGACCCTCATGGGCCGAACGGTCGGCAGTGTCGTCGCATTCGAGGGTCAGGACGACATCAAGCTGACGGGCTGCTAGTAAGCCCGGACGCCCTTGCCGAGGACCGTGACGCCGCTGGCAGAAACGGTGTAGCGCTCACGGTCCATCGGCGCGTCCACGCCGATCAACGCCCCGTCCGGCACCACGACGTTCTTGTCCAGAATGGCCCGCCGGACGACGGCGCCCTTCCCGATCCGCACGCCGGGCAACAGCACGGAACCCTGAACCACGGACCCGACCTCCACGGTCACGTCCGACGAGATCACCGAGCCGTGGATCTTCCCGGAGATGATCGACCCAGGGCCGACCATCGAGTCCTCAGCGGACCCGCCGGCGATGAACTTGGCCGGCGGCAACGGCGGAGTGGCAGTGCGGATGGGCCACAACTGGTTGTACAGGTTGAAGATCGGATGGACCGAAACAAGGTCCATGTGAGCGTCGTAGTAGGCGTCGATGGTTCCCACGTCACGCCAGTACCCGCGATCGCGATCCGTGGCGCCGGGCACCTCGTTGTCCTGGAAGTCGTAGACGTGCGCCTTACCCCGATCGACGAGCATCGGGATGATGTCGCCACCCATGTCGTGGTCCGAGTCGGGGTTCAACGCGTCCCCGCGCAGCGCGTCCAGCAGCGCCTCGGTCGTGAAGACGTAGTTGCCCATCGAAGCGAAAGTCACGTCGGGGTCGTCCGGCACGTGCGGCGGCTCCGACGGCTTTTCCAAGAACCGCGTGATCTTCCCGGACACGTCGGAGTCGATGCACCCGAACGCCTTCGCCTCGGTGCGCGGCACCCGGATTCCGGCCACCGTCACGGCAGCACCGGACTCGACGTGCTGCGAGATCATCTGGCCGGGGTCCATCCGGTACACGTGGTCGGCACCGAAGATCACCACGTGGTCCGGCTTCTCGTCGTGGACGAGGTTCAGCGACTGGAAGATCGCGTCAGCGGATCCCGTGTACCAGCGTGGGCCCAGACGTTGCTGGGCGGGAACCGGTGTCACGTACTGACCGAGCACATTGGACAGGCGCCACGTCGTCGAGATGTGGCGGTCCAGCGAGTGCGACTTGTACTGCGTCAGCACGCAGAGCTTCGCGAGCCCCGCGTTGACCAGGTTCGACAGCACGAAGTCGACCAGCCGGTAGTTGCCCCCGAAGGGCACAGCCGGTTTCGCGCGGTCGGCCGTCAGTGGCCACAGGCGCTTGCCTTCACCACCGGCAAGCACAATTCCGAGAACGTGCGGCTGCCCCTTCACGGTATGTGACCCTATCCGTGCGATCGTTCTCGAACCAGACGCAAACCGGCTCGTCCCAACAAGTACCGCCGTGATCTACGGTGGGTGCGTGCGAGTTGCGCTCATGACGCGGGAGTACCCACCTGAGGTTTACGGCGGCGCTGGTGTGCACGTGGGATTCCTCGTGCCCCATCTCCGCGAGCTCGTGGACGTCGACGTGCACTGCTTCGGTGCGCCCAGATCGGACGCGACGGCTCACAATCCCCCGCACAGCCTGGAGCAGGCGAACGCGGCGCTGACGACCCTCGCGGTCGATCTCGAGATGGCCGCCGCTGTGTCCACTGCGAACCTCGCGCACTCGCACACCTGGTACGCCAACATGGCCGGTCACCTGGCGAAACTCCTGCACGGGATCCCGCACGTGGTGACCGCGCACTCGCTGGAGCCGCGCCGGCCGTGGAAGGCGGAGCAGCTCGGCGGCGGGTACCGGATCTCGTCGTGGGCCGAGCGCACCGCGTACGAGCACGCGGACGCGGTCATCGCGGTCAGCGAGGGCATGCGGGCGGACGTGCTCGACGCCTACCCCGCGCTGGACCCGGCGAAGGTTCACGTGGTGCGAAACGGGATCGATTCCACCGCCTACCACCCGGTGAAGGAGACGGACGCGCTCACTTCCCGCGGCATCGATCCGGAAAAACCGATCGTGGCGTTCGTGGGAAGGATCACCCGGCAGAAAGGTGTCGGCCATCTCGTCGCCGCCGCGCACCAGATCGACCGGGACGCGCAGATCGTGTTGTGCGCCGGCGCGCCGGACACTCCCGAGATCGCCGACGAGACCAGGCAGGCGGTGAGCGAGCTCGCGGCAGGGCGCGCGGGTGTCTTCTGGATCCAGAAGATGCTGCAGCCCGCCGAGGTACGGCAGATCCTCAGCCACGCGACGGTGTTCGTCTGCCCGTCGGTCTACGAGCCGCTGGGCATCGTGAACCTGGAGGCGATGGCGTGCGGCACGGCGGTCGTCGCGAGTGACGTCGGCGGCATCCCGGAGGTCGTCGTGCACGGCGAGACGGGCCTCCTCGTTCACTACGACGAGCACGATTTGTCGACATATCGACTCGAACTTGCCCAGTCGATCAACGAACTGATCGCGGATCCGGATCGCGCCCAGCGCTTCGGGGCAGCGGGTCGCAAGCGCGCTGAGCAGGAGTTCTCGTGGTCCGCAATGGCTGAGCAGACGGTCGAGGTCTACCGCAGTGTGACTTGAGACACACTCACCCAGGGCAACCCCAAAGTGTGAACGCCGCCTTTAACCAGTAGTGACGTTGTGGTTCCAACTGGTGAGGGGCGCGAGGACTGTGCGTTGTGCGGTGCTGGGTCTGACGGTCCTCCTCGCGGTGACTGGATGCGCCACAGCCACCAAGACACAGCCGGCGGCAGTTCAGCTCACCGTCGAGGGCAAGAAGCTCGCGGACGCCTCAGACCTGCAGGCGCAGGCCGAGGCGCAGCTCGCCTACACGCTGGAGTACGGCTACGTGGCACGGGCGGGCGCGGCGGCGGTCAGTTGCTGGTTCGCCAAGACCGGCGTCGAGTCCGAGGTGGACAAACGACTGTGGTGCGGACCGGTCCAGGTGCCGGGAAGCGGTGCCAGCACCGACTGGGTGCCCGTGCCGTTGAAGGAAGTCACCAAGAACGATGACGAGGTCCGCTACGAGGTGCAGTCGCCGCAGGTGCCGGAGAAGGGCACCCGCAGCACACCGCTCGGGACGCTCGTGCGCACGGACGGCAAGGAGTTCGACCCGAAGAAGCAGCAGGACCTCACCGCCGGCCGCGACTTCCTCGCCGTGCTGCCCGACGACGGCAAGCGGACCAACGCCGACCTCGGGCTTGGCAACGTTGACATCAAGCTGCGCGACGACCTGCTCGGCACCGCCGTCACCGGGTGGGCGAACCCGGACATCTGGTTCACCGCCGAGGGCACGGTGCGTGCCGAGCCCGGCTCGCGGCTGCGGGTGGTCAGGATGAAGGTCGACAAGCTCAACGAGACGGACAGCGGTTTCCACCGCACCAACTGGCAGGGTTTCGCCCCGCAGCCGTCCGAGCTCGCGCTGGAGCTGCCCGGCAAGCGTCAGGTGCTGCCGGCCGACCGCCTGCCGGCCACCGGCTCGGTCTTCGTGGTCTACACCGTGCCCGACCCGCAGGCGGGCACCGAGACGCTCACGCTCAGCACGCTCGGCGCCAAGTCGCTGGAGCAGCGCGTCGAGCTCCCGACCGGCAAGCGCACCGACAACCCGCTCCCGGTCCTGCAGCGCGCCGCCGGTCCCGTCCAGTTCCAGGAGCAGACCCAGAGGATCAGGATCGGCCACCACGCGATCGGCATGAAGATCACCGGGATCAAGCTCGGCAGACAGCGGCCGATCAAGCTCGGCGAGAGCCAGTACGACGTCGCGACCATCTCCGCGCCGGACAAGGCGTTGCTGGAGGTGCGGCTGGAAGCGACCGGGGACGTTCCGGACAGCGCGGGCGCCTCGCTGACCAAAGACCTGATCACCGTGACGCTGCCGGACGGCTCGACCGCCAAGCAGGTCGGTGCCCGCTACGACGGTGGTCCGCTGCCGTTCGCGGTCATCGTCGAGGTCCCGGCGGACACCCGCTCGGTCTCCGTCGGCCTGGTCGAGGGAGCCCTCGACATGCCCAGGCTCGGCCGCGTCGCGATCTCCACCGCCGACTCGCGCATGACTCTCGCGTTGGAGTTCTGAGTGAGCATCGCGGCCAACGCGAGCCAGCCGAGGATCACCACGACCAGGCCGATCCAGCCCCACTCGCCGTACGAGGTGCTGCCTGCCGTGCCCCCGACACTGCTGCCCACGTAGAACCCGCAGAGATACAGCCCGGACGCGTGGCCACGGGCGTGTGAGGGAGCCCGCGCGCCGACCCAGCCGCTCGCGGTGGCGTGCGACGCGAAGAAACCGGCGGTGACGATCGCCAGGCCGAGCGGCACCCACAGCAGGCTCGCCACAGCGCCGAGCGCCACCACGCCGATGCACAGGAGCAGCACGCGCCCGCGCCCGAACCGGTCGGCCAGCCTGCCGGCGAAGGCCGCCGAGGTGCTGCCGAACGCGTAGAACAGGAACACCAGCGACTCCAGCCACGACGGACCGGTGAGCTGGAAGCCCGCGACGTTGTAGAACGAGACGAACGCCCCGACGAGCAGCACGGCTATCACGTACATCGAGAGCAGCACCGGGTCCTTCAGCGCCGCCTTCATGCCGCGAGGCGCACGCTTGGGCGCCTCCTCGGCACGCGGGAGGAAGAAGACCACGATGAGGGCCGCCACCAGCCCGACCACGCCGGTGAGCAGGATCGACCCGCGCCAGCCCAGCCAGTCCACCGTCGTGCCGGAGAGCAGCCTGCCGATCATGCCGCCCGAGCTGTTGCCGGCGATCATGGCGCCCATCGCGGCGCCGAGCTTCTTGTTGTCCAGCTCGTCGGCGAGGTAGGCCATCGACGCCGCGGGCACACCCGCCGCGGCAATGCCCTGCAACACCCGCAGGCCGAGGAACACCTCGTAGTTCGGGGCGAACGGCAGCACGACGCCGAGCAGACCCGCCAGCAGCACGCTGACCACGATCACCGGCCGGCGCCCGAGCCGTTCGGACACCATCGCCACGGGCACGACCACCACGGCCAGCGCGAGCGTCGCCGCCGACAACGCGAGCGACGCCCCGCCAGGCCCGAGCCCGTACTCCGCGGCGATCTGCGGCAGCACCGGCTGCGGCGCGTACAGCAGCGTGAAGCACGCGAGCCCGGACGCGGCGATGGACGCGGTCAACCTGTTCACGCGTTCGACGCTAAGCCATACGTCCAATACGGAAATGCGTCAGAATCAATTCGTGGATGAATTGGAGCTGGCCCCGAAGCTGGCGGTGCTGAAAGCGCTTGCCGCCGACGAGCACGTGACTCGTGTCGCAGAACGTGTCGGGCTGCCCCAGCCCACGGTCAGCCGCTGGCTCGCCGAACTCGGTGACGAGCTCGGCGCGCCGATCATCGTCAGGACCGGACGGCGCGTGCGCCTCACCCGCGCCGGGCGACTGCTCGCCGAAGCGGCGACCCGGTCGCTGGCCGCGCTGGAACCGGGCCTGCGCGAGGTCGAGGAGGAGCTGGACCCGGAGAAGGGCCGCGTGGTGCTGGGCTTTCTGCACATGCTCGGCCGGTCCGTGGTGCCGGAGCTGGTCCGCGGGTTCCGTGCCGAGCACCCGCACGTGCGGTTCGGACTGATCCAGAACGCCCGGTACACCGTGGTCGAGAAGCTGCTCCACGGCGAGATCGACCTCGCTCTCGTCGCACCCCCGCCGGACGGACCCGAGTTCGAGTCGGAGGTCCTGTTCGAGCAGGAACTGATCGTCGTCGTGCCGTCGACGCACCGGCTGGCTTCACGCAAGGCCGTGCGGCTCAAGGACCTGGTGGACGAGGAGCTCATCGTCCTTGAGCACGGCTACGGCCTGAGGCAGATCACCGACGACATGTTCGCCGCCGCCGGGTTCACGCCTCGCATCGCCTTCGAGAGCCAGGAGATAGAGACCGTCAGGGGCCTGGTCGCGGCGGGCCTCGGCGTCGCACTGCTGACGCACGCCGAGGTCACGCCGCCGGCCGGACTGCGCGAACTACCGCTGACCCCGCGGGCGGGCCGCGTGTTCGGACTGGCGTGGCTGAAGGACCACCCGCTGCCGCCCGCGGTGCGCGCTTTCCGCGATCACGCCCTCAGGACTCACGAGGACCAGCGCTGAGCACCTGACCACGTGCGCAGGTACGACTCGGCACCGCCCAGCAGCTCCTGCACGAGCTGGTCACCGCCGAGCCCGCGCACCTGCTCGACCCAGTCCGGAATCAGGCCGACGTGCGCACCGCCATCGGTGTTGATGTCCCACACGCGGTCGCCGGTGCGCTGCCGGTCGACCAGCGGCCCTTCCGGGTAGCTGCGGAACGGGTAGGTCACGCCGGTGCGCGGCGACGGGTGCGAGCCCACGCCGTTGTAGTCGGAGCCGAACCCGAGTCCCACGCCGTACTTCTGGCGCAGCGCGGCGGTGGAGGCGGCCTGGGAGACGAACCCGTCGGCGTCGAACTCGTAGGACGCCACGAAACCGCCCAGCTGGTAGACCTTCTCGGTCCACTGCGCGTCCATCCAGCTGTGGCTCGACAGTATGCCGGGGTAGCGGGCCTGAGCAGCGAGATCAAGCGTGCGAGAGGCGGCCTTCACGCTCATGTGGTCGATCTCGATCATCATGTGCCGCCGCATCATGCCCTGCACCGCGTACTCGCCGAGCGACGTCAGACCGCGCACGTTGCACCGCTTCGCCTCGTCGTACTTCGGCGCGACCACGGTCGCCGGGATCAGCGCGTTCGGCGGAGCGACGCCGATCGGGTTGTCCTGCTGCGGACCGGAGCACTTCTCGGTCTTCCACCACGTTCCGGTGCGCAGGAACTGGCCCGCGTTGAGCACGCCGCCCTGCACACCCGAGTCGAACCTGACGCCGCACAACGCGTTGTCGAACTTGTGGCACAGGAAGGCGCTGCGCACGCCGAGCGCGTAGACCTCGTCAAGGCCTCGGTCGATGTCCGCCTTGCCGCACAACGGGAGGTCGACCAGCTGCCGGCAGCCGAAGAGCTCAGAGGTCTCGATGCCGAGCACCACGGCGAGCTTGCCCTGCTTGATCACGTCCCTGGCCTGCTCGGACGAGGTGACGATGCGGAACCAGCCCTTGCCGGGCCCGCCGAACTGGCGGTCGACGAAGTCCTGCAGCTCATAGGTGCGCTTGGCCTGCAGCCGCACCGACGTCATCTCGTCACACGGCTTGTCCTTGAACGGGTAGATCACGCACAGCGTGGCGTTGCTGGTGAGGTCGGTGACCAGGACGCGCTGACCGCCGCGCCACGCCCGTTCCAGCCAGGCGTAGTAGTTCTGCTGGTGCGAGACGGTCTTGTAGGACGGCCAGTCCTTGAACGTCGGCCAGCCCACCGGGTCGTGGCCGTCGAAGTCCGAGGTCACCAGGGCCTCGAAGATCGCGCCGAGACCCGCGGGATGGTGCTCGGGACAGTCCTTCAGCGCGTCCGGCGCACCCTGCTCGGAGAACGCCGCGCCGCAGATCAGCCGGCCGCCGAACGCCTCGTTCGTCATCAGGTGGTTGTGCGCGTCGACGAACCCGCGCACCCGCCCCTGGTCGTCGGTGCCCTGGAACGGCTCGCCGGTGACGTTGATCTGCGAGTCCTGCGCCGGCCTCGCCACTGGTTCCCACCAGGGAGTACTGGCCGCTGCTGGGGTGAGTGCCGCCGCTAACAGTGCGACGGCGAGGACCAGGCGAACGATCACGGAGCGCTCCTCGGGGGTGTGGGGGCGCTCACATCATGCCGTGGAACCCCGCCGTCTCGTATCGGCGGATCGTCGGTACTTGGTGACTCAGTGCGAGTACTTCTCGGCCAGCTCGATCAACGTCCGCGCGCCGAACCCCGTGGCCCCGGCGACGACCTCGTCGTAGACCTTCTCCGAACGGGCGGGCCCCGCGATGTCGAGGTGCGCCCACGGCACGTCACCGGCGAACTTCTGCAGGAACAGCGCGGCGGTGATGCCACCCGGTCCTGGCGGGCACTGCTTGTAGTCCGCGATCTCGCTGTTGACGGCCTCGACGTGCTCCTCCAGCAGCGGCATCCGCCACCACTTCTCGCCGGCCTTCGCGCCCGCGTCGATCACCTCGGCGGCCAGTTCTGCGGACGAGGTGAACACGGCACCCGTGCGCAGGCCGAGCGAGACCTTCATGGCACCGGTCAGCGTCGCGACGTCCACGACCAGGTCCGGCTTCAGGTTCTTCACCGCGTACGCCATCGCGTCGGCCAGGACCATGCGGCCCTCGGCATCGGTGTTCTGCACCTCGGTGGTCGCGCCGCCGTAGTGCCGCACGACGTCGCCCGGCCGGTACGACGAGCCCGAGACGTGGTTCTCCGCACACGGCACCAGGCCGGTGACCCTGATCGGCAGCCGCCGGCGGGCCACGGCCAGCAGCGCGGAGATCACCGCGCCGCCGCCGGCCATGTCGGTGCGCATCAGGTGCATGCCGTCAGCGGGCTTCACCGAGATGCCGCCGGTGTCGAACGTGATGCCCTTGCCGACGAACACCAGGTGCGGGCCGCTGCCGCCGTCGTAGGTCAGCTCCAGGAACCGCGGCGGGCGGGCCGAACCGCCACCGACGGCGAGCACACCGCCGAAGCCCTGCTGCCGCAGCCACTTCTCGTCGCGCACGACGGCGGACAGCCCGTCGACCTTGTCCGCGAGCTTGGCTGCGGTCGTGGCGAGCCAGCGCGGGTCCTTGACGTTGGACGGCGTGTTCGCGAGGTCGCGGGCGAGCGAGGTGGCGGTGGCCAGCGCGTGGGCCTTCAGCGCGGCGGAGGTCAGCACCTCCTCGAAGCCGGTGTCCCCCGCGATCAGCCGCAACGAGCCGACGCGCTTGGGGCCGTCCTCAGCGGTGACCTTGAAGCGGTAGCCGCCGAGCGCCGCGCCCAGCACGAACGCGCGCACCTTGTCGGCGTCGAAGTCGGGGGTCAGCAGCACGTCGACGGACTTCGGGGCGTCGTCCCCGTTCAGCGCCCGCACCAGTGAGGCGCCGGCGGTGCGAAGATCGCCGAGGGTGCCCGTGCCGACACCGAGCGTCCACACGTCGGTCCCGCGCTGGCGGATCGTCTCGCCGGCCTTGCCGGTGATCTCCGAGGTGTCGAGCTCGTCACCACCCGGTCCCAGCGCCGGTCCGGTGGCCGCGAGCACGACCGTCGGGACCGTGCGGCGCGAGGCGGTTGCCACCTCGACGTCCACGAGCTTGGTAGGCACTGACGGAACCGTGGAAGGCACGGCCGACCCCTCTCCCCATGTGTTCGCGACCGCTCATTCTGACTCAGCGCTGTGACGGTCAGCCTTTGCCCCACCACAGCACCGACAGAACGAAGCGATGCCCCGGTCTCCACTGTGGAAACCGGGGCTCACGTGCTTCTCGCCGGGATGCCTTCAGCCGGCGGCGGCCTTCAGCGCGTCGCCCAAGGCGCTGGCCTCGTCCGCCGACATCTCGACGACGAGGCGCCCACCACCCTCGAGCGGCACGCGCATGACGATGCCGCGTCCCTCCTTGGTGACCTCGAGGGGACCGTCGCCGGTCCGGGGCTTCATGGCCGCCATCGCGTGCTCCCTCCGTCAACATCTTCCCCGTCCGGCCAGGCCGGATCTGCACCATTCTCCCCTATCGCGACTCAGGGGCGAAACCGAACCGATCTTTTGGCGAGTTCGGGTGATAGTTGTCGATCTTGCTTTGTCCCTGATCAGCACGCGATTTCACTTCTGCGCAACACTTTCGGCACGGCTCGGCGCGGCGTGACAGACTCAACAGGGTGCGAGCCCGTTCCGCGCTCTTCGACGTCTACGGCGGCCACCTGCGCGAACGCGGTGGTGTCGCCACCATCGCCGCGCTCGTCCGGCTGCTCGAACCCCTGGGATTCGCCGCGCCGGCCGTGCGCACGGCCGTTTCCCGCACGGTCCGGCAGGGCTGGCTGCACCCCGTACGGCTGCCGGAAGGCCCTGGCTACGCCATGACACCTCGCGGGGAACGAAGGCTCGACGAGGCCGCCGCCCGCATCTATCGCACCCGGCCGTCCACGTGGGACGGTCGCTGGCACGTCGTGGTGCTGGAGGAGATGCCCGGCCGCGACTCGCGTGATCACCTCGCCTCGTCGCTGCAACTTCTCGGTTACGGCGCGCTCGGCCCTGTGACGTGGATCGCGCCCCGTCCGTCGCCGGAGCTGGCCGACGTGCTGGCCGCCGGGGAAGTTCTCGCACGAACTTTTCACGGTTCACACGACGGTGGGGACGCGGAGCTCGCCGCGAAGGCCTGGGACCTGGCTGAACTGGGCAGGGACTACGCCGCGTTCGTCGCGCAGTGGCAGCCGCAGGTGTCCGTTGTGGACGAAACCGACGACTCGGCGGCGTTCGCGGCCTCACAGCGGCTGCTGCACGCGTGGCGGAAGTTCCTGTTCCGCGATCCCGGTCTTCCTGCTGAACTGTTGCCACCGGACTGGCCGGGGCACGCGGCAGCGTCGTTCTTCGACGAACAGACACTGCGGCTGGCACCGGGCACGAGTCGTTTCGTCGACGAGTGCCTGCGGCCGGTTCGCAACGTTTCCACTGCTTGATGGAGGTCCAGTGTCCGAGCTCCTCGTCGACGACGCCGATGGTGTGCGCACGTTCACGTTCAACCGCCCCGAGTCGTTCAACGCCTTCACCATCGCGCTGAAGGAGTCGTTCCTCGACGCGCTGCGGGAGACGTCGGCCGACGCCTCGGTGCGCGCGGTGGTGATCACGGGTACGGGCAGGGCGTTCTGCGCGGGTCAGGACCTCAAGGAGCACATCGGGTTGCTGCAGGCCGGTGATCCCGCGCCGCTGCACACCGTGGAGAAGCACTACAACCCGATCGTGCGCGAGCTGATCGGCATGCCGAAGCCGGTGATCGCCGCGGTCAACGGCAGCGCGGCCGGTGCCGGCGCGTCCTTCGCCTACGCCGCGGACCTGCGCATCGCAGGTGCGTCGGCGAAGTTCCTGATGGCGTTCGCGAACGTCGGCCTGACGGCGGACTCCGGCGCGTCGTACACGCTGCCGCGGCTGATCGGGCACGGCCGCGCGATGGAGATGATGATGCTCGCGCAGCCGGTCGGCGCCGAGGAGGCGTTGCGGATCGGCATGGTCAACCAGGTCGTGCCGGACGAGGAACTGCTGCCCACCGCGCACGCTCTCGCTGCCAAGCTCGCCCAAGGCCCCACCACGGCGTACGCGAAGATCAAGGAAGCGCTGGCCGCGGCGGCGGACGGGACCCTGGAGGACGCGCTGGAAGCCGAGCGCCGGACCCAGGCCGACTGCGGCGCGACCGAAGATCACCGCGAGGCCGTGGACGCGTTCGTGAACAAGCGCGCCCCGAAGTTCATCGGTCGCTAGCCCCGAATCGCCCGCACCCCGGTTCCGCCGAATGTAGCGTGGGTCACACGCCGCCGAGGGAGGCGGCTGACTGGGGTGTGGCTGATGAATGCTCTCGACGAGATCGAGGCGGCCGTCCAAAAGAGCGCGGCCCGGCAACAACAACTCGCGCAAGCTCAGGCGGAAGTGGCCGAGCGGCGCTTCACAGACGAAATACCGGACGTCGTCCGCGTGACCGTGAACGGCACGGGCGACGTCCTGGAAATCGAACTCGCGGCTGGCTGCCTGGACACAGGCCGCCAGCCGCATTTGCTCGGCGAGCGGATCACCAGAGCGGTCGGCAACGCGCGACGGCAGTCCGCACTGGCCGCCCGCGACGCACTGTCCGAGGTGCTCGGTGAGCAGGTCGCGCACTGGCTGGTGGGCGACGAGGAACCGAAACCCGAGCGGCGCAGTCCAAGGAACCGGCCGGGCGACAAGGGCACTGAGGACTACTTCGAGGACAAGGACGCCAAGGGCTTTCTCGAGGAGCAGCCATGGCTTCCCTGAACGAACTCGAGATCCTCGTCGCCGAACGAACGCGCGAATTCAAGGCGCTGCAACAGAAGTCCGCCGACGCCGCGGGCAAGGTCATCGGCGAACCGGTCGCCGGTGGCACCGGACTGGTGCAAGTGGACATCACGGGCCGGCTGGTCGGCATCGAGTTCGACCAGGAACGGTTGCGATCGCTGGACGAACGCCGGCTCGGCCGGCAACTCGTCGAGGCCATCCGCACGGCGGAGACGAAGGCCGCGACGGTCAGGGACGTACTACTGGGGGAGAGCACATGACGTCAGGCGGGATCATCGGTCCCAACCATCCGATCCAGCAGCGGGCGAACGAGCTGAAGGGCTACCACGTGGTGCCCCGTCAGCTCGCCCTCGCGGGCGACGAGCTCAAGTCCACCGCGACCATCCTGTCCGGAGGGGTCGTGAACAGCCTGGAGAGCACGCATCTCGCGGAGGACGACCTCGGCTTCCTCGGCAAGCAGGAGCAGGCACCCGCGAAGTACAACGACTCGATGCGGGACTGCGTCGACCACTTCAACCGGCTGTCCAAGACGTTGCAGGCAGCGGGCGACGTCCTGAACGAGGTCGCGGCGCACTACGCGGCGATGGACGACTCGTACTACGAGAAGTTCGGCCGCATGGACGACCACTGAGGGGGATGGCATGGCGGAAACACCGGTGTGGCCGGCCGAGCACGACGCGAAGATTCGTGAGGTCGCCGCTGAGATGGGCGACAACGCCGCCATCGCGGTGCTCGACAAGCTGAAGGACATCCTCGGCCATGCGCCGAAGATGGAGCAGTACGGGGACATCTGGTCGCCTCAGACGATGGACCGGCTCACGGAAGCGCAGGAGGACTTCGACCTCTGCGTGTCGAGGATCAACGACGTGTGGCAGGGCTCCGCCGCCGACGAGTTCAAGGCGTGGGCGTTGAAGTACCGCAACTCGTTGAGCGACTTCAAAGGCGTCGTCGAGGGCATTCGCGAGGCGTTGTACGGCTGCAGCAAGACGATCACCGATGTCTACAAGCTGGCGATCGAACTGGTCGCCACGATCGCCGCACAGCTCGTCAAGCTGACCACCGGCATCCTCGGCTCGATCCCGAACCCGTTCGGTGTCGCGGACGCCATCGGTGGTCTGCTCAGCGCGTTCATCCAGAAGGCAGGCCAGTTGATCGGCGAAGGCCTCGGCAAGATGCAGGAGTTCCGCACGATCATGTCCCAGATCGACAGCAAGGTCGCGTCGCTCGCCGAGCTCGTGCCGATGGGTCATGTGGTGGCGGAGAAGGGCGGCTGGGAAGTCCGCCCGGCTAGCTAGCGCGGAAACACGTGGCGATGTGGTCGTCGACCATCCCGGTGGCCTGCATCAGCGCGTAGCACGTGGTGGGGCCGAGGAACTTGAAGCCGCGGCGCTTCAGTTCCTTGGCCATCGCCTTGGACTCGTTCGTGATCGCGGGAACGTCCGCGATCGTCGCCGGCCGCACGTGATCAGCCGGCGCGAACGACCACAGCAGAGCGTCGAGATCGACGTCCTGCTCGGCGATCGTGCGCGCGTTGTGGATCGCGGCCTCGATCTTCAGCCGGTTCCTGACGATGCCGGCGTCGGCCATCAGCCGTTCGACGTCGGCAGGCCCGAACTCCGCGACCAGCTTCGGGTCGAAGTCGCAGAACGCCGCGCGGAACGCCGGCCGCTTGCGCAGGATCGTGATCCACGACAGCCCGGACTGAAACGCCTCCAACGACATCCGCTCGTACAGGGCGTCCGTGCCGTGCAGCTCCACGCCCCACTCGGTGTCGTGGTACTCGACGTAGTCCGGGGTCGAGTCTCCCCAGGGACAACGGGAGATCACCGGTACTCCTCGGCGAAACGGGCGAACCGCTGCAGCGACCGGCGCAGCATCAGCACGAAGAGCGGTTTCACCAACGGGTAGAAGAACGGCACGTCGAGACGTTCCGTCCACACGAAACGGCTGCCGCGCACCGCGAACACACCCGTACCTCGCACCACGCGACCAATGTGCTCGACCTCGACCGCGTGCGGCGGGTTCCACCGCGTGATCCGCATGCGGTCCGAGACGCCGAACGTGACGGCGTCGATCTCGCTGCCGACCGACCGCCCGTCACCCGCGACCACGGAAACGCGAGTGCCGAACACCCACTCCGACTGGCGTTCCCAGTCGGTCATGGCACGGAAGATGGTGTCCGGCGGAGCCGCCACCTCGACCGTCAGCTCAAGGTCGGTCACTGGTCTCCAGCTCCTCGACGCGCGCCCGCAGCCTCTCGACCTCGGCCGAGAGCCGCTGCAACGCCCAGTCGACCTCGCTCATCTTGTAGCCGCGGAACACCTGCTGGAACTTCAGCTCGCGGACGTCCTCCGCGGTGATGTCGTCCGACGGCAGCCGCGTCGGCGAAGCTTCGGGCGGTAGCGGCGCCAGCTCCTCGCCGCGCCCGAACACCAACGCCGCGAGCAGGAAAACCACTGCCGCGACGGCCACCATCACGATCAGGTAGAGAAGGGCGTTGGTCACGCGACGATCGTGGCACAGCTCAGGCAGCGGCGAGCGAGCAGACCGAGCCGGACGATCACGGTCCAGGTGATCAGGCTCGCGATGCTCATCGGCAACGACTGCATCAGCCTGCTCGCGTCCACGTGCGCGGTGGCCGCGATGATCGCGGCGTTGCCCAGCAGGACCACGCCGACGGCCAGGATCGCGATCGACGCGGCCAGCTTGGCCAGCAGTTTCGTGTCGTACTTGCGGGCGAGGATCCGTCCCAGCACCAACGCCACCAGCGCCACCCCGGACGCAACGCCGCTGGTCAGGTCGTTGGCCTTGGCGATGAACAGGTACCAGGCCGGCGGCATCGTGCCGAAGTCCTGCCACGGCCCGACGAGCAGCATCCGGCCGTACTCCCACGCCATGTGCATCAACGGCAGGACGATCGCGAGCCAGATGAGCGTGCGTGTGCCGTACGCGACGGCCAGCTCGGCCTGGTACTCGTTCGCGATCTCCTTGACCGGGCCGAACTCCTCGACCGCGCGCCTCTTCGCTTCCTGTTCGGTCAGCCCGCGATCGAGATGCGCCTCGGTGGCGTCGTGGAGGCTGTCACGGGTCTCGGTGAGCAGGTCGCGGACCTGTTTCTTCGAGCCCTGGAGTCTCGACCCCAGGTCGGTCATGTACCTGTCGATCACGTCTGTGCCCACTTGCCGCCCCCTCCCAGCACCCCGTCGATGACCGTCGTGAACTCGCGCCACGCGCTGCGCTCGGCGAGCAGGGCCCGCTGCCCCGCCTGCGTGAGTTTGTAGGTGCGGCGCTTGCGGCCGCCGACCGTGCTCCAGTCGCTGGTGACGTGGCCCGCCCGCTCCAGCCTCCTGAGCGCGGGGTAGACCGTGCCCGTCGGCAGGTCCAGAGCACCGCCGCTGCCCTGCTGCAACTCCTCGATGATCGCGTAGCCGTGCAACTGCCTGCCGTCGAGCGTGGCCAGCAGCAACGCGTCGAGATGGCCGCGTAGCGCGTCGGGCTTCATGAGTAGCGACTCTACTGATCCGGCCATGGGAATGGCCCCTGAGATGTCCCTGATTTCGGGCGTTCCCGCTGGCGCGCGGGGGCGTCGATCTGTTGCGCTGGAAGCGGTTCGGAGGTTCTTCAGGTTCCCTTCAGGGTCAGCCCTGAGATGTCCCCGATATCCGCGCTCTCGAGTTCATAAGTAGCTGACCTACATATAGCGTCCCTACCCATGAGTGCAGTAGACCTCGCCCGGCTCCAGTTCGCGTTGACGACGTCGTTCCACTTCCTGTTCGTGCTGCTCACGCTGGGCCTGGTCACCCTGCTCGTGATCATGCAGACGAGGTTCACGCTCACCGGCGCGCCCGTGCACGAGCGGATGACGCGGTTCTGGGGCCGGATCTACGTGATCAACTACGCGCTGGGGATCGTCACCGGCATCGTGATGGAGTTCCAGTTCGGACTGAACTGGTCCGGTCTCGCGACCTACGCCGGTGACGTGTTCGGGGCGCCGCTCGCGATGGAGACGCTGATCGCGTTCTTCCTGGAGTCGACGTTCCTCGGGCTGTGGATCTTCGGCTGGGGCAAGCTGAACCGCTGGCTGCACCTGGCGTTGCTCTACCTGACCGCCCTGACCGCGTACGCGTCCGCGTTCTGGATCATGGCGGCGAACGGGTTTCTGCAGCACCCCGTCGGCTACCGGGTCGAGGGGAACGTGTTGCGGCTGGACGACTTCTCCGCGCTCTTGAGCAACCCGACGTTCACCTCGGCGCTGATGCACGTGATCTTCGCGTCCATCACGGTCGGCGGCGTGTTCATGACGGGGGTGGCGGCGTACCACTTCATCAAGCGGACGCCCGAGGTCGACTTCTTCCGGCGGTCGCTGCGGATGGGCGTGATCACCACGGCTCTGGCCACGCCGTCGCTGATCGGCGCGGGGTTCGCGCAGTTCCCGGTCATCGCGGAGTACCAGCCGGGCAAGAGCGAGGCGACGTCGTGGGTCGGCGCGCCGCTCGGGTTCATGATCCTGATCGGGATGACGCTGATGATGGTCAGCTGGCTCACGCTGCCGTTGCTGATCAAAGACACTGTGGTCCGGATGCGCTTTCCGTTGTACCTCATGGTGATCGGCATTCCGCTGCCGTTCGTGGCGGCGATCTTCGGGTGGATGTTCCGGGAGATCGGGCGGCAGCCGTGGCTGATCTACGGCTTGCTGCGCACCGAGGATGCGGTGTCGCATGTGGACGCCTCGCAGATCCTGTTGTCGCTCATCGTGTTCACTTCCCTGTTCGTGTTGCTGGCCTGCGTTGACTGGGCGTTGATCGCACGTGCGGTCCGCCGCGGTCCTGATGTGGCGCCCGCTCCTGTCTCCCCGTTGGTGGTGACGCTCTGATGGAAACTCTCTGGTTGGTCGTGCTCGGCGTTCTCACCGTCGGGTACTTCGCGTTGGCAGGCTTCGACTACGGCACCGGGCTCCTGCTGCCCTTCCGAAAACGAGACGAGACGTTGCGTCTCATGACGCCGTTCTTCCTGGGCAACGAGGTGTGGCTGGTCGCGGCGATCGGGGTGCTGTTCGCGGCGTTCCCGCGACTCGAAGGCGAGCTGCTGTCCGGCGCGCACTCGGTGTTCACCCTGGTCCTGGCCGGGTTGGTGCTGTTCATGGCCGCGGTGCAGCTGCGGTTGTGGTGGTGGCTGGTGTTCACCGGCGCGCTGACGGTCTCCGTCGGCTGGGGGTTGTTCCTGGCACACCTGCTGGCAGCGCCCTGGCCAACAGCGCTGGTCATGCCTGTGCTGTTCGCGCTGCACGGCTGGGTGTTCCAAACCAGGAAGTGGGCGTTGTTCCCGATCACCGCGCTGCTCTGCGCGTTGCCGATCCCGCTCGCGTTCAGCTCGATCGACACGAACGGCCTGATGGCGCACGCCGACACGCTCGGCCTGCTCGCGTGGGTCGCAATCCCGATCATCCCGCTGGTGGTGTTGCTGCAATGGTCGATCGTCGCCATCTCCTCGCGCTGATCCCGATCCCGTTCCTGGTGCTGGCCCAGGCCGAGCTCCTGGCTTCGGTGCTCAGCGGCGGTTCCGGCTTTCTCCTGCTGTGCCTGGTCATCGGTGTACGGGTGCTGGTGTGGTGGGTGCACCGCGAGTGGGCTCACCGCGCCGCCGAACGCACGCGGACGCGGCTGAGACAGGCGTTCCTGCG
Organism: Lentzea indica; assembly: GCF_012184385.1. Taxonomy (GTDB): domain Bacteria; phylum Actinomycetota; class Actinomycetes; order Mycobacteriales; family Pseudonocardiaceae; genus Lentzea; species Lentzea indica. The sequence continues at coordinate 21,652 of NZ_VSRL01000093.1, forward strand.
CTCGCCAGGCACCAAGGCCGGCGAGGTCGCCACGCTGGTGACTCGCGGCGTGCACGACGTGACGCCGTACGTCGTCGGGTACCTGCCGCAGCAGATCCTCGCTGTCGTGGTGCCGCTCGCGGTCGTGATCCGGTTGGCGTTCGCCGATCTCACGGCCGCGCTCACGATCCTGCTGACGCTGCCGCTGATCCCGATCTTCGGTGCGTTGGTGGGCGCGCACACCCGTGAGCGAACGGCTCGCCAGTGGACAGCGCTGGCCACTCTTGGCGGGCATTTCCTCGACGTGGTCAAGGGAATCGGCACGCTCCGCGCGTTCGGGCGGGCCGAGGCCCAGTCCACAACGGTCAGGAAGCTGGCGGCACAACACATGACCGAGACGATGTCGGCGCTGCGGGTGGCGTTCCTGTCGGCGTTCGTGCTGGAGCTGGTGGCCACGATGTCGGTGGCCGTGGTCGCGGTGCCCGTCGGACTCAGGCTGCTCGACGGCGGCCTGCCGCTGCACACCGCATTGCTCGTTCTATTCCTTGCCCCAGAGGCATTTCTGCCGTTGCGAGCGGCCGGAGCGCAGTACCACGCCAGTGCTCAGGGCCGTGAGGTGCTCGCGAAGGTGCCGACGCACAACGAATCGGCCGGCGTCACGCCGCCCGACCTGACGAAGGCCGAGATCGTGTTCGACGACGTGAGCGTTCGCAGTCTCAGGAACTTCTCGTTGCGGATCAAGCCCGGCGACCGCATCGCGCTGGTCGGGCCGAGCGGGGCGGCAAGAGCACGATTCTGGGGTCGCTGCTGGGGTTCGTGCAGCCCGACGACGGCCGGGTGCTGGTCGGTGGCGTCGACCTGCGCGAGATCGACCGCACGAAGTGGCTGGAAGCGCTGGCGTGGGTGCCGCAACGGCCCACGCTCGTCCCCGCCGCCCTTTCTTCCGGTGAGCAGCAACGAGTCGCTCTGGCGAAGGCATTGGACCGGCAGCACGCGGGGCTGTTCCTGTTGGACGAACCGACCGCGCATCTCGACGCGGAAACCGAGTCCCTCGTGCTCCGAGCGACCAGGGAGTTCACCCGAGGTCGCACCGCGGTGATCGTGGCGCACCGGCCGGCACTGCTCAACGAGGTCAACAGGGTGGTGACGGTATGAGACTCGCGATCCTCGTCGGCGTGCTCGCCGAACTGGCCGGCGTCGGCCTCACCGCCACGGCGACCTGGCTGATCATGCGCGCAGCCGAACACCCGCCGATGCAGGCGCTGACCGTGGCGATCGTCGCGGTCCGCACGCTCGCGCTGGCCAAGGGCGCCCTCCGCTACCTCGAACGCCTGACCAGCCACAAAGCCGTGCTCAGCGAGGCCGTCGAACTCCGCGGCCGGGTCTACGACGACCTCGCCCACCGCGAGCACGTCCCGTCCGGCACGGCGCTCACCCGCATCGTCACGAACGTCGACCAGCACCTCGACGCCAAGCTCCGCACCACCCTGCCGTGGATCACGGCAGCGCTGGTCGCAGCGGTGATCATCCCTGTCTCGGGCTTCTCGCTGCCGCTCATCGCCGGCCTGCTGATCAACCTCGCGCTCCTCCCGTGGCTCGCCGTCCGCAACCCGCAGGATCTCACCCCGTTGCGCGCCAGGCTGACCGAACAGACCACCGAACTGGTCCACAGCAAGGAAGAACTGATCGCCTACGGCCTGTTCGACGAGAAGCTCGCAGACGCCACCAGGACCGCGAAGGCGTTGTCCCGCAAGGAACGAACGCGTGACCTGACTCCGCTGGCGATCGCAGCGCAGTTCGGCGCGGCACTGCTCATGCTCGCCCAGAACGAGCCCGCCTGGCTGATCATGGCCGCCATCGCGACGTTCGAGATCACCGTTCCGCTCGCCGCGCTGACCAGGCCCACCCCGGAACCGACCGACGAGCCCGAGCCGACCCGTTGCCCGGAAACCCCGGATCTCCAAGGAAAAACCGCGATCGTCGGCCCGAGCGGTGCGGGCAAGACCACGTTGCTCAACGCCATCGCGCACCAGCTGGAGCCGAGCAAAGGCGCACTGGCCGATGCGCACGTCTTCCACACCACGGTCCGCACCAACGTCCTGCTGGCCAAACCCGATGCCACGCAAGAAGAACTGGACCGAGCAGCCGGGATCGCCGAGCTGGACCTCGACTGGGACCAGGTCGTCGGCGAACGCGGCGAGGAGATCTCCGGCGGCCAGCGCCAGCGCCTGGTCCTCACCAGATCAGTGCTGGCGAACCCGGACGTCCTGCTCATGGACGAGCCCACGGAAGGGCTCGACCCCGAACAGGCGGACCGCGTGCTCAAGAAGGTCCTGGACAACTGCCAGGGCACCGCACTGGTCGTGACGCACCGCGAAGAGCAGCTAGCCCTCTTCGACCACGTGCATCATCGGTGGGCGATCGGCCACGAGCACGTCGGTCGAGTCGGGTAGCCACTCGCCACCGACCTGCACGAACTGCGTCAACGGCCCGGACTCCAGCGTGACACCGCACCGGGCCAGCGCAGTACCCATGATCTGCGAGGACATCGCGCCGAGCTGCAGCAACGACCGGTTGCGGTGCTTGCGCACGCCCAGATTCACCTGAGCCAGCGCGGAAAGCCCGTGGACCCGGTGCACGTCCAGCAACAGCCCGATCTCCACGCCGTACCCGGCCGCGAAGGGAACGGACTCCAAAAAGGACCGGGTGGCCGCGTACTCGCCGCCGAGCGGTTGCACCACACCGGAAAGCTCCGGCCGCAACGTGTTCAGCAACGGCCGCGCCACCAGTTCGGTGACCCGCCCACCACCGGTGCTCTCCAACCGCAACGGACGCCGGTAGAACCCCTTCACCAGATGCACATCGGTGTCCAGCAGCAACGGACCCAGCAACGCCGTGACGAACGCGGTCTCCGGATCCACCAGGTCGGAATCCAGGAACACGATCAGATCCCCCGAGGTGGCGGCCAAGGACCGCCACAACACCTCGCCCTTGCCGGGCAACGGTTCCAGCCACGGCACCACATCGGAACGCAGCACGACCCGCGCCCCGGCAGCCGAAGCCACCTCGACGGTCCGGTCGGTGGAACCGGAATCCATCACCACCAGCTCGTCGACGAGGGTCCCGAGCAACGGCCGGACCACCCCGACGACGTCACCGACGGTCTCTTCCTCGTTCAACGCGGGCAGCACCACGGACACCGTGCGACCGCGCTTCAACGCCACCAGTTCGTCGACCGTCCAGGACGGCTGCTGCCAGGTGTGCGTGGCGAACCAGGCTTCGACGGAGGGCAGCATCAGGCGAGCGCCCGCACCGCTCGGGCCGGCGGACGGGTTCCCGTCACGCTCGCAACCATCTCCACGACCTTCCTCGCCTGCCGCACGTCAGATGCACGAATGGCGCGTGCTCCGGACATCGCAGCCACTGTGGCAGCCGCCAGGGTGAAATCCTCATCCCCTGGCGGGATCGTCACCACATCCAACGTTTCGGACAGCATCGGCAGTTCCAGTTCGCCGTCGAACTCGACGATGTCGACGCCGTCGTCAACGGCCTGTCCCAACGCGTCCGCGCTGGTCAGATGCGCGACCACCAGCACCCGGTCTTTCGGCAGCTCAGTGACGCGGAATCGGTTCACGCCACCCAGCGTAAACAGTGACCTGACTCACAGCTCCTTGCTACTCATGAGTAGCAATCTGCTTTACTCCCCGGTAACAACCCTGTGTGATCTACGTCATGGTCAAGGAGGACCAGAGTGCGACGATCACTTGTTTTAGTCCTGGTACTCCTCACAACCCTGCTCGGTGCTCCAGCTGCCATCGCGGCCCCTGGACACCAGATCTCCTACAAGTCGATCTCCGGCGTCGGTGGCACCACCCTGAAGGCCTTCGTCGTCGAACCCACCGGCGTGGGCAGCGGCCCTTTCCCGTTGCTCGTGATGCCGTCCAGCTGGGCGGTCCCGAACATCGAGTACGTCGGCGCGGCGGCCAAGCTCGCCAAGGAGTCCGGTTACGTCGTGGTCAGCTACACCAGCCGCGGCTTCTGGGACTCCGGCGGTGAGATCGACATCGCCGGTCCCGACACCGTCGGTGACGTCAGCAAGGTCATCGACTGGGCCGTCGCCAACGCGCACGCCGACGGCACCAAGGTCGGCGTCGCCGGAATCTCCTACGGCGCAGGGCAGTCCTTGCTCGCCGCCGCCACCGACAAGCGCATCAAGGCCGCGGCCGCGTTGAGCACGTGGACCGACCTGGCCCGCTCGCTCTACCCGAACAACACCGTGAACAAGCAGGCCGTCGAGGTGCTGCTGGCCGCCGGCCACGCCACCGGACGTCCCGGACCCGTCCTCCAGGAAGCGGAAGACGCCTACCGCGACGGCAGGTTCTGGGAGGTCGTGCCGATCTCCGCCGGGCGCTCGGCCGCCTCGAAGATCGAGCAGATCAACGCCAACGGCACCGCGGTGATGATCGGCAACGCCTGGAACGACGGCATCTTCGCGCCGGGCCAGGTCGCGGACTTCTACTCGAAGCTCACCGGCCCCAAGCGGCTCATGCTCTCACCGGGCGACCACGCCACCGCCGAGCTCTTCGGCGCGGCCGGTCTGCCCAACGAGATCTGGGAGTCGGTCGGCCGCTGGTTCGACCGCCACGTCAAGGGCACGGCCAACGGCATCGACGCCGAACAGCCGGTGCAGCTCAAGCCCAACAACGGCGGCACGTGGAAGAAGTTCGGCGCGTGGCCGGCGGGCAACGCCGACACGATGCAGCTCGACGGCAAGAAGATCCACGCGGGCTGGGGCACCGTCGCCGACAGCGGCACGATCCTGCTCTCCGGTGCGCTGCAAGGGTTCCTGAACATCCCGACCGGGGTGGCGCTGCCGTTCGTCGACCGCAACCTCGCGGGCGTGTGGAGCGGGCCGCAGTACCCGAACGGCGTGACGCTGGCGGGTACGCCGAAGCTCAAGCTGACCGTGACACCAAGTGCGGAGACGACCACGTTGTTCGCGTACCTGTACGAGGTCGGACCGCTCGGCCTGGGCGCGCTGGTCACGCACAAGCCGGTGAAGGTGACCGGTGCGGGCCGCACGCAGACGCTCGACGTGCAACTCGAGCCGACGGTGTGGAACGTCGGCGCGGGCAACCGGTTGGCGCTGGTGATCGACACCGTCGACCCGCGTTACCTCACGGAGTCGACGCGCGGATCGACCGTCATCTTCGGACCGTCGAGCCTCACGGTTCCGAAGGCGTAAGAATGTCCGGGTGGATCTCACCCGGCAGCAGGTGCTCCTCCACCGGATCCATCAGCACGAGCTGGACCGGCGGGTCTCCGACGCGGCCGAGCTGGCGGTGTTCTCCCTGGGCGTCCAGGACAACACCTCCGGCTCGGCCCTGCTGAGTCTCGCCGCCCGGCTGTCTGACCCGTCCGTGGACGAGTTCATCGTGACCTGGTCCGTGCGCGGTGCTCCCCACCTGCACAGGGCCGGTGAACTGAAGGCGTTCGCCCGCGCGCTGTGGCCGTGGAGCGACGCCGACGCCTTGGCGCGAGCCTCGCGTCCGAAGGTGAACGACATGGTGGCGGCGTTGCGGCACATCGCCACGGCGATGAGGTCGATCGTCACGAAGCCGATGACCAAGGGCGATCTCAGCACGGCGCTGACCCCGTTGGCTCCCAAGCAGACCATCGAGGCGTGCCGGGGCTGCCAGACCGAGCACGTGAGCGACCCGATCTTCCGGCTCGGCGCGCTGCCGGCCGGTCTGCGGATCATCCCGTCGGAGAAGACCGTGACGTTCGAGCGCATCCACGGCTGGCCGGGCGTGCCGCGCAAGACCGCCGGTTTCGCCGAGCTGGTGCACAGGTACCTGACGTTGCACGGCCCGGCCGGACCGTCCGAAGTGGCCGGTTACTTCGGCACGACCACCCGTGAGGTCAAGAAGCAGTGGCCTTCGGAAGGCCTGGTCGAGGTGACCGTCGAGGGCCAGAAGGCGTGGCTGCCGGAAGACCTGGAGATCGCCGACGCCGAACCACCGCACGTCCGCCTGCTGCCGCCGACCGACCCGTACCTGCAGGCCCGCGACCGCGACCTGCTGCTGCCGGACAAGGCCGCGCAGAAGGACATCTTCCGCATCCTCGGCCGGCGCGGCGCCGTGCTGGTGGACGGCGAGATCGCGGGCTCCTGGCAGGGCAGGGTGGTGTCCGGCAAGCGGTTCGAGGTGGCGGCCACGCCGTACCGCCCGCTACCGGATCTCCTGCCGGAGGCCCAGATCCTCGCCAAGGCGAAGGGACTAGACGACGCAAGCGTCAAGAGCAACTGACACGTCGTCGGTGACGATCAACGACTTCAACGCGGCGTGGGACACGAACCCCTTGTCCCGCAACTCACTCAGCCACTCGACGAGTCCCTTGTAGTGGTTGTCGACGTCGAGCAGCACGACGGGCTTGCCGTGCATGCCCAGCACGCCGGCCGTCCACACCTCGAAGAACTCCTCCGCGGTACCGATGCCACCGGGCAACGTGAGGAACGCGTCGGCCTTGTCGTCCATCATCTTCTTGCGCTCGCGCATGGTGTCGACGACGTGCAGCTCGGTCGAGTCGCGGTCGGCGATCTCCCTGGTGGCCAGGCCCTTGGGGATGACGCCGTACGTGTGCGACCCACCGGCCCGCGCTTCCCGCGCCACCGCCCCCATCATCGACGTCTGCCCGCCACCCCAGACGAGGTGCCAGCCGCGCGCCGCGATCTGACGCCCCACCTCGGCGGCGAGGTCGATGTAGCTCTGGGGAACCGTCGCCAGACTCCCGCAGTAAACAGCGACATACATCAGTGCGTGTCCGCCCATGCCTGGTGCGCTTCCTTGACCACGCGCACCGCGTCCTCGATGTCATCGGTGAGGTGCAGCAGCGCGAGGTCCTTCTCGCCGACCTTGCCGCCGTCCAGCACCGAGCTCTTGATCCAGTCGTACAGACCCTGCCAGTACTGCGTTCCGAACAGCACGACCGGGAACTTCGTGACCTTCTTCGTCTGCACCAGCGTCAACGCCTCGAACAGCTCGTCGAGCGTGCCGAAACCACCCGGCAGGCAGATGAACGCCTGCGAGTACTTGATGAACATCGTCTTGCGCACGAAGAAGTAGCGGAAGTTCACCCCGAGGTCCACCCACGGGTTGAGCCCCTGCTCGAACGGCAGCTCGATGCCAAGCCCGATCGAGAACCCACCGGCCTCAGAACACCCGCGGTTGACCGCTTCCATGGCACCGGGCCCACCACCCGTGATCACGGCGAACCCTGCCTCGGCCAGCGCCGCGCCGAGATCCCGCCCGGTCTGGTACTCCGGGTGATCCCGTCCGGTCCGCGCCGATCCGAACACGGTCACCGCACTGGGCACCTCGGCCAGCGCCCCGAACCCCTCGACGAACTCGGCCTGAATCCGCAGCACCCGCCACGGATCCGTGTGCACCCAGTCCGAAGGACCGCGCGAATCGAGCAGGCGCTGGTCCGTGGTGGTCAGTTCGTCCCGGCGCCCGCGACGCAGGACAACCGGCCCGCGCATCTTCTCCTTGGGGTGCTCGTCCACCACGCCGTCAAATTCTTCTGTCATCAGTTGATCCTAGTGATCAGGTCAGCAGAAATCGTTCAAGGACATCGAAACACCCGGTGATCTGCCGGACCTGCACGTGTTCCTCCTGCGTGTGCGCCAACGTCGGATCCCCAGGCCCAAAATTGACCGCAGGCATCCCCAACGCCGCGAACCGCGCCACGTCCGTCCACCCGAGCTTGGCCACCGGCGTGCCCCCGGCCGCCAGCACGAGTTCCTGCGCCGCAGGGGCGTGCAACCCAGGCAGCGCGCCAGCCGCGAAGTCCGTAACCGCGACCTCAAACCCCTCAAACACCTCACGAAGGTGCTGCTCCGCCTGCTCCACCGTGCGATCCGGCGCAAACCGATGGTTGACCGTCAGCACACACTCGTCCGGCACGACATTGCCCGCCACACCACCACTGATCTTCACGGCCTGCAGACCCTCGTGGTACCTGCACCCGTCGATCTCAGGCTGACGCGGCTCGTAGGCCTCCAGCCGCCGCAACGCCTCACCCATCCCGTGAACGGCGTTCTTCCCCATCCACGCCCGAGCGGTGTGCGCCCGCTTCCCGCTGGTCCTGACGTCGATGCGCATGGTCCCTTGACACCCGGCCTCAACCGTCCCGTTGGACGGCTCGCACACGATCGCCAGATCACCCTTCAACCACTCCGGAAGCTCACGCTGAATCCGAGTGAGCCCGTTGCGCTCAGCCTCGATCTCTTCGCAGTCGTAAAACACGAACGTCAGGTCGTGCCGCGCATCAACACCAAGGGCCGCGATCGCCAGCATGACCGCGTCGCCACCCTTCATGTCAACGGTGCCGCACCCGTGCAGCACATCGCCTTCACGACGACTGGGAAAGTTCCGATTGATCGGCACGGTGTCCAGGTGCCCAGCAAGCACCACCCGCCGCTCCCGACCGAGGTTCGTCCGCGCCAAAACAGAGTTCCCCGATCGGGTGACCTCAAGGTGCGGCGCGTGCAACTTCAGCGACCGCTCCACAAGATCCGCGATCTCCGCCTCCTCCCCGGACACGCTGCGCACATCGACCAACGCAGTCGTCAACTCGATCGGGTCGGCAAAGAGATCAAGGGTGTCGGACACGCCTTCACCCTACTAAGCCACGTCGGGCACTAGTCCGTTCAGCCGATATCGTGCGCTGCGTGATCAAACGCGCACTCCTGGTCATCACCCTGATGCTCATGGCGACCGGCTGCGGCGAGATCCGCTCCCTCTTCACCGCCCCGTAGCCACACACATGCCTCACGCGACGCCACAGGCGAGCGGCGATGGCGAAGCCGAGCCACCGCGAAGGCGAAGGCGAAGACATCCCAGTTGCTGGGGATGTCAAGCTGCAGCGTTGTTGATGTTGGTGTGGTGTGCCCAGGCGGTGGTTTCGTTGTAGGTGGTGCGGGTTTTGAGGCAGCCGTGCAGGATGCCGA
>NZ_VSRL01000094.1 GCF_012184385.1 Lentzea indica
GGATTCTCACCCCAGATCCAGTCGACGAGCGCCGACTTCGGGACCACCTGGCCCGCATTGAGCGCGAGGGCGGCCAACAGCCCACGCAGCCGTGCGCCCCGGCACGTCGGGTTCCTGAATCGGCGAGCTTCTCGGCGAGCCCTGCGAGGATCGCCCTGCGCCGCAACGTTCCCAGGCGGGCTCTGAGCGACTCGCCGTAGAGCGGGTGCGCCAGCCTGAGCGTGACCCTGCCGTCGTGCTCGGTCGCGGCGATCAGGCCCCGTTCCTCCAGCGACGCGAGATCGTCTTGGTGCGGCAGAAAAGCCATCTCGAGCGGTTCGCCGACGGCGAGCACCTCCAGCACAGCGCGTTCGCTCCCGGTCAGACCGACCAGCCTGGCCTCGATCAGTTCGGACAGCCGTTCGCCGAACGCGATGTCGCCGTCCCAGCTCCACAGGTCACCACGCTGGGCCAGCCGGCCGCACTCCCGGCCGGCCCGGACCAGCTCGGACAGGAACAGCACGTTGCCGCGGGTCGCGTGCCACAACCGGTTCGCTGTCAGCCTGCTCACCTGACCGTTCAGGCCTGCCACCAGCATCTCGGCGGTTTCGTTGCGCGACAACGGTTGCAGCTCCAGTCGCACGGCCAGGCCGTCTTTCCACAACGTCGTCAAAGCTTCCGGCACGGGCTCGCGCGACCGGACCGTGACGACGACAAAGGCCGCACCGGTCGCGGCGAGCATGTGGATCGCCGTCGCGGAGGCGTCGTCGAGGAGGTGGCCGTCGTCCACGAGAAGGAGTACCGAGCGGTCGCCGTGTCTCATGGCATCGCGCAGGCCCTGCATCAGCTCGACCGTGCCGTCGGTGGAATCCGCGGCCGTCGGGATCAGGTGGATCAACGCGCCGAACGCGATCCCCGACATCGACCGGCTCGCGGTCACCCGTTCCACCGCGAAACCGCGGGCCAGCGCGCGCTCGGCCAGCTCGGCCGCCAGCCGGGTCTTGCCGACACCGGCGGGCCCGCAGATCACCGCACCACGCCGATTCGTGCCGCACATGCTCTCGAGAAGGTCGAGTTCTTCGGCACGTCCCGTCAGCGGCCAGTCGTTCTCCACACCGATCAATCGCTCGTCGAAGCGAACGTGTAACCGATCGGTCACCCTCCGACACACGAGCACCGGACTGCTCACGACAGCGCTCACCACGGCTTTTGCCGCTCAGCAGCCGGGTCGCGAACCACCCGAACGGGGTAATCGCGCGCCCGGCAGTGGAGTAGCCGGCTGCTCACGCCCTCGGCGAGCGGCGCCCGCGATCGTGGTGTCGCCCAGTTCCACCAATCGCGAGGGGGAGAACATGAACCAGTGGATGCGCCGGACGGCCGTGTTGGCCGCGCTTGTGCCGTTGCTCGGTGCACCGGCCGTCGCCCAGTCCGCGCAACCCGCGGAAGCCGTCTACACGCTGGTCGCCAAGCACAGCCGCAAATGCCTGACCGCGGCCGGAACCGGTGACGGCGCGGCGATCCTGCAGGCGACCTGCGCCGGGCACAACACCCAGAAGTGGGTGCTGAACAGCGGCGGCACCGTCACCAAGATCAGGAACCTGGCGAACGGCTGCCTCGACCTGTGGGGCAACCAGAACCGGGACACGGTCGGCATCGTGAGCTGGTCCTGCTACACCGCACCGCAGCAGAACTGGCGGCTCAACTGGCGTGGTGGCAGGTTCTACGAGATCCGCGCGCACGACACCGACCGTTGCGTCGACGTCCCGCACACCAGCACCGCCGAGGGCGTGCCGGTGTACCAGTGGGGCTGCCACTTCGGTGACAACGCGAACCAGCAGTGGGAGCTGATCCCGGCCTAGCGCAAATTCGTCAGGGAAACGTCGAAGCTCGCGACGTCGCGGGCGCACTGGCCGTGACGGCGAAGACGAGGCCGGATGTCGTGATGCTCGACATCCGGCTGCCGCCCGATCACACCGATGAGGGCCTGCCGGCGGCCTCCGGTGTGACGACCGGGGCGAACGGCCGGTACGCTTCCCGCTTCTTGATCATGGCGTTGACGCGCCGCTTGTTCTCGCCCGGCCGCGCGTCGGCGAGAATGCTGCGGTTGCCGAGTGCGCGCGGCCCGTATTCGGACCGGCCCTGCGTCCAGCCGAGAGCGGCGCCCCCGGCCAGCAGCCGCGCGGCTGCCTCCACGATGTCGGCCGGCTGTTCGAACTCGGTCGCAACGGCGATGAGTTTCGCTGTGGTGTCCGGTCTGTCTCCCATGGACCCGATTTCCTGACTCTCGAGCAGAGCGGCAGGATGGCTACGTACAGGAGGCAAGCGTGAGGCTTCTTCTCACGTCCGCAGGCGTCAAGAACCCGAGCATCCGCGATGCGTTGGCCGACCTGCTGGGCAGGCCGATCGCCGGCTCCAGTGCTCTGTGCATCCCTACGGCGCAGTACGGCCACCCCATGTGCGGGCCGGCCTCGGCCTGGCGCTTCATCACCGGCCAGACGCCACTACCCATGTGCGACCTGGGTTGGAAGTCGCTGGGTGTCTTGGAGCTGACAGCGTTGCCCAGCATCGGCGAGGAGCGGTGGGTCCCTTGGGTGCGGGAGGCTGACGTCCTGCTGGTGGCCGGCGGCGATGCGATGTACCTGTGCCACTGGATGCGGCAGTCCGGGCTGGCGGACCTCCTGCCTTCGCTGCAGGACACCGTCTGGGTGGGGCTGAGTGCTGGGAGCATGGTGATGACCCCCCGGATCGGTGACGACTTCGTCGAGTGGACGTCACCCAACGGGGGCGACAGCACCCTCGGGGTCGTCGATTTCTCGATCTTCCCGCACTTGGGTCACATGCCGGACAACACCATGGCTGCTGCCAAGAGATGGGCAGCCGAGATCGCGGGTCCGGCGTACGCAATTGACGACCAGACGGCCATCAAGGTGGCCGACGGCACCGTCGAGGTCGTCTCCGAGGGGCACTGGAAGCTGTTTCCCTCATAGCCATGGCCAACAGTGATCGGTGTTGCGACGCGCCCCCGCTCATGGTTCCCGTTTATGTCAAGGCGTAGTTGAGTCGAGGTTTGGGTTGGGGTGTGGTGGGTCCGGGTTGTGGCTTGTCCGAAGAGCCGATGTCCGGGGTCAGGTCGGTCACGCTGGATTGCAGAGTCGTCCCTGAGTGCCCTCTCGGGCCTGCCGCATCGCTGGCCCTCTGGTCGCGCAGCATCCGTTGATAGACCACATTGGACAGTCGGCGTTTGAGTGCGCGCAGCCTCCATGGAGGTCTTGCCGGCGGCCTTCCTGGCGTTGAAGCAGGCGCGGCCTTCGGTGGGGTGGCGCAGTTAGAGAGAGCGCCTCGCCAGGCACCTGGACCGAGTCTGGCCAGACACCGGTCGTGGACCAAGTCTCCAAGTAGCCGATGAGCGCAGGTTGGGCACTGCGGGAGGTCGCGATCATCGGGAGTCGCGTTTGCCCGGGGACCACTGTCGGGCTGGGCGGCTGAGGCGGCGGGAAAGAACAAGACTGTTTTTCGCGGACGTCGCCGTGGACGCTGCGATGGCACTGATCGCCGACCTTGGGGAAGTGCGGGCGTGACCAACAGCGACGTCGACCGTGAGATCGACATTGAGCAGGAGTACGTGGCGGGCCTGTATGCCCGCGTGGATGCCATGCGTGAGGAGGCTGCCGCGCGGTTGGTGGCTGCGCGGCGTGCCGATGGGGATCGGGAGGCGGTGGCTGTCCGGCAGGCGGAGGTGGCCCGGCTGGACGCGGTGGAGCGGGGATTGTGCTTCGGGCGGCTGGACTTGCACGACGGCTGGCGCGTCTACATTGGACGGTTGAGTCTGTTCCGGGACGAGGGCGACGAGCCGTTGCTGGTGGACTGGCGTGCTCCGGTGGCCCAGGCGTTCTACACCGCGACGGCGACCGCTCCGCAGGGGGTACGGCGACGGCGGCGCATCACCACGCGAGGCCGGGTGGTCGTCGCGCTGAACGATGAGTTGCTGAACCCGGACGGTGCCGGCGACGACGGCCTGGTCGGGGAGGCGGCGTTGCTGGCGGCGGTGACCGCGGAGCGAACCGGGCGGATGCACGACATCGTGACCACCCTTCAGGCCGAACAGGACCGGATCATCCGGCATGAGTCCAGTGGGGTGCTGGTGGTGCAGGGCGGTCCCGGCACGGGCAAGACGGCTGTCGCGTTGCACCGGGTCGCGTACCTGCTCTACACCCGTCCGCACCTGCGCACCCGCGGTGTTCTGGTCGTGGGCCCGAGCCGGATCTTTCTCGACTACATCGGCCAGGTCCTGCCGGGCCTCGGCGAGAGCAGCGTGGTGACGGCCACCATCGCCGATCTGTGGCCGGGCGTCGAGGTCAGCCGGGTGGACCCGCCTGGGATCGCCGAGCTCAAGGGCGAGGTGGTCATGGCCGAACGGCTGAGGGCGGCGGTTCGGTCGCGAGTTCGGCTCCCGGTCGATCCAGGCGACTCGGTGGAGGTCGAGTTCGAGCAGCAGGTGCTGCGGCTCGACCCGCGCACCTGCGACCGGGCGGTACGGCAGGCCAGGCGGACCAGCCTTCCGCACAATCAGGCCAGATTGGTGTTTCAGCGGGAGATCGTGGATGTGCTCGCGGAACGCCTGATCCAGGCCATGGAGGCGGTCGTGTTCACCGATGCCGGTGAGGCGATCGACGGCGGTAGCCCGGACGGCCGGCTCACCGAGGCCGACCTGCGTGCGTTGGCCGCCGCGGGTGTCGTGATCGGCGACGACGACCCCGACGGGCCGAGAAGCCTCCTGGACGGGATCGACCGGGCCGGCCTGCGGTACTCACTGCTCGCCGACACCGGCGTCCAGGCCGCACTCGACGGGCTGTGGCCACCGCTGACTCCGCAGCGCGTGGTGTCGGACCTCCTGGGCGAACGGGACGACGGCTGGAGCGCCGCGGATGTCCCGTTGCTGGACGAAGCCGCCGCCCTGATCGGCCACGGCACCGACCGCCCGGCGTTCGGGCACGTGGTCGTCGACGAGGCACAGGAACTGTCCGAGATGGCCTGGCGGATGCTGATGCGCCGGTGCCCCACCAGGTCGATGACCATCGTCGGGGACCTGGCCCAGACCGGGAACCCGGCCGGCGCCTCCTCGTGGGACCACGTGCTGCGGCCACACGTGCGGGACCGCTGGCAACTTGCCCGGCTCACCGTCAACTACCGCACACCGGCGGAGATCATGGCCGCCACCACCGACCTGCTCGCCACCCACCACCCAGGAACCCCGCCACCCCGGTCGGTCCGCTCAACGGGCGAACCACCATGGCGTATCGGCACCACTCCCGCCGACCTCCCGACCGTCATCGCCGACCTTGCCGCGGCACACACCGATGGCCAACTTGCGATCATCGCCCCGAGTGTCCACATCGAGTCCCTGGCCACCGCGCTGTCCCTCATCACACCGCCGAACCTGACCGACAAGGTCGTACTGATCACCCCCGACCAGGCCAAGGGCCTGGAGTTCGACTCGGTCCTGATCGCCGACCCTGCCACGATCCTCGGTGCCGCGCCGCTCGGTCACAACGATCTGTACGTCGCCATGACCAGAGCCACCCGCCAGCTGGGCATCGTGCACCTCGGTCGGCCACCAGCCGAGCTGTCCGCCATGCGAGAACTCAAACCCTGACCACACCCCGAATCCCACAACACCAGCCATGGTCCGCCCGACTCGGACGTCCTCTTCTGCCGCCGAGCGTGTGCCCCGCCTCAGACGAGACAGAGCCGATGAGCCTCGGGAGCACGGAGTGGGAGCAGATTGGGAGCAACTCCGCGCGTTGAACATGCCGGAACGGTCCTCAATGGACCTGACCCGACCCGCACCGACCTGCAAGAGTCTTGTTTCGCAGGTCAGCGCGATCTCGGTGCCATAGTTCACACAGAAGGAGTCCTCGAAGGGAGCTGAACTGCACTCAACTGCCCCAAACTGCTGGGCAACGGCCACGAGGAACTCTTCGAGCCGGGCGCAGACGACCTGGGCGGACGCGCGGCTGATGCCGGGGAGTTCGGCGGCCGCGGGGACGCGTGTGCTCGGAGCCCTTCTCGCAGCTGCCGTAAGGAACACTTGCATCATGGCGTTGCATGATCTTGGTGTGGCAGTGCGCCAGCTGCGCGAGAACACGGAGCCCGCCGCGGTTGGACTGCAGGTCGACGTACCGCCAGGTGGGCGGCGGGTTCGAGGTTTGCGGCGAGAGGAACTCGCCGAATTGGCCGGGGTATCGGCAGACTATGTGCGGCGGTTGGAACAAGGGCGCAGGCACCCGTCAGCCGGCGTGGTGAAGGCCATCGCCCGTGCGTTGCGGGTGGGGCTGGCGGAGTACGAGCGGCTCTGTGCGCTGGCTGGGCACGCCGCGGCGCACGGGCAGGTGCCGCGTGAGGCCGGGGCGGCTGCGACGCGGCTGCTGGAGCGGTTTGCCGATACCCCCATGTTTCTGTGCGACCCGGCGTGGAACGTGGTCGCCGTCAATGGTGCGTGGATGGCGCTGCAAGCTGGGGCGCAAACCGGGCACCCCTGGGACTGGAACGTCGCGTGGCGCACGTTCTGCAACGCACTGGGCGGGATCAGTCGAACCGAGGATCGCGCGGCCGGTTTCCAGGCCATGCTCGCCGCCCGGCTGCGTAGCACGTACCTGCGCTATCCGGCTGACTCGTCGCTTGCTGAGCTCGTTGACGACCTGCGGAGCACGAGCCGGCCGTTCGACACCTTGTGGCGCACGCCGAAAACGCTTGTTGCCTATGTCGGCCGCGACCCTGGATCCGTGTTGATCAACGATGCGAACAACGCGGGGCCTGCGGATGCCCTGGAGTCGTGGAAACGGGTAAACACCCCGGACCTTCACGCACCGGCTGAACATCTCGCCAAGGACCTCCACCCGGAAGTGCTGATCCATCCAGGACGTTCCGCCACCGACCGCGAGCGCACGCGGAGCGCCTGCGGGTGTGTTCCCCGACCTCCCCGCAGTGCGCCGCAGCGTGAAGGCGGCGTCTCGCCCAAGTTGACGTCGAGGCGTCCGACGCTGAGCCGTCCATCGGTCGCCCCGGCATCGAGCAGAACACTGAAGATGGTTTTGACGAGAGGAGCGTCGAGTGGGCGCGACGGGTCTGGCCGGCAGGCTGGCCGCAGCACGAGCTGGTGCCCTGGTGGGCAGGGAGCCGGAGCGGACGGTGCTCGATCGGATGCTGTCCGGGGGGACGGACGCTCCAGTCGTGGCATACCTCCATGGCCCCGGCGGCATCGGCAAGTCCTCGCTGCTGCGCTACGCCGCCCAGCAGGCGGAGCTCGCCGGGCGTCACGTGGTGCGTGTTGACGCACGGTTTCTGGACGCGGATCCGCGTCGCATGGAAGAGGCCGCCGCCCTGGCGTGTGTCGAGCCCGGCGCGGTGCTCCTCATCGACACCTTCGAGCAATGCCAGCCGCTCGAGCCGTGGCTGCGGGACAACTTCCTGCTCCGGCTCGCGGAGGGCGCATTCGTCGTACTCGCCAGCAGGGTCGCTCCCGACTCCGAGTGGTCGCTGGACCCGGGCTGGGCGCCGCTCTTCGCCGAAGTGGTCGTGCGACCGCTCGACGCCGCCCAGTCCGATGCCCTTCTCGCAGCACGTGGTGTCGCCGCGCAGCAGCGCAGCGCCTTCGTCGCCTTCGCCGGGGGCAGTCCCCTCGCCCTCTCGCTCGCCGCCTCGGTGCCCGCCCCGGCCCTGGGCGCGGCTTGGGAGCCCACCGGCGACGTGTTGACGACCCTGGTCGAGCGGCTGGTGGGCGACCTGCCGGGCACCGCTCACCGACGCGCCCTCGAGGTCGTCGCGCAGGCTTACGTCACGCGCGAGTCGCTACTGCGCACGGTGCTGGGTGAGGAGGACACCGCCACAGTGTTCTCGTGGCTGCGTCAGTTGCCCTACGTCGAGGCCACCTCTGAAGGGCTGCATCCTCACGATGCGGTGCGGGCCACGCTTGAGGCCGATCTGCGCTGGCGGGATCCCGAGCGCTACGACGATGTCCGCACGCGCATCTCGGTTGCATGTCTGCAGGCGGTGCGCAGCGCCACCGAGGACGACGCGCTGCTTCGCGTCGCGGAGTGGATGTTCCTCTTCCGCGACCAGGGCGGACCGAACGACCTGTACGACTGGCGGGCCCATCCTCATGTCGAGGACACCCCGCTCCAGCCCGGCGACGTGCCCGACGTCCTGAGCATGGCGGAGGAGGCGGAAGGCCCCACGTCCACGGCCGCGGTCGCGCACTGGGTTCGGCGCCAGCCACAGGGCTTCCGCGTCTATCGCTACGTGGGCTCGTCCGCGCCCGTTGCATTCATGGCCATTCTCCGGCTGGAGGCGCTGCCACCCGAGGATCGGGCCGAGGACTCGGTGATCGCGGCGGTGTGGGACCACGTGCAGTCGACCGCTCCCCTGCGCCAAGGCGAGCACCTGGGGATCCGCCGTTTCGCGGTGCAGCCTGGCTGGCATCAGCGGCCCTCGCCTCTGATGGACCTCATCAGCCGGCGCACCATCGCGGCCGAGATGAGGGCCCGCGGGCGCGCGGTGACCTTCACCGTCTTCGAGGACGCCGACCGGTGGCGGCGCTATCTCGCCACTGCCGGGCTGCAGGAAGTCGTGGCAGTGGATGTCGACGGACGGAAGCAACACGTCTTCGGCAGGGACTGGCGGCGGCAATCGGTGGAGCAGTGGGTGGAGCACAGGGTCCGCGCTGTGGCCACGCCCGTGGCTGCGCGGACCGGAGCTCGGTACGCCACGGGGTCGAATGCCGCGCACGGCGGCGACCTGCCGCGCGCGGCATTCGAGGAGGGCGTGATCGAGGCGCTGCGCACGTGGCGCGTTCCCCGTGAGTTCGCGACCAGCGTCCTGCTGCACTCGCGCCTGGTGCCACACGGTTCGGCTGATCCTGTGGCGGACCTGCGCAGCGCCTTCATGGCCGCCTTCGACGAGCTGCAGGTAGATCCCTCAGGCGTCAAAGCGCACGAGGTCCTGACCGCCACGTACATCTCGGCTTCCCGCACCCACAAAGCAACCGCCCGACGGCTGGGACTGCCCTACGGCACCTACCGGCGCCACCTCGCTCTGGCCAAGGAGCGGCTCACCGAGCAACTGCTGCGCCAAATTGCCACGATGCCCGCGTCATCCGTACCACCCTCGTCACCGGACTGAGCCAAGTCCTCACGCTTCACCCTGAGCAGCACTGGACACTGGTGAGCACCTCAGGACGTTGAGACCGGGCAGCGGTGGGGCGCAGGGTCTGGAGGCAGGAGGACGGCGCCGCTGTCCGCAGACCTCGAGGACCGGACATGAGCATCCCCTACCTCGCACAGCGGGAGGATCAGCAGCAGCTCGAGTGGATCGGCGGGAGCATCTTCAGCGTCCTGCTCGACGCCGAGGCGACCGGCGGGCAGCTGACCGTCGGGCGGTTCGACGCCGACTTGGGCGAGGCGCCGCCGTTCCACATGCACAACAACGAGGACGAGGTCTTCCTGCTGCTGGCCGGCTCCGCGCTGGTCTGGGTCGGCGACGAGCAGCACGAGCTGCGGGAGGGCGGCATCGTCTTCCTCCCCCGCCGCATCCCACACAGCTACCGCATCACCTCCGACAAGGCCGACCTCCTGCTCATCACGACCCCCGGCGGGCTGGAGAAGATGTTCCGCCACGCAGGCCGCGACCTGCGCGAGCCGCGCCCGGAGGGCTTCGAGATCCCGCAGTCGTTGCTCGTCGAAGCCGCCGAACTGTCCGGCAACGTCGTCCTCGGCCCTCCCCGTTGACCACACCACCGCAACAGCCGGGGCGCCGGATGCATCCCTCTGCGCCGAGCCCCGTGTCCCTGGCCGTCATCAGCGCCGGCATCGGTTACGCACGGCCCACCCGCCTGCTCGCGGACCAGATCACGGAGTCCGTCTGCTGGTCACTCACGGTCGGTGGAGCGCGAGTGGAGGTGGAGGTGCTGGAGTTGTGCCGGCTGGTGACCGACTTCGCGCACCACTCCGCGATGGGCCATCTGAGCCTCGACCTGCGCGAGGCGATCGCGGCGGTCGCCGTGGCCGACGGGCTCGTGGTGGCGACGCCGGTGGTGGTCGCATCCCCCAGCGACGTCTTCGAATCGTTCTTCGGCGTGATCGAGGACGGAGTCCTGTCCGGCATGCCCGTCCTGCTGGCAGCCAACAGCGGCTCGCGCTGGCGGCCGCCTGAGCTCGGCCGGGTGATACGCGGCCGCTTCACCTGCTTGCACGCAGAGCCCGTGCCCACCGTCGTCATCGCCGGGCCTGAGGACTGGGAGGGACCGGCTCACGGCTGTTCGAACAGGCTGCGTGAACGCATCACCCAGGCCGCCGACGAGCTCGTCGCGGCAGTGAGCTCTCCACACACCTCCGGCTGATCCGGCCAAGCACGGGTTGCCGGACCCAACTTTGCTTCGAATTCGAAGCAAATGAACATGAAGGTGAGACCCCGATGAAGGCAGTGCGTTTCCACGACTTCGGCGGCCCCGAAGTCCTGCGTTATGAGGACGTGGAGCAGCCGGTTCCCGGTCCCGGGCAGATCCGGATCCACGTCGCCGCGACGTCGTTCAACCCCATCGACACCGGCGTTCGCGCGGGGAACATGCGCGGCCCGATGCCGGTGGCCCTCCCCCACACTCCCGGCCGCGACGTCGCGGGCACGGTCGACGCGCTGGGCGAGGACGTCGACGGCCTGGAGGTCGGTGACGAGGTCGTCGGCTTCCTGCCGATGGTGGAGGACGGCGCGGCTGCGGAGTACATCCTGATGACGGCCGAGCTCGTGACGCCGGCGCCTCGGAGCATCCCGCTCCCGGACGCCGCCGCGTTGCCGCTGGTGGGCCTCACCGCGTGGCAGGCGCTGTTCGACCACGGAAAGCTGGCGGCCGGGCAACGCGTGCTGATCAGTGGCGCGGGCGGCGCGGTCGGCGGCTACGCCGTGCAGCTGGCCAAGGGAGCCGGTGCCCACGTGATCGCCGCGGCCAGTCCGCGCAGCAGCGAGCGCGTCAGGACCTACGGCGCTGACGAGGTCATCGACCACACCACCACCGAGGTGAACGCCGCGGTGACCGAGCCGGTCGACGTCGTGCTCAACCTCGCGCCGGTCGACCCGGCGCAGCTGACCGCGTTCGCAACCCTGGTCCGTCCTGGCGGTGTCGTCGTGAACACGACGGTGTGGATGCCCGCGCCCGCCGACGAGGAGCGCGGCGTGCGCGGAGTCAACCTCTTCGTCCGCAGCGACGCCGAACAGCTGTCGCGGCTGGTGGCGCTGGTGGACAGCGGTGAACTTCGCGTCGACGTCGCCCAGCGGGTACCGCTGGCGGAACTGCCCGCGGTCCACGCACAAGCCGCCACGGGCGCACTGCCCGGCAAGGTCATCGTCCTGCCGCCCAGCGCCTGATGCCTTCGTCCGCCGACACCTCGACAACTCCGAAAAGGAGAGGGCCATGTCGTTGACCCTCGATCCTGAGATCGCCGAAGCGCTGGCCCCGATGGCCGGCGCGATGGCGGACGCCACACCACCGGCGGTGGGCGATGTCGCGGCCCGCCGCGCCATGTGGGAGCCGATCATCGGCGCCGCGGGAACGGCCCAGCCGTTCC
The DNA here is from genome assembly GCF_012184385.1 of Lentzea indica. Lineage (GTDB taxonomy): Bacteria > Actinomycetota > Actinomycetes > Mycobacteriales > Pseudonocardiaceae > Lentzea > Lentzea indica. Next base: position 11,592 of record NZ_VSRL01000094.1, read on the forward strand.
CGCCCGACGTGACGACGAGCGAGTACGAGGTGACGGCGGACGACGGCGCGCAGATCAAAGTGCGCTGGTACGTCAAGGAAGGCTCGACGCCGGGCCCTGCCGTGCTGTTCTTCCACGGCGGCGGGTACATCTTCGGCCACATCGACCTGTTCGACGGGCCGGTCTCCCGCTACGTCTCCGCCAGCGGCGTGCCGATGCTGTCGGTCGAGTACCGCCGCGCCCCCGAGCACCCCTTCCCGACACCGCTCGAAGACGCCTACGCCGCGCTGCACTGGCTGCACGAGCACGCCTCCGAGCTGGGCGTCGACTCCGACCGGGTCGGCGTGATGGGCGACAGCGCCGGAGGAGGCATGGCAGCGGCTCTGACGATCCTCGCCCGCGACCGCGGCGGCCCCAAGATCGCCCGGCAGATCCTGCTCATGCCGATGCTCGACGACCGCACGGTTGTCCCCGACCCGCACATCGCGCCCTACCTGCTGTGGTCCTACGACGACAGCCTCACCGCGTGGCCGGCACTGCTCGGTGAGGCCGCCGGCGGACCCGACGTCCCGGCGACGGCGGCCCCGGCTCGGCTCGACGACGCGACCGGGCTGCCTCCGGCCTACATCGAGGTCGGCCAACTCGACGTCTTCCGCGACGAGGACACCGCCTACGCGACCAAGCTCAGCCGCGCCGGCGTACCGGTGGAGTTCCACCTCCACCCCGGCGTACCTCACGAATTCGACTCCATCGCCTTCAACTCCGACGTCGCCCGGCGCGCCATCGCCGACCGCGTCCGGGTGCTCAAGTCGATCTGAGCGGCACGCTTCACGAAACTGGCCGACGGCTCTGGTCCTCAACACCGGGCCTGGCCGACGTCATCACGGTCGCCACCATGGCGCTGGCCGATCCCGATCTCCCGACCCGTCGCCTCTCGGGCGCGCCGCTCAACGAAACCGTTGAACTGACACGGCGTCCACGGATCAGTCGGTTCGGTTGTGACCGGCGCAGGGCTCAGCGGACCGTGCAGACAGCGCGCCTCGGTGTCGTCAACGCCTTCCACTGAACACATGTCACCAAGACAGGAGAACATCGATGTCCGACAAGGAATCGATCACCGCGGAGGGTGGTACCGAGCTCAATGCCGAGGCGGTCCGGGCGATACCGCTCCTCATCAGCGCAGCCGACAACACCGTCCCGATCACGGTCCAGCAGCGAACCTCGGCGGCACCCGCCGACGCCTTCCGACTGATCGTTCCCATCGACCTTTCGAGTGTCTTCCACCGGGTGGCACCGTTTCCCGGCGTCAAAGGCGTGGCAAACCAGACCGAAGCATGGGACCACGTCGGTCCGACCAGGAACCCGCAGTTCGACGACGGGTCGCAGGCCGACGAACAGCTGACCGAGTACACGGAAGGCTCGAGTTTCGCATATCAACTCACGGGATTCACGAACATCCTCTCCAGCCTCGCGGCCGGTGTTCGTGGCGAATGGAACTTCAATCCCGACGGCGATGGCACCGTTATCCGCTGGACTTATGAATTCAAACCGCTTCCTGGCCGGCGCTGGATCATCGCCGGGCCATTCACCCCCCTCTGGCGCCGATACATGGTGGCCGCTCTCGCGAAGTGCGTGGAGGTGATCGAAGCGGAAGAAAGGAGCTCCTCGTAAAACTGCTCGCGGAGCTCCTGCAGCTGGTCGGCGATCTCCGCCAGCCGCACCTCGCCCGCGAACCCTCGATGGCCGCACCATCGCTCGGCACTGATCAGTTGATCGAGGATGCCGTCTGCTCGACCAACGCCATCGGGAGCGTCAACGCCCGCCGCACCGTGAAGGCCCGCGGGCATTTCCCCAACGAGCAGGCCGCGCTCAAGTGCGTCTACATGGCCATCATGAGCCTGGACCCGACCGGCACCGGCCGCAAACGCTGGACCAAAGGTCGATGGGCGACGTCTGTTCGCGGAAAGCGCGAACCCGTCGCCCTTCGGGTGTTTTCTGGGGGCCAAGCCCTCAGACCCCAGCCGAGGACAAGCCCCAGGACCCCCAGAGCGGTCGCTCGGCAACTGGCGAAGAGGTGCGAGAGTCAACCGGCCGTTGCTGTTGGAGCGGGTCGGCATGCCGCCCGAAGAGATCAGCAGGTGACCTTGACGGTCGCGGTCGCCTGGAACGACACGTGCACGTGGTCCATGTGGTTGGCCGTGGGACTACCCCGATCCTCCATCGTCGACCAGCCGCTGCCATCGTTGTAGCGCTGACGCCAGATCACGTAAGTGACGCCGAACGCCCGGCGGTTGGCCAGCACGTGGTCGGCCAGGGCATTGCCGGTGGCGGTATCGACCATGAAGTCCAGCGCCAGGCCGAGGGGATGGTCGCCGGAGCCGCCCCGGCCGGCGGCGCCACCGATGTCGTTGACGTCGAACTTGGCCGCGAGGTGGTGACCTACCTGCGCCACATGCGGTTTGACTCCGTCCAGGGTGGTCGGACACGGCGGCGCGGGAGGCGGCGTGGTGGTCTTGGGTGCTGTCGTGGTCACCGGAGGCGCCGTAGTGGTCGCCGGAGGTTGCGAGGATGGCGGCGCGGTGGTCGATGTCGTGACAGGCAGCAGGTCTTCGCTGACAGGGATCGACGAGGCGGCCAGATGGGCGGCCGCTCCGGCTGGATCGACCGGCTGGTCGGAATCGCGGACGGCCCAGAAGGTCACGACCAGGCCCACGGTGAGGGTGGCGGCGACTGCGATGGGCAGCTTCCGGCTGGCTGTCTGCTTCGTTCTATGTCGGCCCGACATTCGGGAACACCTTGCGTTGGGGACGGGGCATGGTCACACGGCGCGCAACATTACGAAATGAACACGAGAACGTCACAGGCGAGTGTTGATGCTCACATTTCCGCTGGTAAGCGCGTTGCTACAGAAAGTGACAGCCCTGTGGGTCCGTCGAGGTCACCGGTCCCGGCATCGCCAAGGCCGACCAGGAGCGGATCTTCGAACGGTTCGTGCGAACGGCCGACGGCAGCGGGGAGGGCACCTGACTCGATCTGCCCATCGTGCGGACGATCGCGGAAGCACACCGCGGCACAATCACCTTCACGAGCACACCCGGATTCGGCGCCAAGTTCGCCATCAACCTGCCGTTGGGCCCACGATGAACCCGTCCTGATCGCCGAGGACGAGCCGCGCTGGCCCAGATCCGCACCCGCGGCGACCGCATCCCGGTGATCGTGCTGACCACCCGCGACGCCTGTGCCGCTCGAACAGTCATCGCTGCACCTCGCGCGGCATACCTGTACTCGTTGATGACCGCACCGAGGATCCGGGTCCGTAGTGGTCGACGACTAGGGCCATCGAGGTCAGTCCGCTTCGAAACGGGCCCGGTCCCTGGGTTCGCGGTCGAGAACCTGCCCGCCGCCGTGGCCGAACTCCGCGCGGCGGGCGTCGAACTGCTCGGCACGACCGGCCCGACCTGGCAGCACGTCCGCGGCCCCGACGGCAACGTCTACGAGCTGGTGACGACACCTCGATAACCGGTTGATGGAACCTGCGGGACGATGCCAGGCTGCCACGGCCGTTGATCGTCCATCCCGCAGGGGGAGCTGTGCTTGTCCGTCGGAGCAACACCGAACATCGACGCGACGCTGGCGAGGCGGTTGGTCGACACGCAGTTCCCGCGATGGGCCGGGTTGCCGCTGCGGCTGCACGACCCGGCCGGTTCGGATCACGTCATCTACCGGCTGGGCGACGAGCTGTCCGTCCGGTTGCCTCGTCACGACGGCGCGATCAACCAGGCGCGCAAGGAGGCCGAGTGGCTGCCCCGGCTCGCCCCGCACCTGCCGCTCGCCGTGCCCGTGCCGGTGGAGGTGGGCGAACCGGACTTCGGTCATCCGTGGCCGTGGGCGGTGTCGCGCTGGCTGAACGGCGAGGTGGCGACCGTCGAGGCGCTGTCCGGTTCGCACGAGGCCGCTGAGGCGCTGGCCGAGTTCCTCCAGGCGCTGCACCGGTTCGACGCCGAACCGACCGACGTCGCCGCACGACTGTCCACACGGGACGCGGCGACGCGGTCGGCCATCGCGGAAGTCCCGTTCGACCGAGCGCGGATGACCGAGCTGTGGGACGCGGCTCTCGCTGCGCCGCAACAGGATCCGGTGTGGCGTCACGGCGACTTCCACACCGGCAACCTGCTGGCGACAGAGGGCCGGCTCAGTGCCGTCATCGACTTCGGCGAGTTCGGGGTGGGCGATCCGGCCCTCGACCTGATCATCGCCTTCACGCTCCTGTCGGCCGAGACGCGAGCCACGTTCCGCGCGGCGCTCGGGGTGGACGACGCCACGTGGACGCGCGGCCGTGGTTGGGCCCTGGCCACCGGTCTGAACGCCTACGTCCACCACGCCGCGGTCAACCCCCGCGTCGCCGAGCAGACCACCCGCCAGATCACCCAAGCCCTGGCAGACGAAGGACCGCATGCTTCCCACCGTTCGTGAGGCCCGCGAGGACGACTGGCCGCAGATCTGGCCGATCATCCAGAACGTCATCACCCAGCAGGAGACCATCCCCTACGACCCCGGCCTGAGCGAGCCCGACGCCCGGCGGATGTGGCTGCTGCCCGCACCGGCGAGAGTGGTCGTGGCCGGCGACGACCAGGTGCTCGGCACCGCGAACATGTACGCCAACCGGGGCGGCCCCGGCAACCACGTCGCTTCCGGCACCCTGATGGTCGCCGAGGAAGCGCGCGGCAAAGGTGTCGGCCGTGCCCTCACGACCGACATGATCGACTGGGCGCGGCGCAGCGGGTTCGCCGCCATCCAGTTCAACGCCGTCGTCGACACGAACACGGCGGCGATCCACATCTACGAGAGCCTCGGCTTCGTCACACTCGGCACGGCTCCCAGGGCGTTCCGCCATCCGACTCAAGGGCTGGTGGGCCTGCGGATCATGTGGCTGGATCTGTGACGGCGTAGGGCGGGCCCTGAGCATCTTCGTGGCCGGGTTCGTCATGCTCATCCTCTTCGGCGTGGGCGCGGTCGTGCTCGAGCACTACGGCGCGGAACTGGAAGCGCGCGGCACGCGTGTTGAGGGGTCGTGCTCGCCGTGCAGGGTGGCGGCCGCCGGCAATGGACGGCCGACGTCCGTTACCACGCGGACGGCCAGTCATGCGAAGAGTCTTGCGGCTCGGACGAAACAGCTTCATACCTGTCCCTGTGTGATCCGCCGGGCGGCAGGTCTTTCCTGCCGGGCTACTGCTGGCCATCGGCGACGACGTCCCAGTGCTCGATGATTTTTCCGTCGACCACGCGGAAGATGTCTGCGACGACGTAGTCGGAGCTGAAGACCCACACCAGGTCACCGTCGGCGAGGGTGTGGCCGAACTGGGTCCCGCCGCTGCCTGTGCTTGCGCTGGGGGTGGCGCTGGGCGAGGTGTTGCCCTGCTGCATCAGCTGCTTCAGCGGACCTGTTCCGCTCGCGATCGCCGGGTTGTGCTGGTAGTACCGCGGATCCCAGCTCGTGTCGACCACGGCCGCGTCACCGTCGGAGAGCTTGCGGTACGCGGTGACCGCGAACTCGCGGTTCGTCTCCTCCTGCTCCTCGGACAGGGTCGGCGCCCCGTTCGCATACTGGTACTGGTCGCTGAACAGGGAGTTGCCGCTGGCCGTCGTCGCCGGCACGGTCTGCGTGATGCTCCAGTGCTCGACCAGCTTGCCGTTGCCGACCCGGTACAGGTCGACCTTGGCCTCGCCGGTCGCCTCGTTCGCCGGGGTGGCCGACGCGTGCCAGTGCACGGCCACCAGGTCGCGGTCGGCGGCCGTGCGCTTGACGGTCGCCACCGCGCCGGGAATCTTCGCCTTGAGGTCCTGGAACTGCTTGACCTGCCCGTCGGCTCCGCCAGGCACCGACTTGTCGTGCTGCACGTAGTCCGCTCCGACGAGCTCCCTCACCACGTCGGTCTTGTCCTGGTTGAACGCCTCCGAGTACAGGCGCAGGACGAGCGCCTTGTTCTGCGCCTCGGACGCTGACGACGAGCCTGCCGCGGTGGCCGGGCCGGTGCCGGACGCGCCGCTGCACGCGGTCGTGAAGAAGGCCACGGCAGCGAGCCAGGGCAGGGTCTTCCGGTATCCCACTCGGGTCTCCTGTGTACGGTCGTCAGAAGGGGACTTGTTGGTGTTGCACAGCATCTGGCAGCTGGTGGCGGGGCTGCCCGACCTCTGCAGATCGCCCGCCTCCGCTCGTCAGGCCAGGCCGAACCGCTCGGAGTGCACTTGCCGGTCGGGAACCTTCAGCGTGCACAGGGTGCTGAGGACGGCCGAGGTCATCGCGGGCGGGCCACAGACGTACACGTCGCGTTCGGCCATGTCGGGTACCAGGACACGGAGACTGTCCGGCTCGAACGGTGATGTTCCCTCTGCCGTGCGACCGGTGAGCAGGTGCAGTTGCCCGCCGCGAGCCGCGACCAGGGCTCGAACCTCGTCGACCAGCACGGCGTCGTTCTCGTTGCGCACACGGTAAAGCACGACGACGTCACCGGCCGGTTCCTCTTCCAGCAGGGCTCGGATCGGCGTGATCCCCACTCCTCCGGCAATCAGCAGTGCGCCGGGCCGCGTTCGGTGCAACGAGGTGAATGCCCCGTACGGTCCCTCGACGAACGCGCGGCTCCCGACCGGGAGGTGCCGCAGGCCGGCGCTGGCGCTGCCGACCGCCTTGGCGGTCAGGCGCAACGTGCGCCCGTCGGGTGCCGCCGACAGCGAGAACGGATTCGCCAGCCACCAGTGGTTGTGTCCTGGGAACCGCCAGATGCAGAACTGGCCGGCGCGGGCGGGCAGCCTGTCGAGGTGGCGTCCGGTGACGTGCACCGACACGACGTCGTCCGACTCCTGCACGACCTCCGCGACCTGGAACCGGTGATGGGCGTTGCGCCACAGAGGCATCACGATCCGCCCCGCGACCAGGGCACCGAACGCGAACAGCCACAGGGCCCACCAGTACGTCTTCGCCGGCACGGAAGAGCTGAAGGTCGTGGTCTCCAGCAACTGGTGGACGAACGCCAACCCCAACGCCAGGTACAGCAGCAGGTGCACACCGTGCCAGGTCTCGTACCGCAACCGCCGCCTCACATACCGGGCGGAGACCGCGGCGACCACGACGACGATCATCGCGGCGCACATCCCGAGCAGGGAGGCCGGCACTCCGGCCAGCGCGAAGAACGTCTTCGTCATCGACGCGTCATCGAGCCTCGCGTAGCCCAGCACCACCAGCACGGCGTGGGTGAGGATCGTCCACAGCAGAGTGAAGCCGGCCCACCGGTGCCACACCGTCAACCGGTCCATGCCGATACGACGGTCGAGCCACGGCAGCCGGGCCACCAGCAGCAGCTGGAACAGCATCAGCACGGCGGCATGCAGCCCGAAGAACTTGGCGACCGTGAGCACCCCGTTCTTGCCGGTCCCCGCGGTGAGAAAAAGGACCTCGACGATCACCAAGTTGACGATGACAAACGTCCACAGCGCCCACCGCGCCGCAACGACCGGAGCTACGGTGCGTTGCCGCACCTGGGAAATCCTCTTCTCCACCGCTTCCCTCTTGTCCATTTGACACACTCCTCCCAGCGGTGCCGCCAAGGGCGTCTGACATGTGATCACTCCAGACCCGGCGGCGGCTCCGGCCGCTGTCGCCGGTAGGTTGAGTGATTAACGTCTTAACCACAAGCAGGCACAGGGCTGTTGAGATGCACATGAAGAGCACTCGTGTCTGGCGGCGTCCCACGCTCGGGGCCGTGGCCGCACTGGCCGGGGTGTCCACGGCCACCGTGTCGAACGCGCTCAACGGCACCGGACGGCTGTCCGAGGCGACCAGGCAGCGCGTGATCGCTGCGGCACGCGAACTCGGTTACGCCCCTGCCAGCACGGCCCAGGCCGTGGCCTGCGGCGGCACGGGAGTGCTCGGCCTGACGATGACGACGTACGGCGATCTTCCCGTCCCGTACACCGAGATCCCGTACTACGCACAACTGGCGCTGGGCGCGATGGCGGCGGCGCACGAGCGCGGCTACATGCTCATGGTGATGCCGAGTTCATTGTCACCGTGGATGTGGCTCAACGCGCCGATGGACGGCGTCATCCACGTCGCACCGCGCGCCGACGATCCGGTGTGTTCACTCCTGCGGGAGCGTGGCATCCCGATCGTCAGCGACGGCCAGCCGCCCCAGCCGCGCTGGGGCGACGCGTGGGTGGCCACCGACTACGACGCGGGCCTGCGCCTGCTGCTCGGCCACCTCACGAAGGCTGGTGCCCGGCGGATCGGGCTCACCCTGCCCCTCCACGACGACGCGTACCCACACCTGATCGGACGCGCCTACGCGTCCTGGTGCGCCGAACGCGACATGTCCGCCCTCGTCGAGGAGTACGACTCACTGCCCGACTACTTCACGGCGGAACGGGACGCGGTCGGCCGGTTGCTCAACCACGATCCACGACCGGACGCCGTCATCGGCATCTACTCCGACTCCGGTCACAACATCCTCGCCGCCGCCCGGCACCACGGGCTTTCGGTGCCGCGGGATCTGCTGGTGGCGTGCATCAGTGAGGACCCGGATTACGCGACGACGATCCCGCCGATCACCACAGTCAGCCTCCGCCCGGACCGGGTGGGCGACGAAGCGGTCGACCTGCTGATCGCTCTCATCAACGCCCGCACCGGTGTGGACCGACGTCGACTCGTGCAGCCGGTGCTGGTCACTCGCCAGTCCACACAGCGCCCGGTGCGGGAGAGCAGTCCAGTCGACGCCGTCCCGGACGAAGGGGCATCGCCTGGGTCACCGCGCACCGATTAGGTTTTCGCGCCGCGCCCGTCTGTACGTGTGAGATCGACTCACGAGAGGCTGGCATGATGCGGAAACTGATCTTCGGCATGAACCTGACCGTGGACGGCTACATCGCCGCGACCGGCGACGACATCAGCTGGGGCGGGCCGAGCGACGAGCTGTTCCAGTGGTGGCTCGACCAGGAGCTGGGGATCGGCTTGATGCTGTATGGGCGGAAGCTGTGGGAGACGATGAGCTCCCACTGGCCGACCGGCGACCAGCAGCCCAACGCCACCCCGGCGCAGATCGAGTTCGCGCGGAACTGGCGGGACACGCCGAAGGTGGTGTTCTCCTCGACGATCGACAAGGTCGACTGGAACACCCGCCTGGTCACCGGCAACGCGGTCGCGGAGATCACCCGGCTCAAGGCCGAGGACGGCGGGCCGATGAGGGTCGGTGGCGCAACGCTCGCTGGGGCGGCCATGCGTGCCGGGCTGGTCGACGAGTACGAGATCGTCACCCATCCGGTCCTGGTGGGCGGCGGCACGCCGTTCTTCACCGCGCTGGACAGCTGGGTGAACCTGAACCTCGTGGAGACGCGGACGTTTCCCGGCGGCGTGGTGCTGACCCGATACGAGACGAGGCGATGAGCACGGGCCAGACCATCGGCTCGTGAGGCCAGGTTGTCGCGTTGGTGTTCAGCTGGTCAGGTCATTCCGCGGTGACGGCGGCCCGTGCGTCCAGCCATGGTTTGTCAGCGGCGTCGAATCCGGTCAGCTCGGCGATCTTCCCGTCGACGATGTGCAGGACCGCGATGGCGAACAGCCGGTACTCCGGGTCGTCGGGGGTGCGGACGTACAGCACGGCGGCCGGCATGCGGTTGACCGTCGTGGTGACACCGCGCCAGTCGTCGTAGCCGCGCTGGAAGAGCCCGCCGGAGACCCAGCCGTCCACCGCGTCCTTGGCCGTCATGATCAAGGTGCCCTGCTCGGGCAACATCGCGAAGCGCAGGTCGTCGCGCAGCAGGGACATCAGCCCGTCGAGGTCGTTGCGCTCGTGGGCGTCGATGTACGACTTCACCACGCCGCGCTCGTCATTCGACAGCTCGTGGGTGGCGGGGCTCCGCCAGTCGAGGCGGCGGTCGGGCAGCTGCTCGCGCATCGTCACGCGCGCCCGCTGCAGTGCGCTGGTCACCGACGCGACGGTCAGCTCGAGGGCGTCGGCGGCCTTCGACGCCGGCCAGCCGAGGACGTCGCGCAGGATGAACACCGCCCGCTGCCGCGGCGGCAGGTGCTGGACGGCGACGATGAACGCCAGCTCGATCGTCTCCCGCGCCACCACCGATTCCTGCGGGTCCTCGGGGAGCATCCGGTCGGGGTACGGCTGCAGGTACAGCACCTCGGAGCCGGTGTCCGACAGCTCGGACGGCACGGGTGTGCGGTCGTTGCGCTTCTCCAGGAAGTCGAGGCAGACGTTCGTCGCGATCCGGTACAGCCAGGTCCGCAGCGCAGCGTGGCCCTTGAACGACTCCCGTTTGTTCCACGCTCGCAGGAACGTCTCCTGCGTCATGTCCTGGGCGTCCTCGTAGTTCGCGAGCATCCGGTAGCAGTGCACCTGCAGCTCACGCCGGTGGCGCTCCGTGATGAGCGCGAACCGCGCCGTGTCGCCTGAGCGGACCACCGCGATGAACGTGGCCTCGTCGGCGCCCAGCGGTCCAGCGTCGGTCATGGTCATCAATCCTTCCACCGGTGCGAGAGGGCCACCAGAACTGACGGCGTGGCGGAGGATTTCTGATCGGTGAAGCCACTGACACTGCTGCGCCGGCGGGGACTGGGCTGTCCCTTGCGGACCACAGGCTCCAGCCGCCACCACGCAGACGCGATCAGCCGGCTTTGCGATAGGCACGGAAGTAGTCCACGACGAACTCCTTCGGCCGCGGGTCGTTGGGATCCACGTTCCCTGTCCACCCCGCGTTCTCGTAGATGCCCAGCAGGAAGCCTGATGCGTAGGCAGGAGAGGCGTTGACCGTCCTCGTCAGTCTGTTGTCGACGTACAGCTTGATCTGGGTGGGCGTCCATTCGAGCGCATAGATGTGCATTCCGCCCGCGAGGTCGAATCCCACCCCGACCGACTGCGTGACCTGCGGAACGTTCGGGTCGTTCCACTTGAACAAGTTGAAGTTGAAGTTCCGCGGCGTTCGCCCGGGGTGCTCCATGACGTCGATCTCGGCGCTCTGTTGAGGCGTGTCCTGCTTGCCCACCGTCCAGAACGCGGCGTGCAGCCCGCTGCGCGCGGACGTCCTCCCGCGAATCTCGAAGTAGCCGTACTTGGGCGCGTACTTCCAGATCGTCGGGATCGAGTGGTCGTACGGCGAGCCCTTGTGCAGTCCGGTCTTCTGCCCGGTCTGGATGCTGGAGACCTTCATCTTGTCGCCGCCCGCGTAGTACGTCGGCTGGTCGTTGTCGATCCTCAGGACGAGGGCGTTGTTGCGGAATCCGTACCGCGCCCTGGACCGCCACTCCGGTGTCCGCGACTCGAGGTAGTTCGTGATCCACAGGTTGCGGTCCAGCGAACCGTTGAACTCGTCGTGCCGATCGAGGATCCAGCCGGGCTTCTGCACGGGGTTCGGCGGGACGTCGGCCGCGACGGCGGGCTGGGCGGTGCCCGCGAGTGCGGCGGCCACGAGTGGCAAGATCGCGGCGAATCTGGTGAACCGCCGGACACCTGAGCGTGCGTTCATCGCAGGGATCTCCTCACAACGAGGTGCAGGGAAGATCACCGTAGAAGCGCACGGCGGCACGCGGCGTCCACGGAACGCGGTTGTCCAGAAGTGTCAAAGACGCGCGGCCAGCCGCTCCGCGGATCCCAAACGAGACGCGGCCTGATGACGGACAACTCGAAACTCACGAGCTGACGTCTAGGGTCCGCTGCACCGACCTCGACCCCGCCTGCGTGATCACCGGGCGCGTCACGGTCGGTGTCCGCGTTTCCGCCCGTGCGCCGACCACCCACCCGGAGAGTGCAGATGTCGTCCGACGCAGCGCTACGCGACCAGGCACCGTCCACACTCGACCGCCAGGCCGAGCTCAGGGAGTTCCTGCGGTCGCGCCGGGCCCGCCTCAAACCCGAGGACGTGGATCTGCCGTCATCCGGGCGCGCCGGGTTCCCGGACTGCGGCGCGAGGAACTGGCGCAACTGGCGGGCGTGTCGTTCGCCTACTACGCCCGGCTCGAGCAGGGATATGGCGACGGCATGTCCACCGCGGTGCTTGACGCCGTCGCACGTGCCCTGAAACTGACCGACGAAGAGCGCGGCCATCTCCTCCAGCTCGCCCAGCCCGCCCGTACGAGCGTCCCCGAGGCCGAAGCCCAGCGGCTTCGGCCTGGGATCCAGAACCTGCTCGACGCACTCGGCGTCCCCGCCGTCGTCGTCGGCCGGTGCATGAACGTCCTGGGCTGGAACCGGCTCTCCGCCACCATCTTCGGAGACTTCTCGGACCTGCCGCCACACGAGCGCAACGTGCCCCGGCAGATGTTCCTGTCCCCCACCACACGCGAGCGTTTCGTCGACCCGGATGCGCGGGAGCAGGTGATCGTCGGGATTCTGCGCCTCCACCAGGGCCGCTATCCCGACGACCCCGGACTCGCCTGCCTGATAGCGGAGTTGTCGCAGAAGAGCGAGCGGTTCCGGCGGCGGTGGGCCCGGCACGAGGTGGGCTGCGGAGACCCCGGCGTGCTGCGGATGCGGCACCCCCTCGTCGGAGAGTTCGAGCTCAACCCGGAGCACTTGATCCTGCCGCACGACCCCGACCAGCGCCTGCAGACCTACCACGCCGAACCGGGCTCCTCATCGGAGAAGGCTCTGCGAGTCCTGGCAGAGTGGAGTGGTCAGTCAGGCGGCCCGGCGGTGAATGGGGCCGGAAGCCTGCGACAGGCGCAGGCCGGTGCCCTCGTTGGCGTCGGCGACGATCTCGGCGACGATGGAGATCGCCGTTTCCTCCGGGGTGCCCGCCCCCAGGTCGAGCCCGATCGGTGAGCGCAGGCGCGCGAGCTGCCGCTCGGGCACGCCGGTCTCACGCAGCCGGTCGAGGCGGTGTTCGTGGGTGCGCCGCGAGCCCATCGCGCCCACGTACCCGACCGGAAGGCCGAGGGCCAGGCGGAGCAGGGGAATGTCGAACTTGGCGTCGTGTGTGAGAACGCAGACGGCGGTACGGGCGTCGACGTCGGTGGTGGCGAGGTAGCGGTGTGGCCAGTCGACGACGACCTCGTCGGCGTGCGGGAAGCGGGCGGCGGTGGCGAAGACGGGGCGAGCGTCGCAGACGGTGACGCGGTAGCCGAGGAAGGTCCCCGCCTGGCTGAGCGCGGCGGCGAAGTCGACGGCGCCGAAGATCAGCATCCTTGGACGGGACGCGTGGGTGTGGACCAGCAGCGTGATCTTCTCGGGACAGGTGCTGTCGTCGCCTCCGATGTGGACGCGGGCGGTCCGCCCTGCTCGCAGCAACGCGCGAGCCTGGCTCACCACCGCCCGGTCCTCCCGCGCGCGGCCCAAGGACCCGCTGTACGCGTTGCCGCTTCCGTACACGCACGTGGTGCGGCCGAGCAGGTCTTCCGGGCCGTCCACGACCTGCGCCACCGCGACGGGTTGTCCACCCACCGCCCGTTCCAGCGTCAACGCGAGGTGGGCCCGGTCGGCCGGGTGGACGATCTGAACCATGACCTCGAGTTCACCGCCACAGGTCAGGCCCACGGCGAAGGCGTCGTCGTCGGAGTAGCCGAACCGGGTCAGCACCGGAGAGCCGCTCGACTCCAGAACCTGTTGGCACAGTTCGTAGACGGCGCCTTCCACGCAGCCGCCGGAGATGCTGCCGATCGCCTCGCCGTCGGCGGCGACGGCCAGTGAGGTGCCGGGTGGCAGCGGTGCGCTGCCGCTGACCTGGACCACGGTGGCCAGCGCGAACGGGCGGGCCTTCAGCAACCAGAGGGACAACGTGTCCGCAATGTTCAACAACGGTGGATCTCCCGTGGACGTTGGGGCCCGCCGCCGCTCCGGACTGATCCGGGTGGAGTCGGGCGACGGCGGGCGGGACGGGCGGGTTCTCGAAGACTCCTCTGCGGAGGAGGAACTCCGGCCGTCCGGTCTCAGAGCAGTGCTTCCGCGGTGATGGGCAACTCGTGCACACGGCGTCCGGTGGCGTGGAAGACCGCGTTGGCGATGGCCGGCGCGACGCCGACCTTGACGAGCTCACCCAGGCCCTTGACACCGATGGGGTCGGCCTTTCGGTCGTCGCCGTCCAGATAGATCGCCCTCAGATCACGGATGTCGGCGTTGACCGGCACGAGGTAGTCGGCGAGGTTGGCGTTGACGATCCTGCCGTCGCGATGGTCGGTGACCGTGTGCTCCAGCAGGGCCATGCCGATGCCGCCCACCATCCCGCCGACCGCCTGGCTGTCGGCGAGCTTGGGGCTGATGATCCGGCCCGCGTCGTAGACGCTGAGCATCCGCCGCACTCGCACCAGGCCGAGGTTGACGTCGACGCCGACCTCGGCGAACACCGCGCTGTACGCGTACATCGAGTACGGGCTTTCAGCCTCGGGGTTGTAGAGCCCGTTCGCTTCGAGGTGGGTCAGATTGTTGCGGGCCAGGAGCTGCCGGTAGGTCTCACCGCGCGCGGGCTGGTCCTTCACCTGCAGCCGTCCGCCGATGACCACGACGTCGTCGGGGTTGACGCCGTGCAGCGGTGAACGCCGATCGCCGACCGCGAGACTGATCGCCTGCTGGCGCAGCTTGTCGCAGGTGTCCTGGACTGCGGAACCGACGCTGGCCATGAGCTGCGACGCGCCCTGCGGCGGGGCCGGTGGCATGAGCGTGTCGCCCAGGCGGAACTCGACCTCGCGCACCGCCAGCCCCAAGGCGTCGGCCGCGACCTGGGTCATCGACGTGTACGTGCCCGGACCCGCGTCACTCGCCGCGGACTGGACCACCGCGGTGCCGTTGGCGTCGAGCCGGGCGTGGGCTTCGGCCCGCGCCCGGTTGGTGTCGTAGCAGCCGGTGGCGACACCGGTGCCGATGAGCCAGTCACCGTCACGGGTGGAGCGCGGCTTCGGGTTGCGCCGGTCCCAGCCAAACTCGCGGGCGCCCACGCGGAAGCACTCGCGCAGCCGCCGTGTGGAGAAGGGCTGTCCGGTCGACAGGTCTCTGGTGGGTTCGTTGCGCAGCCGCAACTCGACCGGGTCGATGCCCAGCTCGTGGGCAAGCTCGTCCATCGCGACCTCGATGCAGAACGAGGTGCTGCTGAAGCCGGGGCCGCGCATCCACAGCGGGGTGTTGACGTCGAGGGAAACGGTGCGCAGCGTCTGGCTGACGTTGGGCACGTTGTAGAGCATCTGCCCGAGAAACAGCGTGGCTTCCCAGAACGTCTCGTGGTTCGAGGTCTCGTAGGTGGGCTCGTGGGCCATCGCGGTGACGCGCCCCTGGCGGTCCGCTCCGAGGCGGAGCTTGTACTCGTACCGGGGCCGGTAGCCGACCGTGAAGTACATCTGCCTGCGGCTCAGCGCGAGCTTCACCGGGCGTCCGACCTCGCGTGCGGCCAGGGCCGCGATGGCGACGTGCGGCCAGGTCCGCAGGCCGGTGCCGAACGCTCCGCCGACGAACGGTGAGATCACCCGCACGTTCTCCACGGGGATGCCGAACACGGCTGCGGCCTCGTTCTGCGTGCCGATCACGTACTGGGTCTTGTCCCACAGCGTGAGCTTGTCGCCGTCCCAGCGGGCGATGGTGGCGTGCGGTTCGATCGGGTTGTGGTGGTTGCGGGCGAGGTGGAACTCCCGGTCCAGCCGGACCTCCGCGGACGCGAGCGCCGCCTCCGCATCGCCCCGCGCGTAGTTCAGCAGCGGGTTGCCGGGACGGCCCGCGAGGTCCGTCGTGGGCTGCCTGGCCTCGTAGGAGACCTCGACCAGCGAGGCGGCGTGCTGGGCGGCCTCCAGCGTGGTGGCCACGACGGCGGCGACGGGCTGGCCGAAGAACAGGACCTGGTCGTCCTGGAAGACGCGCAGCCGCCGGCCCCGCGGGTTGTTCGAGACCGGGTTGTCGCGGTACACCAACCTCGGGGCGTTGCGGTGGGTGATCACCTTCAGCACACCGGGACAGGCCTCGGCGGCGCTGGTGTCGATGCCGGTGATGCGGCCGAGCGCGATGCTGCTGTCGACGACGACGGCGTGCACGGCGCCGGGGATGTCGTGATCGACGGCGTAGGCGGCCTTGCCGGTGACCTTGAGCCGTCCGTCCACACGGGACAGTGGCGAGCCGACGGCTTTCTGGGGCTGAGGGCTCACCTGGTACCTCCCACCACGCGCAGTTGGCGTTCCACCGTGCGCTTGAGCAACTCGACCTTGAAATTGTTGTGCGCGAGGGGCTGTGCGCCGTCCGCAGCCACTTCGGCCGCCTGCGTCCACAGGGCTTCCGACGGACGCTGGCCGATCAGCCGCTGTTCGACGGCGGACAGCTTCCACGGCACGGTGCCCACGCCTCCGGCCGCGACCTTCGCCACCTGGATCACCCCTCCCCGCACGTGCAGCGCGACGGCGGCGGAGGTGAGCGCGAACTCGTAGGACTGCCGGTCCCGCACCTTCACATAGCCCGACCGCAACGGTCGCGGCTGGGCCGGAACCTCCACGGCGGTGATCAGCTCACCCTGCCGGATGCTCTGTTCACGTTGCGGCGTGTTGTCCGGCCGCAGCAAGAAGTCGGAGAACGCCACCGTGCGCTCCCCCGCCGGGCCCAGCAGATGCACGGTCGCCTCCAGCGCCGCGAAAGCCACGGCCACGTCGGAAGGGTGCGTGGCCACGCACTGCTCCGAGGTGCCCAGGATCGCGTGGGTGCGGTTGAAGCCCTCACGGGCCGCACAACCCGTGCCCGGCTCGCGCCTGTTGCAGGATGCGGTGACGTCACGGAAGTACGTGCACCTGGTGCGCTGCATGATGTTGCCGCCGATGGTGGCCATGTTGCGCAGCTGTGCCGAGGCGCTGAGCTCCAGCGCCTGAGAGATCACCGCGTACAGGGCGCGCACGGTGGGGTGGGCGGCGACCTCCGCCATCCGCATCAGCGCACCGATGCGCAGCCCTCCACCTTTGGTGGCCGTGACCTCGCGCAGTGGCAGAGCACTGATGTCGACCAGCTTGCCGGGACGTTCGACGGTCTCGCGCATCAGGTCGACCAGCGTCGTCCCGCCTGCGATGTAGCGTCCGCCGTCACTGCCCGCCTGGACGGCGGTGCGGAGGTCGGAGACCCTGGTGTAGGAAAACGGATACATGGCGGTTGCGCCTCATTTCCAGCGCGCGGCTTGCTCGACCGCGCGCACGATCTTCACGTAACAGCCACAGCGGCAGAGGTTGCCGCTCATCCACTCCCGGATCTCCTCTGCGGATCCGGTGCGCCCCTCCTTCAGGCAACCGACGCCGGACATGATCTGGCCGGGCGTGCAGAAGCCGCACTGGAAGGCGTCCTGGTCGATGAACGCCTGCTGCAACGGGTGCAGGCGTTCCCCTTTCGCCAGGCCCTCGATGGTGGTGACCTCGGCGCCTTCCAGGCGAACCGCCAGCGTCAGGCACGAGTTGACCCGGCGCCCGTCGACCAGGACCGTGCAGGCGCCGCACGCGCCGGCGTTGCAGCCCTTCTTCGAACCGGTGAGCCCGAGGTGCTCGCGCAGCAGGTCCAGCAGCGAAGTCCGGTTGTCGACGACGACGGTGAGCCGCCTGCCGTTGACGACCAGCGAAACACGAGTGCTGGGACCGGTTTCCGCCGCCGTCGAGGGCTCGGCGCCGAACGCCGATGGCCCCACCACCAGGTCGCCGGCCGCTACCGCACCACCTACGGCGACAGTGGTCGCGACGAACGTGCGCCGGGACAGGGCTGACGGTTCCGCTGCGGGAGGATCGGTAGACATGGCGTCCACTTTGGGGCGCGGCGGCCGGTGCAGGAAGCGGACGTGCTTCGTACGAACGGCGTTCGTACGTCTGGCAGTAGTCGTTTCGCGGCTTCGGCAGCATCGAGGAATCGTCGAAGTTCGATTCGAACGATGTTGTGCGCAGTCGATCCACTGCCCAGCCTGCTGACAGCGCCACCAGGTCCGCCGTAGCGTTCGCCGCCTGAACGAGGCGAGGGGTGGCGGGCGATGACGCACGAGAGGTCTGGCCGGAACGAGTTCGGGCAGGAACTGCGCCGCCTGCGTGAGCAGGCGGGTCTCACTCAGGTCCAGCTGGCCGCGCGCCTCGGGTATCACCACACCTACGTCTCCAAGATCGAGAGCGGCGCCAGGGAGCCGCGGATCGCGTTCGCCGGCAAGGCCGACGACCTGCTGGCAGCGGGCGGCTCCTTGCTCGCCGTGGCGACGAAGATCCGTGCGCGGCTGTGCGCCAGAGCTGCCGCATCCACCGGCGAGGCCTCGATCCCGTTGCCACGAGCACCACGTGGCGCTGACCAGCCGCGGCTCTCGCTCACCCGGTACGTCCGGTTGCCGGCGTTCGGCGTCATCTGCCCGTCGCACGGCATCGACGGCTGCGAGACGCCGGTGCCCGGCCGCCTCGCGGAGGTGCCCGGTGTCGACGGGCTCACCGTGGGCGCCGAGACGCTGCACGGATTCGCCGCGCTGCTGACGACCTACCTCGACGCCGACATCAGCGAGGTCGCCGGTGACCTCGCTGTTCCTGTCGAACAGGCGTTGCACACCCTCATGACCCTGGTTCCGATGGCGCGGGACGCCCAGGCGGACGGCCTTCTACAACTCGCCGCCAGGTACGCCAACCTGGCCGGATGGCTCAGGGTGAAGCGAGGGCAGGACGGAATCGCGATGACATGGCTGCACCGCAGCGTCGAGTGGGCGCTGGCCTCCGGTGGCGTCGCAACGGCCTGTGAGGCGCTGAGCAACATGGGCGTGCTCGCCATGATCGAAGGCGACGCGGCCACCGCGCTCGACTACAGCAACGCCGCGGCCGCGGTGGACCCCAACCGCCGGTGGACGGGTGTGCAGGCGCAGCTGAACCAGGCCCGCGCGCACGCCATGCTCGGTGATCACCGGGAGTTCGCCAGGCTGTCCGGGGCCGCGCG
>NZ_VSRL01000095.1 GCF_012184385.1 Lentzea indica
CGTCGCCGCCGTCTGCCACCGGGAGGAGGCGCACGTCCACGTCCGGGGCCGCCTCCCGCAGGCCGCGCGCGACGGCGGCGGCGACCTGCGGGGCGGTGAGCGAACCCTTGAACTTGTCCGGCGCGATGATCACTTTGGGGATCACTCGGCTCACGGGATGGGCTCGAATTCCTTCATCGCGGCGATGGACGTGCCGTTCGCGGTGTTGCCCTCGCGCTCGATCATGATCTCCACGAGCACCGGCCGTGACGTGCGATCGGCCTCCTTGCGCGCCCACTCCAGCGAGGAGCGGATCTCGCCGGGATCGGCCACGCGGATGCCGGAGCAGCCGTAGGCCTCCATGATCTTCACGTTGTCCGAGCCGGTGGTGTCGTAGTGGATGTCGACCTCGTACTTCATGTCGTAGCCACCGTGGTCCTCCGCCATCCGGATCAGGCCCAGGTACTCGTTGTTCAGCATGATCAGCACGAACGGCACGTCGTACTGTGCGCCGACCGCGAGCTCCTCGACCAGGAACTGGAACGAGTAGTCGCCAACGATGCCCACGACCTCGGCGTCGGGCTTGGCCTTCTTGACGCCGATCGCGGCGGGGATCTCCCAGCCGAGCGGGCCTGCCTGGCCACACACCTGGTAGTGGCGCGGCTTGTGCGCCTTCTGATGCTGACCGGACCAGATCTGGTAGAGCCCGATCGCCGTGACGAAGTAGGTGTCCGGGCCGTAGAAGTCGTTGATCTCCTTGAAGACCCGCGGCGCCTTGACCGGCACGGTGTCGAAGTCCTCGCGCCGCAACAGGGTCCGCTTGAGCTCCTGGCACCGGTCGACCCACGCGCCGGCCGCACGCGGTCCACGCGCTTTTGCCTTCTCGAGCAACGCCTGCAGGAACAGCTTGGTGTCCGCGACGATCCCGAGGTCGGGCCCGAACACCTTGCCGATCTGCGTCGGCTCGACGTCGACGTGGATGAACTTCCGGTCGCCGCGGTAGGTCGCGAGGTCACCGGTGTGCCGGTCGCCGAACCGCGCGCCGAGCGCCAGCACGAGGTCGGACTCCAGGAACGACGCGTTGCCGTAGCGCTGCGAGGTCTGGATGCCGGTCATGCCCGCGTAGAGCGGGTGGTCCTCGTCGATGGCGCCCTTGCCCATCAACGTGGCCTGGATCGGGATCTGCAGGAACTCGGCCAAGTCCAGCAGCTCGGTGGACGCCTCACCGAGGATGACACCGCCACCGGCGAGCAGCAGCGGGCGTTCGGCGGCCAGCAGCATCTCCAGCGCCCGTTCCACACGTGCGTCGGAGGGCACGCTTTTCGGGACGGGCAACGGTTCGTCGATCGAGGAGTCCCACTCGATCTCCTGCTTCTGCACGTCGATCGGCAGGTCGATCAGCACCGGACCCGGCCTGCCTGAGCGGGCGATCCGGAACGCCTCGCGGAAGATCCACGGCATCTGCGCGGCTTCCTTGACCTGCACCGCCCACTTCGTGACTGGTGCGGCGATCGAGACGATGTCGACGGCCTGGAACGCCTCCTGGTGCAGCTTCGACACCGCGGCCTGACCGGTGATGCACAGGATCGGCACGCTGTCGGCCTGCGCGGTGTAGAGACCGGTGATCATGTTCGTGCCTGCGGGTCCGGACGTGCCGATCGCGACACCGACGTTTCCGGTCGTGCGCGACCAGCCGTCGGCCATGTGCGTGGCGCCCTCTTCGTGGCGCACGATGAGGTGCTCGATGGAACCGTCCTGCTCCATCGCCTTGTACAGCGGCAGGATCGCGGCGCCGGGGCACCCGAACACGGTGTCGATGCCCTCGGACTTCAGGACCTCGACGACGGCCTGCATGACTGGGATCTTCGGCATGTCAGGCCCTTCCCGCGAAGTTCTCGATGACCTTGAGCAGCGCGGAGTGGTCGAGCGACCCGTAGCCCTGCGCGCGTGCCGCCGCAACGAGTGCGGCGATCTGGTTGGTGACCGGCAGCGCGACGTCGGCGGCGCGTGCCGCGTCCAGTGCGATGCCCATGTCCTTGTGGTGCAGGTCGATCCGGAAGCCCGGCTGGAACTCGCGCGCGATCATCGTCTCCCGCTTGAGGTCGAGGATCCGGTTCGCCGCGAGACCGCCCGCGAGCACGTCCAAGCCCGCCTTCGGGTCGACGCCGGACGCCTCCAGCAGCACGATCGACTCGGCCACCAGCGCGTAGATGCCGCCGACCATCAGCTGGTTCGCGGCCTTCACCACCTGGCCGGCGCCGTGCGGTCCGACGTGGACGATCGTCTTGCCGACGATCTCCAGCAACGGCCTGGCGGCGGCGAAGTCGGCTTCGTCCCCACCGACCATGATGCTGAGCGACGCCTGCTGGGCACCCGTCTGGCCGCCGCTGACCGGTGCATCGAGCACGCGGACGTTGCTGAGCTTGCGCGCGATCTCGATCGACGTGGACGGGCGGATCGTGCTCATGTCGATCAGCAGGGTGCCGTCGTCGAAGGTGACGCTGTTGACGACCTCTTCCACCTGCGGGTGGTTCGGCAGCATCGTGATGACGACCTCGGAGCCGGTCACGGCTTCCTGGGCCGAGGTTGCCGCCTTGCCCCCGTCGGCGACGAGCTTCTCCAGCGAGGCCGAGCTGAGGTCGAAGCCCGTCACGTCGTGCCCGGCGGCTACCAGGTGGGCCGCCATCGGCGAGCCCATGATGCCGAGTCCGATGAAAGCAACAGTGGATCCCTTTGGCCGGGTCATGCGTTGTCCCTCCAAGCAAAGGAGTGGGTGACGGGCTTGTACTCGGCGCCCACGAAGCCCGTGTAGCCGTTGGCGCGGAGCTTCTGCAGGTGCCCGAAGATGTCGAGCTCGCCGGTGCCGGGCTCACCGCGTCCGGGAGCGTCGGCGATCTGCACGTGACCGATGCGGTCTACGTGGTCGGCGAGGGTGTCGAGGTCGTCGCCGTTCGTGGCGAGGTGGTAGAGGTCGGCGAGCAGCTTCACGTTGCCGCGATCGATCTCGTCGATCAGCTCGAACGCCTGTTGGGCGGTCTTGATCGGGTACTTCGGCGCGCCGCTCAGCGGCTCGACGACCAGCTGCGCGCGACCTCGGCCGCGACGTCGGCGGCGAAGCGGTAGTTCGAGATGGTCTGCGCGGTGGTCTCGAAGTTGCCGTGCAGCGCGTTGAG
The DNA here is from genome assembly GCF_012184385.1 of Lentzea indica. GTDB lineage: Bacteria > Actinomycetota > Actinomycetes > Mycobacteriales > Pseudonocardiaceae > Lentzea > Lentzea indica. The sequence goes on from NZ_VSRL01000095.1 coordinate 3,153, forward strand.
CGTGCGGCAGCCGAGGCGGGCCGCGATGGCGACGGTGACCTCGACGTTCGTCCGGAACTCCGTCTCCCTGCCAGGCCAGGAGGCAAGTCCACGATCACCCGCCGGCATGTCGCCCGCGTAGAAGTTGAGGCCGACCAGACGCACACCGGCGTCCTCGATGGCGGCTTCGAACGCCTCGATCTCGCGCGTCTCGGGTACGGCGTCCGCGAACGGCCACCAGATCTCGACCGCGTCGAACCCGGCGGCCCGCGCCGCGGCCGGGCGCTCCAGCAACGGCAGTTCCGTGAAGAGCATGGACAGGTTTGCGTCGAACATCTTCGGCAGTTCCTTCCACATTACGGAAGTTCAATTTCGCTCTATGGAGACACTAGACATCTCACTCGGCTGCGGTCAAGAATGTGGAAACTAGATTCCGCGATACAGAAACTTGGAGAGCCGTGGAGAGCTTCAACAGCGCCCCGGAGGCCGAACTGCGACCTCTGCTCACCGAGTGCCTCGCGGTACCCCGCTGGGTCGACGCGATGGTGGCGGGCAGGCCCTACGCGTCGATGGATGCACTCCTCGCGGCTTCTTCGGTTGCCGCACAAGGACTTTCCGACGAGGAGGTGCTCGGCGCCATCGCCGGGCACCCGCGCATCGGCGAACGACAGAAGACAGGTGGGGTGTCGGCGAAGTGGTCGCGGTCCGAACAGTCCGGTGTGGACAGCTCCCAGGCTGATCGCCTGGCGGCTGCGAACGCCGCGTACGAGGATCGGTTCGGGCACATCTACCTGGTGTGCGCGACCGGCCTGAGCGGTGCGGAGATGCTCGACAACCTGTCCAGCAGGATGGACAACCCGCCGGATGTCGAGCTCCGCGTCGTCAACGACGAACTCGCGAAGATCGCCGCCTTGCGGCTGCAGAAGCTGATCGGGAGCTGAACAACATGGCCATCGTCCTGGGCCCGAACCAGTACGGAAAGGCGGAGAACCGCCTCGTCACGGTGTCGCGCAACGGTTCCGTGCACACGATCAAAGACCTGACGGTCAGCACGTCGCTCCGCGGAGACCTCGCCGACACCCACCTGACCGGCGACAACGCCAAGGTGCTCGCGACCGACACGCAGAAGAACACCGTCTACGCGTTCGCCAAGGAAGCCCCGGTCGGCGAGATCGAGGACTTCGCGCTGCGCCTTGGCCGTCACTTCGTGAGCTCGCAGGAGGCGATCACGGGTGCGCGCATCCTGATCGACGCGCACGCCTGGGAGCGCATCGACGGCCACGACCACGCGTTCGTGCACGGCTCGAACGAGAAGCGCACCACCGCCGTGACGATCGAGGGCTCACAGGCGTGGGTCGTGTCGGGCGTGCGCGACCTGGTGGTGCTGAAGTCCACCGGGTCGGAGTTCCACGGCTACCCGAAGGACCCGTACACGACGTTGAAGGAGACCAACGACCGCATCCTGGCGACGTCGGTGACGGCCCGCTGGCGTTATGCGGGTGTTGAAGTGGACTGGGCGAAGTCGTTCACCGAGATCCGGTCGATCATGCTGAAGACGTTCGCGGACAAGCACTCCCTGTCGTTGCAGCAGACTCTGTACGCGATGGGTGAGGCGGTGCTGAACGCCCGTCCGGAGGTAGCCGAAGTACGGCTCTCCATGCCGAACAAGCACCATTTCCTGGTGGACCTGAGCGCGTTCGGCCTGCAGAACGACAACGAGGTCTTCTACGCCGCGGACCGCCCGTACGGCCTCATCGAGGGCTCGATCCTGCGGGACGACGCCCCTGACGCAGGTCTTGCCTGGAGTACTTTGCCAGCCTTCTGAACACCACGGGGTTGAGCAGGCTCGCCGGCGAGGCGACCATGTGCACGACCCTGACGAAGCGGCGGAACAGGTCGGGGTCGTGCACGATCCCGGCCTCCCACTTCTTGAGGTACCAGCCGAGCACGCCTCCACGCCTGGTCTCCACCCAACTGCGGTCGGCGTTGCTGGACAGCGCCCACGGTCCCTGCGCGGCCTTCGCGACCTTGCGTTGGAACGCCCGGCAACCCTTGGCGCTGAAGTCGTTGTGCTGCCGGAACAACAGCGCCTCCATCGCCGCCACGGTCATGCCCTGCCCGTACACGGGATTGAACGCGCACACGGCGTCGCCCACCGCCACCAGCCCACCCGGCCAGTTCGCGATGGTCTCGAAAGCGTTGCGGCGACTGGCAGTGCGGGCGAACAGGTAGACCGGCGTGAGCGGCTCGGCCTCGGCGAGCAGCTCCGAGATCGGCACCCGCAAAGAGTCCAGGAACTCCTGGTAGCCGTCGAGATCCCGCGACGCGTGATCGCCGGCGGCACCCTGCGCGGTGACCACCAGCCGGTCACCCTCAATGCGCATCACCGCACAGCCACGCGTGATGTCCGGAGCCGACAGGCTCTCTGCGTACACCACCGGAAAGTCCTTCGGCGCGGTGTAGATCCGGGTCGCGTACCCGGTGCGGGAGTCGACCACCTCGGGTTCCGGCGCCGTGATCCCCGCCTCGGCGAGCCAGGCCGGCAGCTTCGACGACCGGCCGGACGCGTCGACGACCAGGTCCGCCTCGATCCTGCCGTCGCGCGTGAGCAGGCCGTCCACGTCGCCGCCGCGGAACGACAGCCCGGTGACGTGCACGTCGTCCACGATCTTCGCGGTGACGCGTCGCCTGATGCAGGTCTCCAGCAACGGGCGGCTCAACGACAGCAGCGGCAGGCCGGTGTGCGTCGTGGCCAGCCATCCGAGCGAGTTGAGGATCCGCATGTCCCCCGCGTCGGCTAGTGGCGCCCCTGCCGCCACTAGCTCGTCGCGCAGACCGGGGAACAGGCCCTCCATGATCTCGCCGCCGCGCACGAGCAACCCGTGCACGTGCCTGCCCTGCGGCACACCCGAGCGGTACGTGGGTTCGTCGGACAGCTTGTCCCGTTCCAGGACAACGACATCGTGCGACTCACTCAACACGCGAGCCGCCAGCAACCCGGCGATTCCCCCACCTACCACCACGGCCTTCATGGGCCCATTGAACCAGCGATCAGCCGAGAGTCACCGGTTCTCGGTACCGCGCAACGACATCTGCTGGTCGCGCCACGAGTGGAAGAGATCAGCCTCGCTGTACCAGTCGACACCTGTCGGGCGCTCCCCAGTCGTCATGAACTCGATCAGCAGCTGCCGGTACAGGTCGAGTGGAACGCCGACGCCGGGCGGGAAGTCCGTGTACTTCTCGTTGACGTACGGCGCTTCCTCCGACCCCTTCGGCCACCCCATGAACGTGTTGTCGACGTAGTACATGTAGCCCCACTCGCCCCGCACGGCGAGCACGACGTTGTGATCGGGGTCCCCCTCGGCGGTGAGGGGCCTCCCGAAGTGGTCGAGCGATCCGTCGTTGCACTCGGGGCGCCCCAGCAGCCCGATCACCGTGTCCACATCCGCTTCGCACGCGACGACCTGGTACTTGTGCTCCGCCACGTCGAGGTCGGGTAGACCAGTCCAGAGACCAGCACGCATGCTCATGCGAGCCACCCTGCCCCCATTGCCGGGAACATTCGACACCCATTGACAGAACCACACGAACGGGTGATGACCCGATCAGCTCGACCGGGTCGCGAGCCCCCTCAATGCTGACTCGTCCAGACCTGTTGCGACCTGCACTTCCACCGGATCGAGCGCACCGCAGTCCACCGCTCGGAGGAAGGAGTACGACAACGCCTGGGCGGTCGCCGGTTCGTCCAGAACACCCCCTGAGACGCGCTGCACATAGGACTTCAAACGCGCTGCGTCCGCGTCCAAACCCTCTCGGTAGAAGGCGTAAACGGCCGCGTAACGCGTCACCAGTTGCGCGGGATGCAGGTCCCAACCCTGGTAGAAACCGTGCTCCAGCGATCGCCGCACGAGCCGGTAGTGCGTGTCCCAGCCGTGCCTCTTCTGATCGCCGACGGGGAGCACGTTGGTGGAGCCGTCCGACAGCCGCACACCCGTTCCAGCAGCGGAAACCTGCATGACGTGCCGCGCGAAGTCGCACGCGCCGTGCGCCAGGTGTTGCTGCGCCGCGGAGAGCCCGCAGCCCGCCGTGTAGTCGTAGGTGCCGAAGTGCAGACCTGTCACCCTGCCGCGACCCGCCTCGATGAACCGAGGGATCGCGAGCCGGCCTTCGCCGTCCACAACGGACTGCGTGGTCTCGACCTGGATCTCGAACCTCAGGGCCTTCCCGAAGAGGTCAAGCACCTCCCCGAACACCTCGACCTGGTCGGCTGATGTCACCTTCGGGAAAGTGATCACAAAACCTGGCGGAACCTCTCCCAATGCTGTCAGGAAGATGTCCAGCGTGCGCAGTCCGCGCTCGCGCAACGCCTTGGTGTCGAACGACTTGATCCGCAGCCCGAACGACGGCGGCGCGGTGCCAGCCTCCAGCCAGCGGGACACGATGTGCGCCGTGCTCTCGGCGTCCATGTCCTCGACGTCGTCCTCCGGCGCGCCGTAGCCGTCCTCGAAGTCGATCCGCAGGTCCTCGATCGGCTCGCGATCCAGCTTGGCCTCGACGCGGTCCAGCACGCCCTCGGGCAGTTCGGGGAGCAGTTCCGGTTCGATCGACTCCAGCGCCTCCCGGCCCCAGTCGGCGACCGTGGAAGCGATGATGCGACCGGCGGGCACGTAGCAGGTGTGCACGGGCTGCCTGCCCACCGGCCAGCTGCGTTCCACAGTGGACAGCCGTGCGGTCACCCGCGCGACGTCCTCTGGCGACAGCGATGTCTGATACATCAGATGCGCTCGTAGGCCGGTAGCGTGAGGAAGTCGACGAAGTCCTCGGACAACGCGACCTGTTCGAACAGCTCGACGGCCGCCGCGACGTGCGGACCCTCAAGTCCCTTCCCCACGCGTGCCAGGACTTCCCTGACCGCGTCGGCGGTGACCTGCGTGCCGTCGTCGAGCACGACCTTGTTGTTGATCCACTGCCAGATCTGCGAGCGCGAGATCTCCGCGGTGGCCGCGTCCTCCATCAGGTTGTGGATGGCCGCCGCACCGTTGCCACCCAGCCAGGACGCGATGTACCGCACCCCGACGTCGACAGCGCTTTCGAGTCCAGCTCGCGTCGCCGCACCGCCGGCCGACTTGAAGTCCAGAAGCTGCTCGGCCGTGACGCTGACCTCGGGACGCTGCTTGTCGATCTGGTTCGGCCTGTCGCCGAGCACCCCGTCGAAGATCTCGCGGCAGATCGGCACCAGGTCCGGGTGCGCGACCCACGACCCGTCGAAACCGTCGGTCGCCTCGCGGGTCTTGTCCTCACGCACCTTGCGCAGCGCGTTCTCCGTGACCTCCGGGTCGCGCCGGTTCGGAATGAACGCCGCCATGCCACCCATGGCAAACGCCCCGCGCTTGTGGCACGTCTTCACCAGAAGCTCGGTGTACGCGCGCATGAACGGCGCCGTCATCGTCACGCTGTTGCGGTCCGGCAGCACGTAGTCCGCGCCCGCGTCCCGGAAGTACTTGATGACGCTGAACAGGTAGTCCCACCGACCGGCGTTGAGCCCTGACGCGTGGTCGCGCAGTTCGTAGAGGATCTCCTCCATCTCGAACGCGGCCGGAATCGTCTCGATGAGCACCGTCGCACGGATCGTGCCGTACGGGACGTTCAGAAGCTTCTGCGCCGTGGTGAAAACGTCGTTCCACAGCCGTGCTTCGAGGTGTGACTCCATCTTCGGCAGGTAGTAGTAGGGCCTGCCCAGCTCGGCGTTGTGGAAGAAGTGCAGCCCGAAGTCGACCAGCGCGCCAACGGCCGTGCGCCCGCCGAACTCGAGGTTGCGCTCGTCGAGGTGCCACCCGCGCGGCCGGACGACGATCGTCGGGTACGGACCGCCCTTGAGCTTGTACTCCTTGCCCTCCGGCGAGGTGTACTCGATCGTCTCGCGCGCCGCCTCGTAAAGGTTGACCTGGCCCTGCACGACGTTGTCCCAGTGCGGGGTGTTCGCGTCCTCGAGGTCCGCCAGCCACACCTTGGCACCGGAGTTGAGCGCGTTGATCGTCATCTTGCGCTCGGTCGGCCCGGTGATCTCCACGCGCCTGTCCCGCAGTGCTTCGGGCGCCGGCGCCACCTGCCACTCGCCGTCACGGACGTGCTGCGTCTCGGGCAGGAAGCCGAGAGGCCGGCGCTCCTTGCGCAGGGCGAGCAGCTCGTCCCGGCGGGCGGCGTGCGCCTCGTGCAGCTTCGCAACGAACTCAAGAGCCTCGGCAGTGAGGACCTGCACCTGGATCCACCTCTCTCGGTTTTGCTGTGTGGACTATAGTTTTTGCATTGCGGAACTGCAACGAGAGGAGACGCACGTGTCGACAGGTGGCGTGCAGTCGTTGCAAAGGGCGTTCGACCTGCTGGAACGCCTGGCCGACGCGGGCGGCGAAGCCTCGCTCTCCGAGCTCGCGTCGACCTCGGGTCTACCGCTGCCCACGATCCACCGTCTCATCCGCACCCTCGTCACGCTGGGCTACGTGCGCCAGAACAGCAACCGCCGCTACACCCTCGGCTCGCGCCTGATCCGCCTCGGCGAGACAGCCTCCCGCCAGTACGGCACGTGGGCGCGCCCGTTCCTCTCGCAACTAGTTGACTCAGTCGAGGAGACGGCAAACCTCGCAGTGCTGGACGGCGACGAGGTCGTCTACGTCGCGCAGGTGCCCTCGAAGCACTCGATGCGCATGTTCACCGAGGTGGGCCGCCGGCTGTTGCCCCACGGCACCGGCGTCGGCAAGGCGATGCTGTCGCAGCTGCCGCGCGATGAGGTTCGCGCCCTGTTGGAACGCACGGGACTGCCCGCCTACACGTCGAACACGATCACGGACGCGGCCGAGCTGCTCGACTCGCTGGACGAGATCGCGGAGCGCGGGTACGCGCTGGACGAATCCGAACAGGAACTCGGCGTCCGGTGCATCGCGGTGCCGGTGGTCGGCGGGCCCGCGCTGGCCGCGGTGTCGGTGTCAGGGCCTGAGGGCAGGCTGACGAAGGACGCGGTGTCACGGATCCTGCCGGAAGTGCTGGCTGTCGCGAAGAGGCTCGCGGACCGAGCAAGCTGACGCAGGCGTCCCCCGAGCTGGGAACCCCTACAACTCAACGTACTCAGAGGGTCCGACAAGATCAGCCGAGCTCACCGGGTCCGGCAAGATCAGCCGAGCAGGGCGTCCACGAACGCGCCCGGCTCGAACGGAGCCAGGTGGTCAGCACCTTCACCGAGGCCGACGAGCTTCACCGGCACCCCGAGCTCCCGCTGCACCTGGAACACGATCCCGCCCTTGGCGGTGCCGTCCAGCTTGGTCAGCACGATGCCGGTGATGTCGACCTGCTCAGCGAACACCCGAGCCTGCGTGAGCCCGTTCTGCCCGGTGGTGGCGTCCAGCACCAGCAGAACCTCGTCCACCACGGCCTGCTTCTCCACCACGCGCTTGACCTTGCCAAGCTCGTCCATCAGGCCCTTCTTGGTGTGCAACCGCCCAGCGGTGTCGATCAGCACGGTGGAAACACCGGTGTCCACCCCCCGCTTGACCGCCTCGAAGGCGACAGAAGCCGGATCTCCGCCCTCAGGCCCGCGCACGGTCTCCGCGCCGACCCGCTTGCCCCAGGTCTCCAGCTGGTCGGCGGCAGCGGCACGGAACGTGTCAGCGGCACCCAGCAACACCGTGCGGCCATCGGCGACCAGAACACGCGCGAGCTTGCCCGTGGTGGTCGTCTTGCCGACGCCGTTGACGCCGACGACCAGCAACACGGCGGGCTTGCCGGCATGCGGCAACGCCTTCAAAGACCGATCCATCGACGGGTCCAACGCGGAGACCAGGACCGAGCGCAGCAACGCCTGCGCCTCAGCCTCGGTCCGCACCGCGGAGCCGGCGATCTTCGTGCGCAGCGTGTCGACGATCTCGGTGGTCGTGGCCGCGCCCAGGTCGGCGATCAGCAGCGTGTCCTCGACGTCCTGCCACGAGTCCTCGTCCAGGTCGCCGGCACCCAGCAGGCCCAGCAACGAGGTGCCGAACGCGTTGCGCGACTTGGACAGCTTGCCGCGCAGCCGTTCCAGCCGTCCCGCGGTCGGCTCGATCTCCTCGACCTCTGACGCCTCTTCCGGCAGGTCGACCTCGACGAAACCGCGCTTCACCGAGTCACGCGGCACGGAGGCGTCGTCGCCCACGCCCGGCTGGCCGTCGACCTCGGTCCGGTCGGCCACCGGGTGCTCGACCGGCGCTGTGTCCGCGGCTTCCGGGGCCGCCACAACATCGGAGGCGTCGGAGACATCGGGGGCGGCCGGCGCCAGCGAGATCCCGGACGACGCCTGGTATCCGCCAGGCCTCGGCGCCTCCTCCTTCTGGGTGAGGCTGATGCGACGGCGACGCGTCAGCACCACACCGGTCACCAGCGCGGCGATCAGCACGATCGCCACGACTACGAGGATCAGGACAAGGGAAGACGTCGACACGGGCCCATGGTTTCACAGGCCGTCATGTGACCTGCCAACCACATGTTGCTCAATTAGGCGAAGATTTCACCAAAGCTCTTGCGTCCGACCACAGTGTGGAATAGACCACACGTCGTGAGGGTGATCGGACTGATTTCCGGCACGTCGATGGACGGTATCGACGTCGCCGTCGCCGACCTGTCGATCGACGGTGACGTCGTCGAGCTCGTGCCGGTGCAGTGCGCCGAGCACCCGTTCCCGAAGGATCTGCTCGAGAAACCACGGGACCTCGCTGAAGTGTGCGCCTTCGACACGTCGCTCGGGCAGGCTTTCGGAGAAGTCGCCGCCGGGTACCTGCCGGCGGACCTGATCTCCTCGCTCGGGCAGACCGTCCACCACGAGGTGCAGGACGGCGACTGCCTCGGCACGTTGCAGCTCGGCCAGCCCGCGTGGATCGCCGAACGGACCGGCGTCCCCGTCATCGCCGACCTCCGCGTGAGAGACGTCGCGGCCGGCGGCCAAGGGGCCCCGCTGGCGAGCACGCTCGACGCGCTCTGGCTGGCCGGTGACGCTCCCGCGATCGCGCTGAACATCGGCGGCATCGCGAACATCACCGTGGTGCGGCCAGGAAGCCCGCCCATCGCGTACGACACGGGCCCTGGCAACGCGCTGATGGACGCCGTCATGGAGGTCCTCTCCAACGGCCAGAGACGCCAGGACACCAACGGTGAGTTCGCGCGCAGAGGCACCGTCCGGGAAGACGTCCTGAAGAAGCTCCTCGCGGACCCGTACTACGCCAAGCCCTGGCCCAAGTCGACGGGCAAGGAGCTCTTCAACGCCGAGTACCTCCAAGGCTTTCCGACGGTCCAGGCCGAGGACATGCTCAGAACGCTCGTGGAGCTGACCGCCCGCACCATCGCGGACGCCTGCCGCGCGCACGACGCGAGCGTGGTCGTCGCGTCCGGTGGCGGGATGCGCAACCCTGTGCTCGTCGAGGCGCTGACGAAGGCGCTCGACCCGATCCCGCTGGAGATGAGCGACTCCCTGGGCCTGCCCAGGGACGGCAAGGAGGCCTACCTCGCCGCACTGCTCGGATTCCTGACGTGGCACGGGGTTCCTGGCAACACCCCGTCCGCGACCGGCGCGTCCGGGCCGCGGTTGCTCGGGAGCATCACGCCGGGCAACGGGCCGTTGCGCCTGCCAGAGCCCGTCACCACCGCCGTGACCAAGCTGAAAGTGGGGGAACCGAAATGCGCGGACTAGACCTCGCGATCATCGCCCTGTTCCTCGTCGGGATGCCGTTGCTCGGCACGTGGATCGGCGGCAGGCAGAAGTCGTCCACCGACTACTTCGTCAGCGAGAAGCGCATCTCGTGGTGGGTCGTCTGCCTCTCGGTCGTGTCCGCGGAGACGTCGACGCTCACCGTGCTGAGCGTGCCGGTGATCGCCTACATGGCGACACCCGCGCAGGGCGGCATGACGTACCTGACGCTCGCGCTCGGCTACATCGTCGGCCGCATCATCGTCAGCTTCGTGCTGCTGCCTCGCTACATCGCCGGTGATCTCGTCACGGCGTACGCGTACCTGGGCAAGCGGTACGGCAACGGCATGCGCGCCACGGCGTCCGTGACGTTCCTCTTCACGCGCCTGCTCGCGGACGGCATCCGGCTCTTCGCGACGGCGATCCCGATCAAGGTCGTGCTCGCCGAGTACGGGATCACCGCGTCGTACTGGGCGATCGTGCTGGCGCTGGGCATCGCGATGGTGTTCTACAGCTTCTTCGGCGGTGCTCGCGCGGTCGTGTGGGTCGACGCCATCCAGATGCTCTGGTACGTGCTCGGCGGCGTCGTCGTGGTCTGGGTGCTGGCCGGTCAGCTGCCCGACGGCTGGTTCGGCAAGGCCGCGGACGCCGACAAGTTCCAGCTCTTCGACTTCACCTCGTCACCGCTGACGGGCGCCTACCCGTTCATCGCGGCGTTCTTCGGTGGCGCGCTGCTGTCGATGGCGTCGCACGGCGCGGATCAGCTGATCGTGCAACGGCTCATGGCGACGCGCGACGTGAAGTCCGCGCAGAAGGCGTTGATCGCCTCCGGTTTCGTGGTGTTCCTGCAGTTCGCGTTCTTCCTGTTCATCGGCGTGATGATGTGGGCGTTCTACAACGGCGTCGACCCGGTGAAGGACCTGAAGCTCAACAACAAGGACGAACTCTTCGCCCACTTCATCGTCAACGACCTGCCGAGCGGCCTGTCCGGCTTCGTGATCGCGGGCATCCTCGCGGCCGCGCTGTCGTCGTCGTTGGGCGCCTTGGCTTCGAGCACGGTCACGGACGTCTACGAACGCGTTCGCAAGACTCCGATGACCGACGAGGAACGCCTGCGCCACGGCCGGATCTGGACCCTGGTGTGGGCAGGGCTGCTGATCGTCTGCGCGGGTCTGTTCGCCTCTTCGAACAAGACCACGGCTGACCCGATCGTGGTGCAGGCGCTCGGCATCGCCGGCTACACCTACGGCGCGTTGCTCGGGGCCTTCCTCCTCGGCCTCATCTTCAAGCGCGTCAGGCAGGTGGACGCGATCATCGCGTTCGTGACGACGGTGCTGGTCGTCGGATTCGTGATTCTCGGGGTCAAGTTCGTCGGCAGCACGCCGACGATCGACTTCGCGAAGGCCGACGCGACCCGGAAGTCCTTGACGGGATGGTGGAACACGCCCCTGGGGGTGGCGGTCACCCTGGTTGTCGGTGGGTTGCTGTCACTGCGGCACTCACGCGCTGTGCCGGTACGCGACGAGCTCGATGTGAAGACGAAAGCCTAGCCGGGCGAACATGTTCTGCGACGACTCGTTGCCGGAGTGGATGGACGCGGCGGCCTGCGGTCGTGCACCGTGGTCCGCCGCGAGCTTCCACAGCAGTTCGGTGACGAGAGCAGCGCCCACGCCCTGGCCGCGAACATCGGGTTCGACGGCCACGAAGTCGATGTAGTACTCCTCCGGCTGAGCTTTGCCCGCGGCGTACCCGAGCACGCGTTGGCCGTCCATGGCGACGACGACCGTGCGGGTCTCCGGTTTGGACTCGACGAGTTGCTTGCCGGACAGGTACGTCCGCGGAAAACATCGTTCGTGCAGGACGGCCACGGCCTCGTGGACGAAGGGATCGGTCGGGAGGACGCGCATCTCGCGTTCGCTGGGACACTTCGCGTCCCGCAGCAGCAACGTGCGCAGATCCCCGTTGTCGAGTATGTGGATGGCGCTCGCCTTGCCGGCCGAGAAGCCGTGCCGTTCGGCGAACGCCGCCAGTCGTCGGTGGGCGGTGTGCCCGTACAGCTCGAGATCGGTGACGCCGGCGAGGAGCTCGGTGGCACGGCGGAACATCGCGTCGGCGGTCTGGTCCCAGATGCGGCTGCCCGCCGGGTGGTTGACCGGTACGTCGACGAACGGCCCGTGCAGCCACGCGCGACCCAGCTCCGCGTCGATCTCCACGCTGAGCATGCCAGTGATGTTGTCGTCGGCGTCGACGGCGACCACCGTGCAGTCGGCCCAGCTGGGCTCGAACTCGCCGAGCTCCGCGCGGAGCTCTTCGACTGTCTCACCGAGGTACCCGATGTGATGCGCGTTGTCGGCCTGGAGCCGGACCAGCAGCGCCATCGTGGCGCCGAGGTCGCCAGGTTCGGCGAAACGGATGTCGTACATAGAAGGAATGGTTGCTCGCACGGCCGTTCGAAGCGAGGGAGTTTTCCCAGACGGCTCAGCGGGTGGGAGACATCGCTCACACCGGCGGCCTCCCTGGCGCTGGTATGCCGCCTCACGATCGTGGGCGGTCGCCGGCACGACGCCCAGATTCGGGCTTGCAGGGCTGGTGAGGGTGGGGGACTCTTCTACAGTGAGTGAGGAAACGATCCAACTCGATCTCAACGAATCCGGGGTGGCCGTCGACCTGCCCTTGCCGGCGAACAACCGGGACGGCGTCCAGGGTGTTCCCTACCGGCCGGTCGAATTCCGAGACGATGATCTGCCCACTGCTCTGGAGCGCGCCGCCGCGTGGCTGCGGCAGACCCAGGAGTGGCTTGGCGAACCCGTGGACGTCATCGCAGTCCATCTTGACTACGACGACACCCACGGCAACCCGTACTACGACCTCAAGCTGCTTTGCAACGACGAGGACCTGGCGGGCGTGCCAAAGGTCATGCGAGAACACGAAGGGGCCGCTACCGGTCAGTAGCTCTACCGGCTACCGTTCGGAAGCATGTCGGATCGCGTATATCCCCCGGTGATCGCCGCAGCGAAGCTCATGTTCAAGGTGCTGGACCTGCAGATCACCGTTGAAGGGGCGCACAACGTCCCGCGCACGGGTGGAGCAGTGCTGGCGTCGAACCACGTCAGCTACCTCGACTTCATCTTCGCGGGCTACGGAGCGCGCCCATCGGGGCGCCTCACGCGGTTCATGGCGAAGCATGAGATCTTCGCCAACAAGATCGCAGGCCCGCTCATGCGCGGCATGCACCACATCCCCGTCGACCGGAGCGCGGGCCAGGCCTCCTACCAGCAGGCCCTGTCCGCGCTCCGCACCGGCGAGGTGGTCGGGATCTTCCCCGAGGCCACCATCAGCCGGTCGTTCACGGTCAAGGACATCAAGTCCGGCGCGAACCGCCTGGCGCACGAGGCCGGCGTACCGCTCATCCCCGCCGCGTTGTGGGGCACCCAGCGACTGTGGACCAAGGGCCGTCCCAAGAACCTCACCCAGCGGCACGTGCCGGTCACCATCCTCATCGGCGAGCGTTCGAGGCCTCCCCCGACGACTCCGGTGACGGTCTGCTGCGCAAGCGGATGCAGGACCTGCTGGACCTCGCGCAGGCCGGCTACCCGACCGAGCCGGGCGCCTGGTGGGCGCCGGCACACCTCGGTGGCACCGCACCCTCGCCGGAAGAAGCGGCGAAACTGGACGCGAACCGGGACTGACCTGCGGCTACAAGGTTTTCACAAGGCCTGTCGGGCAGAGTGGTCCCTGCGCACCTGGAGAGGTGAGGTTGAACTGGGGGACTTCACCCCTTCAGGCGCCGGGCTGCGTCCGCCGGTGGTGTGGGGGACCTCTCTCCCCTGAAGAGGAAGGTCACCGCGCTGGCGCAGCCCGAGGTAGAGGCCGCGGTCGGGGTTGGACTCAGCCCCCCAGGCACCGCTCCGACCGCCCCTCTCAGGCCTCGGCTTCCGTCACTTCCGCCGGTTCGGGCGCAGGCTCAGCAGGCCCCGACGACTCGGCGGACTCAGCGGGCACGACAGCCTCAGCAGGCCCCGGCTCGGCAGACTCAGCGGGCACGGCGGCACGAGCAGGCGCGTCGCTGGAATTGCGCAGCCGCTGCGAGATCACCTGCGAGATGCCGTCACCGCGCATCGAGACGCCGTACAGGGCGTCCGCGATCTCCATGGTCGGTTTCTGGTGCGTGATGATCAGCAGCTGCGAGCGTTCCCGCAGCTGCTCGAACAGGCCGATCAGCCGGTGCAGGTTCGTGTCGTCCAGCGCGGCCTCGACCTCGTCCATCACGTAGAACGGTGAGGGGCGGGCGCGGAAGATCGCGACCAGCATCGCGACCGCGGCCAGCGACTTCTCGCCACCGGAGAGCAGCGACAGGCGCTTGACCTTCTTGCCGGGCGGGCGGGCCTCCAGCTCGATGCCGGTGGTCAGCATGTCGTCCGGCTCGGTCAGCACCAGGCGGCCCTCGCCGCCGGGGAACAGGACCTTGAAGACGATCTCGAACTCGCGCGCGACGTCCTCGTAGGCCGACGTGAAGACCTCCAGGATCTTGTCGTCGACCTCCTTCACGACGGTGAGCAGGTCGCGGCGGGTGTCCTTGATGTCCTCGAGCTGCGTCGAGAGGAACTTGTAGCGCTCCTCCAGCGCGGCGAACTCCTCCAGCGCCAGCGGGTTCACCTTGCCCAGCAACGAGAGGTCGCGCTCGGCACGCTTGGCGCGGCGGGACTGGGTGTCGCGGTCGTACGGCATCGGCTGGGGCTCGGAGACCTGCTCGCCGCGCTCCTTGGCCGCCTCGTACTCGGCCATCTCCGCGGCCGACGCGGGCACCGGGACGTCGGGACCGTACTCGGCGATCAGGTCGTCGAGCCCGATGCCGAAGTCCTCGGCGATCTTGGTCTCGAGCTGCTCGATGCGCAGGCGCTGCTCGGCGCGCAGGACCTCGTCGCGGTGCACGGCGTCGACCAGCTTCTCCAGCTCGCCGGACATCTCGCGCACCAGGTTGCGCACCTGGGTCAGCAGGAGCTCGTGCTGCGATCGGCGTTCCTGGGCCTGGTCGCGTTCACGGGCGGCGCGGGCCAGCGAGACCTCGATGCGTTCCAGCGCCTGCTCGCCGCCGCGGACCACGGCCTTCGCGACCTGGGCGCCACGAGCGCGGTGCTGGGTCGCGCGGGCATGACGTTCGCGTGCCTCACGCTCGGCGCGCGCGGCACGGCGCAGGCCGTCTGCCTTGCCCTGCAACGCACGTGCGCGCTCCTCGGCCGTGCGCTGCACCAGCCGTGCATCCATCTCGGCCTGACGCGCGGAAGCGAGCTCAGCGGCCAGCGCGTCGCGCTGCTCGGTGTCCGGCTCGTCGTCGAGGGTCTGCTCCTCCTCGGCCATCAGCAGCCGCTCTTCGAGCTCGCCCAGCTTGAGCAGGGCTTCCTCGCGCGACCGCTCGACCTTGGCGCGCTGGTCGGAGATGCGGTCGACCTCGGCCTGCGCCGACCGCACGGCCGCGGCCATCCGGTTCAGCCGCTCGCCGGAGCGGGCCTGGCGGACCTTGGCCTCCTGCATGGCTTCCTTGACCGCGTCGAGCACCTTGCGGCGGGCCTGCTGCTCGGCGCGGGCACCTTCCAGGGCAGCAGAAGCGTGTTCCAGCGCGCGTTCCGCCGTCGCCAGCTGCTCCTGGGCCTCGTCGACGGCCGCCTGCACCTCGATCACGCTCTGGCCCTGGGAGCCCGATCCACCGATCGCCCAGTCCGTGCCGAAGACGTCGCCTTCACGCGTCACCGCGCGGACGTTCAGCCGGGCCGCGGTGTCCAGATCCTCCACCACCGCAAGGCGATCGAGCGCGCGAGCCAGTGCGGGACGCAACGCCTCAGGCGCGTGCACGACGTCGATGGCCCACCGCGCGCCATGGGGCAGCGGACCCCACCGCGAAGTGTCCACAGTGGACCCGTGGGAGCCGATCAGCACACCCGCGCGGCCGGCGTCCTTCTCCTTCAACAGCTTCAAAGCCTGGAGCGCGCCATCGCCGGACGACACCGCGACAGCGTCCGCGATCGGGCCGAGCGCGGCGGCGAGCGCCACCTCGAAGCCGGGTTCGACGGTCAGCAGCGCGGCAACCGAACCCAGCAGGCCCGGCACGTCGGACGCGAGCAGCGCACCGGCACCGTCCTTGCGGGTCAGGCCCAGCGAAAGCGCGTCGACGCGGGCACGCCACGACGCGATGTCGCGTTCGGCGGTGCGTTCGGCCTTCACCAGCTCCTCGACGCGCTGCCTGGCCGCGTCGTTGGACTGCACGGCCTGGCGGTGGCGTTCGTCGAGGCCGTGGTCGTCCTCGCCCTCGGTGCCGGTGATCTCTCGGGCCTCCGCCAGTTCCATCGAGGCGAACTCGACGCGTTCGGTGGCCTCGGAGAGCGTGACGGACAGGCGTTCGATCTCCTCGGCGGTCGCGTTCGTCTTGCTGCGCAACGCCTCCACCTGACCGGAGAGCCTCGCGAGGCCCTCCCGGCGGTCGGCGATCGCGCGCACGGCGGCGATGTGGGCCTTTTCCGCCTGGGAGACCATGCGCTCCAGCTCGGACCGCGTCTCCACGGCCTCCGCGAGCGCGATCCTGGCCTCGGTCACGCCCTCCTGGAGCTCCAGCTCCATCTCGGCGGTCTCCTCGGCCTCGCGGTCGAGTTCGTCGGGGTCACGCCCCCTGCTCGGCGCGTCCAGCTCGGCGGACAGGTGCCGCGCGCGTTCCGCGGCAAGGCGAACGGTGCCGCGGAGACGTTCCTCCAAAGCGGACAGCCGGTACCAGGTGTCCTGCGCGGCCTGCAGCTTCGGGGAGTCGGCTGCGACGCGCTCCTCCAGCTCGTTCTGCTGGTACTGCGCCGCCTGCAACGACTTCTCGACCTCGGCGCGGCGCTCACGAGCCTTCGCCTCGTCGTGCTCCTCCTGCGCGATGGCCTCGCGCTGCGTCACGAGGTCGTCGGCGAGCAGGCGCAGTTTGCTGTCCCGCAGCTCGGACTGGACGACCTGCGCGCGGCGAGCGATCTCGGCCTGCTTGCCGAGGGGCTTCAGCTGGCGGCGCAGCTCGGCGGTGAGGTCGGTGAGGCGAGTCAGGTTCGCCTGCATCGCCTCCAGCTTGCGCAGCGCCTTTTCCTTGCGCTTGCGGTGCTTGAGGACGCCGGCGGCCTCTTCGATGAACGCGCGCCGTTCCTCCGGTTTGGACTCGAGGATCGCGGCGAGCTGGCCCTGACCGACGATCACGTGCATCTCGCGGCCGATGCCGGAGTCCGACAGCAGCTCCTGGATGTCCATCAGGCGGCACGAGTTGCCGTTGATCTCGTACTCGGTGGCGCCCTCGCGGAACATGCGGCGGGTGATCGACACCTCGGTGTACTCGATCGGCAGCGCACCGTCGGAGTTGTCGATCGTCAGCGTCACCTCGGCGCGACCGAGCGGCGCGCGGCCGGACGTGCCGGCGAAGATGACGTCCTCCATCTTGCCGCCGCGCAGGTCCTTGGCACCCTGCGTGCCCATCACCCAGCGCAGCGCGTCGAGCACGTTCGACTTGCCGGACCCGTTGGGGCCGACCACACAGGTGATGCCGGGCTCGAAGCGCAGCGTGGTAGCCGAGGCGAAAGACTTGAAGCCCTTCAGCGTCAGGCTCTTGAGATGCACGCCGGGCAGAGTACCCAAACGCTTGCGTTCGATGCGTGAGGCAGGCCGTGACCTGCGTTTCCAAGTGCTGTGATCGTCGGCCTTCGCCCCGTTTTCCGCCGGTCAGACGGGTGCATCGCGGTGCCGGCCCCGCGTCCTCGTACTGGTTGTACGGGGGCGCGGGGGCGGTGCCGCGAGGCGCCCTGCGGAGCGCCGGAAGACGCGGTGAAGGTCGGCGGTCACAGCACTAGGGACGGAGAGTAACCAACAATCCGCTTTCGTCAGACACTTCGAGGCGATCTATCTGGTCGAGCCGGAACGACGTGGAGCCGGGAATCCGCTCGTCAGGGCCGTGCGAGGACCCCCACCAGCCGCCGATCTCACGCTGACCCTGCCGGTCGAACACCATGACTTTGCAGCGCGCACCCGGCTTGACGTTGTCGAGCTTGAACCACATCTCGGTGCCCCACGACTTGGTGACCATGGAGACGCTGGCATCGACTCCCGTGCCCTGATCCTGCGCCGCCCACGTCGGCGCGGACGGTGTCTGCAGGAACAGGACTCCACCGGCCAGCGCGAGCACCGCGAGGATGGCCGCGCACAGGACCAGCACGCGGCGGTGGTGGTTCGGCTTGGGCGGGACCGGGATCTCGTCGAGGTTCTCGACGTCCTCCAGGCTCAGCCGCCCGAGCAGGCCCGGCAGCGGGGCCAGCCGCAGCATCTCGGCCTGACAGGCGTCGCAGGTTCCGAGATGACGTTCGAACGCGGACCGTTCCTTGAGGTCGAGCGATCCGAAGAGGTAGGCGCCGACGTCGACGGTGTGCTGGCAGCTCACGCCTCGGTCACCCCTCTTTCCTCCAACGCGTCGCGCAGCGCCCGCAGTGCGTAGAAGCAGCGCGACTTGACCGTGCCCGGCGGCACGCCGAGCTTTTTTGGCGGCCTCCGCGACGGTGCGGCGGCGGTAGTAGAGCTCGATGACGACCGTCCGGTGCTCAGGCGTGAGCGCCCGCAGCGCCGACGCGATCTGCCACGTCTGCAGCACGTGCTCGACCTGGTCGCTCACCGGTGGCAGGTCCACCGGTTCGAGCGGCACCTCGGTCGCACGTGCGTTGCGGCGGCGATATCCGGAGATCACCAGGTTGCGGGCGACCGTGTAGAGCCACGGTGCCGCGTCGTCCGGTTTCAGCTCGTCGTAGTGCCGCCACGCGCGGAGCAAGGTCTCCTGCACGATGTCCTCTGCCTGCTGATAGTCGCCATCGACCAGCCGCAGCACGTAGTGCAGCAGCGGGCCTCTCCAGCGGTCGTAGAGCTGGATGAGGACGTCTTCGGCGGAGTCCACGCCTCCTTACTACGCCATCACTTTCGGAAAAGTTCAGCGCTCCACGAACCCGGTCAGACCACCCCTCGCTTCGGACCACTGCTCACCGACAGATTCGACGTGTCCGGGGGCTTCACCCGAACGGAGAGCCTGCAGCAGTTGTTCACACTTCTCCCGCGGACCCTCGGCGACGACCTCGACCCGCCCGTCCGGCCGGTTCGAAGCGCTGCCCACCAGGCCTAGTTCTAGCGCCGTGGCTCGCGTCCACCAGCGAAAACCGACTCCCTGAACCCGTCCACGCACCCACGCGTTTAGTCGCACGTCCACCCCCGAATGGTTGCGTAGTCACCCAAGGTGACCGAAGAGGCACTCGGGGCTTATCACCCATTAGTGGTACGGTGCCGACCCGTGAGTGCCCGCAGCCTCTTACTCGGCCTGCTGATCGGTGCGACCGGCGTCGGCGGTCTGGCCGTCACCGGTACCTCCCCTCTCGGCATCAGCTTCACACCAGCCGCGCAGCAGGAGACCACCGACGCAGCGACCCAGTTCGGAACAGGCAACGCCGCAGCACCCAACAGACAGACGCCGTCTGACAACACCGGTGCCGGTGCT
Organism: Lentzea indica; assembly: GCF_012184385.1. GTDB lineage: Bacteria > Actinomycetota > Actinomycetes > Mycobacteriales > Pseudonocardiaceae > Lentzea > Lentzea indica. The sequence goes on from NZ_VSRL01000095.1 coordinate 22,373, forward strand.
GCCACGGCTTCGTCGTCTTCTTCCGCTCCCACCACGTCTTCGACGACGGCCACGCCTTCTTCCTCATCGTCAGCGGCTCCCACCACCACGACGCCTCCCGAAGCGCCGCAGCCGCCCGCTCAGCCCCCGCAGCAGCCCTCCGGCCAGACGCCGGAGCAGGCCGTGCTGGCGCTCGTGAACGACGCCCGCGCCGCGAAGGGCTGCAAGGCCCTCGTGATCGACGACCGCATCACGACCGCCGCCCAGGCGCACAGCACGGACATGGCCAACCAGAACTACTTCTCGCACACGTCGAAAGACGGCAGAACGTTCGACGTGCGGATGAGGGAAGCCGGCTACCCGAAACCCGGCGGCGAGAACATCGCGAAGGGGTACACCACGCCCGAGCAGGTCATGCAGGGCTGGATGAACTCCACGGGCCACCGCGAAAACATCGAGAACTGCAGCTTCATCGCCATGGGCCTGGGACTCGACACCCGCGGCAACTACTGGACCCAGAACTTCGGCCGTTGACGTCTTGAGCAGGGGAAACTTCGTGTACGAGAGCCCGGAACCGGACTCGCGCTCGCGCTTTCGCGGTGCACCGCAGATCGTCCTGGCCGCGTCCGGCGTGGTCCTGGCGACCATCTTCGCCGCTGTCGCGTCGCTGGCGGCGGGCTCGAACAGCGCCTCCGAGTCGCCGTCGAACCAGCCTCCGCGCAAGGAGGCCGTGCGCGACGCCCTGAGCATCGTGCCGACGTCCTCTCCGGCTCCGTCGTCGGTCGAGCAGACCTCGTCGTCCGTCGAGACGACGACCTCGACCACCACCACGACGAAGAAGCCGACGCGCATAACGACCATCACGCGCCCTGACGGCACCACGACCACCGTCACGACCGACGACCCGCCGCCGGTGATCACGTCGACTACGACGACCACCACGACGACGACGGAACCGACGACAACGACCACCACGACGGACCCGACTACAACGACGACGAGCCCCTAGGGTTACGCCAGTCACCGGCCAGTGACGCAGAGCTACACGAAGGTGTGGCGTCACTGAGGCTTTGGTGCGTTTCCGCCGATAACTCGAACGCAAGTCCATCCGACCGGGTTTCCCACGAGGAGATGGGTGTGTTCGAGGAAGATCATCCGCAGTCACCAACCGAACCCGCGCCGAAGAAGCGCGTGGGCACCGCCGTATTGCTGGCTGCGGGCGGCGTGGTGGTAGCGACCATGTTCGCCACGGTCGCGTCCATGCTCGCCGCGAGCGGCCAGGAGGCGAACCCGGAACGCACGTCCGCGGACGTCGTCCAGACCATCACCAGCGTGGCTCCTGACGGCAGCACCAGCACCGTCGTCGTCACCGTGCCCTCCGACGCACCGAAGTCCTCGGTCACGCCGGACCGCAAGCCGGCCGCGCGCCCCCAGGAACAGCCCAAGCCCGGTGCCCCTGACCAGCCGCAGCCGGCCACGAACCCGGCCCAGACATCGCAAACGCAGAGCAACCCGCCCACGTCGTGGACGGAACCGCCTTCGTCTTCCTCTTCTTCGGCGTCGTCGACGACCGCACCGCCGTCGTCCTCGTCTTCGAGCTCTGCCGCGCCGGCCCCGAAGCCCTAGACCTCGAACCGGTAGCCCATACCGGGCTCGGTCAGCAGGTGCCGCGGCCGCGCGGGCTCCGGCTCCAGCTTCCTCCGCAGCTGCGCCAGGTAAACCCGCAGGTAGTGCGTCTCCTTGTCGTACGCAGGCCCCCACACGTCCCGCAGCAGCTGCTTCTGCGCGACGAGCTTCCCGGCGTTGCGCGCGAGGACCTCCAGCAGGCCCCACTCGGTGGGCGTGAGGTGGACCTCGGCCCCGTCCTTGAGCACGCGCTTGGCCGCGAGGTCGACGGTGAACGAGGCCGTCTTCACGATCGGCTCGTCCTCGGGACCCGCGACGGCCGAGCGGCGGACCGCGGCGCGCAGCCGGGCGAGGAGCTCGTCCATGCCGAACGGTTTTGTCACGTAGTCGTCGGCGCCGGCGTCCAGGGCGTCGACCTTGTCGGTCGAGTCGGTGCGGGCGGAGAGGACGATGATCGGCAGGGTGGTCCAGCCGCGCAGACCGGCGATGACGTCCGTGCCGTCCATGTCCGGCAGGCCCAGGTCGAGCACCACGACGTCCGGTTTGCCGTCGGCCGCGAGCTTCAGCGCCGTGACGCCGTCGTGGGCCGTGAGCACCTCGTACCCGCGGGCCGAGAGGTTGATCCGCAGCGCGCGCACGATCTGCGGCTCGTCGTCGACCACCAGTACCTTCGTCACTGAACCCTCTCATCGACGGAGAGCGAGATCACCACGGTGAGGCCGCCACCGGGCGTGTCCTCCATGCTGATGGTGCCTCCCATCGCCTCGGTGAAGCCCTTCGCCACGCTCAGACCGAGACCAACGCCACCCGGCGTGCGGTCGCCGAGACGCTGGAACGGCGCGAACACCTCGTCCGCCGTACCTTTCGGCAGGCCGCGGCCGTGGTCCACCACGCGCAGCTCGACCTCGTCGCCGTGCGCGGAAGCCCGCAGCGCCACCGCACCCGCATAGCGCAGCGCGTTGCCGGCGACGTTCGCGATCACCCGTTCGAGAAGCCCGACGTCGGCGCGCACCGGCGGCAGCGACTCGGGGACGTCGACCTCGATGTCGCCGTTCAGGCCGCTCAGGGCCCGTGCCACGGCCTCGTAGTAGCCGACCGCGCGGAACTGCGGCTCGACGGCGCCCGTGGCGAGACGGGACGAGTCGAGCAGGTTGTCGACCAGGCCGGTGAGCCGGTCCGCCGACTCCTCGACCGCCTCCAGCAGCTCGGCGATGTCCGGCTCCGACAGCTTCAGTTCAGGGTCGCGCAACGAGCCCACGGACGCCTTGATCGAGGTCAGCGGCGTGCGGAGGTCGTGGCCAACGGCGGAGAGCAACGCGGTGCGCAGTTCGGTGCGGGAGGCCTGCCGCTGGGCTTCGAGGGTCTGCTCGGCCATCCGCTGCTGCCTCAGCGCGAGCAGTGCCTGGCCGGCGGCCGCCTCCAGCACTCGACGGTCGGACGCGGGCAGCGAACGGCCGCGCAACGCGAGGTGCACGTCCGGGGTCACCGCGATGTCGACGTCGGCCTCGTCGGGTTCGTCGCACGGGCTCGCGCCGACGCACGCGACACGCTCCCAGTCGCCGTCGACGCGCTCCAGCAGCGCGACGGACGTCAGGCCGAAGTTCTCCTTCACCTTCTCCAACAGCCGTGCGAGCGGATACGGGTTCGTCAGCACGGTGCGCGCGTATGACGCGAGAAGTGTCGCCTCGGTGTGAGCGCGCGCTGCCTGCGTGGCACGACGGGCGGCGTAGTCCACCACCAACGCGGTGGAGACGCCCACGATGATCATCGCGAAGAAGGTGAGCACGTTCTGCTGCGCGTCGATGGTGAACGTGTAGAAGGGCTCGGTGAAGAAGAAGTTCAGCAGCATCGCGCTGAACAGCGCAGCCGTGATGGCCGGGCCCAGTCCGCCAACGATCGCGACGACCAGCGTGACCAGCAGGTACGCGATGACGTTCGTGGAGAAGTTCAGGCTGCCCCGCATCGACGCGCCGGCCGCCGTCACCGCGGCGGGCCCGGCGATCGCCAGGAACCAGCCCCACGCGAGCCGGCTCGGCTTGAGCGGGCTGCCCGCGATCCGCGCGCGCCAGCCCCAAGCCGTCGCCGGGTGCGTGACCATGTGCACGTCGATCGCGCCGGACTCCTGCACGACCGTGGAGCCGATGCCCGCGGAGAACACACGCGCGAGCCGTGAACGGCGTGATGTGCCGACCACGAGCTGAGTGGCGTTGACGCCGCTAGAGAACTCCAGCAGAGCCGTCGGCACGTCATTGCCGACAACGGTGTGAAAGGTGGCGCCGACGTCCTCCGCGAGTTTGCGGTACTTCGTCAGTGCGTACGGGTCAGCGCCTGCGAGACCGTCGCCCCTGAGCACGTGCACAACGAGAAGGTCGCCACCCGCGCGCGTGGCGATACGACGCGCGCGCCGGATGAGCGTCTCGCTCTCCTTGCCGCCGGTGATGGCGACGACGACGCGTTCGCGCGTCTCCCACATGTCGGTGATCTGCTGCTCTGACCGGTAGCGCATCAGCGCGACGTCGACCTGGTCGGCGACCCACAGCAACGCGAGCTCGCGCAGCGCCGTGAGGTTGCCGACGCGGAAGTAGTTGCCGAGAGCGGCATCGATCTTGTTCGCGGCGTAGACGTCGCCGTGGGCGAGCCTGCGCCGCAGCGCTTCCGGCGTCAGGTCGACGAGCTGCATCTGGTCGGCTTTGCGCACGACCTCGTCGGGCACGGTTTCCTGCTGTGGAACGCCCGTTATGCGTTGCACGACGTCGTTGAGCGATTCCAGGTGCTGCACGTTGACCGTGGACAGCACGTCAATCCCCGCTTCGAGGAGTTCCTCGACGTCCTGCCACCTTTTTGCATTACGGGAGCCGGGCACGTTCGTGTGCGCGAGTTCGTCGACGACCGCCAGCTCCGGTGCGCGTGCCAGCACAGCGTCGACGTCCATCTCGGTGAGTTCGACATCGCGGTGGGTGGAGTGCCCGCGCGGCACGATTTCCAGGCCGTCGACCAGTTCCGCGGTCTTCGTACGGCCGTAGGTCTCCACAAATCCGATGACCACATCTGTGCCGCGTTCCCGCCGCCGGTGCGCCTCGCCGAGCATCGCGAACGTCTTGCCGACACCGGGAGCGGCACCGAGGTAGATGCGGAGCTCGCCACGCCTGCGTTTCGCACTCACCAGGCCAGTCTGCTCCTGGCCCCACATGGGCTGTTCGGGGGTACGTGCTGCGCCACACGGCCACGCACGTGCGCCTTCCCACAGTTCTGACAGCAGATCTGTCTCGTTGAATCATGCTTCAGCACGGCGACCGTTCGAGTGAGCTTCGCTGCGCTTTTTACGCCGTTTACCAGCACATTTAAGTGTGTCGGACGCGCGCGGTGACACCCCGCGTCACCACAACGGCCGAATGGGTTATCGGCAGTTGGCGGATAGCGCGCAGAGCGTGAATGAGGGAAAGTGCCAGGGTTCGTGTCCGAATTCGGACAATCACATGCGCGCGGAGAAACGATGCCCACCACCGTCACCAACCACGAGGCACTTCAACTCGTGGTGGCCGTGCACCGGCTGGTGCGAAGTCTTCGACAGGCCGCTCCGGCCCGTCGTTTGCAACCCACCCAGTTATTGGTGCTGTCAGAACTGAGCGCCCACGGCCCGATGCGGATCGGCGAGATCGCGGTGCGCGCGCTGTGTTCGCAGCCGACCGCGACAACCGTCGTGACCAGCCTCGAGTCCACCGGCCTTGTGCGTCGCGAGCCCGACGCCGCCGACGGCAGGGCGACGATAGTCGTACTCACCGAAGTCGGTCGCGAGACGATCCTGTCGCTCGCTCACGGCGAAGCCGAACTATTGAGTGAAAGAATGGCCGAACTTTCGCCAGAAGACAGAGAACACCTGCGCTCGGCCATGCCGGTATTGCGCCACCTGGCCGATCCCCACGAGAACAAGTAGGAGCGGGACCCCCCGACGGGTCCCGCTCCAAGGATTACTTGCTGGGTGACACGGAAGTGGGTGGCACCGGGCTCGAAGGTGCGCTTCCAGAACTCGACGGCGGCGTACTCGGCGTTGATGACGGAGCGGACACGCTCGGTGCCACCGTGTAACAGGTGCCGTTTTCGTAGTCGATCTTCGGCCGCGGATACCTGTTAGCCGGAATCATCGGCTGCGGGTCGCTGTCACGGCAGCCGTAGTACTGCCGCTGCGCGTTGATGGGATTGCCGTCCTGGTCGTACAACAGCACGTTCGTGAGCAACTTGCCGTTCTCGTCGTACGCGTAGATGTTCTCGTAGCTCTCCATGACCGGCGCCTGCTGGTACGACGACCGTGTGTTGTACGCGAGGTTGTTCGCGGTCACATCGAGCACCTGGAACAGCAACCCGACCGCCAGCGCCGAGGCCGGCAGGCTGAACCACAGCCACCGCCGGTCGACCTTGGCCCGCGGCCCGGCGAACACCGACACAACCGCGATCGCGGCGATCGCCAGGAACCCGGGAATGTCCCGACCGGCCAGCAACACGGCCCCGAGCCCGAGCAGGCCGGCGCGCGCCAGCCACCACGCGGGCTGCAACGACTTCAGATAGGTGATCGCCCGTTCGGCGGGCGTGCCCACCTCCGGCGTCAGCCACTGCTGGATCTTGCGCGTCTCGGGCAACCCCATGATCTCCGCCTGGACCGGCCCGCGGTCGTGCACCAGCGCCAGGCTGAGCACCAGGATCACACCGGGCAGCAGAAGAAGAAACACCGGTTCACGAAGAGCCGCGACCCCCACGAGCAACGTGATGCCCGTGGCGATCCCCAGCCCCCACGCCGCCGCCCGAGGCCTGCTCAGCAAGCCCTTCTTCGTGGTGACCGGCAACCGCTCAGTGCGCGGCGGATACCCGGCGGCCTGCCTGAGTTCCTGCGCGTACTGCACAGGCGACCCGAGCCGTTGCTCGAGAGTCTCGTTCTCCCCGAGCTCCGTCGACAGTTCCGCGACGTGCGCCTCGACGTCCTCCATGATCTCGGCGACCTCGCCGGGCGGCAGATCGTCGAGGGCGGCACGCATCCCGGCCAGGTAGTACTCGACACCGAGCGCTTGCGTGTTCATGCTGCGACCTCCTCGAGCAGGCCGTCCAGCGTGCTGGCGAACGACCTCCACGTCTCCCTCGACTCAGCCAGGCGCGCCCGCCCGGTCTCGTTGATGCTGTAGTACTTGCGGTGCGGTCCCTCTTCGCTCGGCACCACGTACGAGGTCAGCAACCCCGCGTTGTAGAGCCGCCGCAGCGTGCCGTACACCGACGCATCACCCACGTCGTTCAATCCCCCGGCGCGCAATCTGCGCACCACGTCGTACCCGTACCCGTCGTCCTTGCGCAGAACCGCAAGAACGGCCAGGTCCAGCACCCCTTTGAGCAGCTGACTCGTGTCCATGGCCCCTCCACCGCTGTTGCGCCGTGAACACTACTACGCACTGCGCAGTACTGTCTAACCCGTTGGAGCACGAGCACGGCCTCGCAGGTCGGAGACCTGCGAGGCCGTTGTCGGAGCGCGGTCGTCAGCTCTGACAGCCGGACCCGCCGGTCGGCTCACCGAACTTCACCGCACCGAGCGTGATCTTGGTCTTGGGGTCGGGCGTGCTGCCAGGAGGCTCCGACTGACTCACCACGACCCAGTTCCTGTCGACCAGCTGCTGCCTGCGCTGGCCGGTCGCATCCTCCGAGCCGAGCAGGTAAAAGCCCGCGGCCTGCAACGTGTCCTGCGCCTTCTGCAGGTCGAGGCACACGACGTTCGGCACGGCGCCCTTGGCCGGCGGTGCCTGGCTGGTCGAGCTGTCGGTCGGCTTGCGCACCTTCAGCACCACCTGCGTCCCGCTGGGCGCCTCGGCCTCGGCTTCTGGCAGCTGCGAGACCACCACCCAGTTCAGCGGCTCCAGAATCGGCCTCTTCTGCCCGGTCTCGTCCTCCTCGATCACCCGGTAGCCCCGCACCAGCAACAGCTCTCGCGCTTCGGCGAGCCGCATCTCCACCACCTTCGGCATCTTCGGCCCACTCTGGGTGGACGCGGTGGCGGTGGTTGTCGTTGTGCGCTGAGTGGCGGAACTGCCCGCCTGCCCGCCGGCACAACCGGTGAGGGCGAGCGCGAGCAGGGCGATGGCGATCTTCATTCGGCGGTCTCCTCAGGAGCGGCGGGCGGAATGCTGATCTCGGCGAGCACGGCGCGCAGGCGTTCCACCTCGGCGGGCGCGGCTTCGGCGACCACCTGCCGTCGCCAGCGCTGCAACCGGTACGCGCGATCGACGGTGGCGAGGTAGCAGAGCAGCGCGGCGACCACGGCGCCGGCG
>NZ_VSRL01000096.1 GCF_012184385.1 Lentzea indica
TGGACCCGCCGACGTCGTCGCCGCCGTGAACGTCCGAAACCGGGCACGGTCGGTGTGGGTACACGTCAACGTGCCCGACCCGGCAGCTGCCTGAACAGCTATTGGTAGATGCGGCCCGTACACGCGCAGCCAGCCGTGGACGAGGAACGCAAACAACGCCCATGGGATCGAGTCCTCATGCTCGGCCCTTCAGGGCCGAGTAGTTGACCTGGTCAAGTAGTCGATCAGCATGTCACCGAGCATGCGCCGGTAGTGCTCGCGGCGGTCTGGGTCGAGCATGTCCCGCCCGAAGATCGCGGCGAACGTGTGCCGGTTCGCGAGCCGGAAGACGCAGAAAGAACTGATCACCATGTGCACGTCGAGCGGGTCGACGTCGTCGCGGAACCGGCCGGCCGCGCGACCTCGTTCGAGTATCTGCGTCAGGCCGTCGAGCGCCGGGTTCGCGAGCCCTGCCAGCACTTCCGAGCGTGCGATGTGCTCCGCGCGGTGGATGTTCTCGATGCTGACGAGCCTGATGAAGTCGGGATGCGCCTCGTGGTGGTCGAAGGTCAGCTCCGCGAGCCGGCGGATGGCGTCCTCCGGTTCGAGGTGCTCGACGTCGAGCTCGGCCTCGAGCGCCCGGATCGCCAGATAGGCCTGCTCCAGAACGGCGATGTACAGCTGTTCCTTGCCGCCGAAGTAGTAGTAGATCATCCGCTTCGTCGTGCTGGTGCGTTCGGCGATCTCGTCGACGCGCGCACCTGTGTAGCCCTTGTCCGCGAACTCCCGCGTGGCTACGTCCAGGATGTCGGCGCGCGTGCGGTCCTTGTCCCGCTGACGCTCGGCATCGGATGACGGTGGTGCGGCCACCGAGCCCCCTTCGATCTGCGGATGACCAGCCAACTCTAGTCCAGCACTTCCTGCGCGCGACTCGGTGCGCTAGCGTTAACTCACTAGTTCGTACATTAATCGGGAGGCCGGGTGACCAACTACCTGATCGGGCTCATCGGCTCCGGTATCGGGCCGTCCCTGAGCCCGGCGCTGCACGAGCGCGAGGCCGGTGAGCTCGGACTGCGCTACGTCTACCGGCTGCTCGACCTCGACGTCATCGGACTACCCGTGGGTGACTTGCTGACCGCGGCCAGGGCGGACGGGTTCGACGGGCTCAACGTCACCCATCCGGCGAAGCAGGCGATCCTGCCGCACCTGGACGAGCTCGTGCCGGAGGCTGCCGCGCTGGGCGCCGTCAACACCGTGGTCTTCAAGGGCGGCAAGGCGATCGGTCACAACACCGATGCCACGGGCTTCGCTCGCAGTCTGAGCCGGGGCCTGCCGGACGCCAAGATGAAGAACGTCGTTCTGCTCGGTGCGGGCGGGGCGGGCGCCGCGGTGGCCCACGCACTGCTGTCGCTCGGCACCGAACACCTCGGTGTCCACGACGTCGACCAGAGCCGTGGTGCGCAACTGGTGGCGGCGTTGCAAAGCAGGTTCGGTGCCGACCGGGCCGCCACCTGCACTCCCGGCGCCATCCGGACGGCGGACGGCCTCGTTCACGCGACCCCGACGGGCATGGTGGCACATCCCGGCCTGCCGATGGACGAGTCGTTGCTGCACGAGGAACTCTGGGTCGCCGACATCGTCTACCGGCCGCTCGAGACAGCACTTCTCGCCGCAGCGCGGGCACGGGGCTGCCGGGTGCTGCACGGCGGCGGGATGGTCGTGCTCCAAGCCGCGGAGTCGCTGCGCCTGTTCACCGGTGTCGAGCCGGACGCGACTCGGATGCTCGCGCACTTCGAAGAGCTGGAGGGAGAACCCGCGCATGCGTCCTGATCTGCGCACCGCCATCGCCACCGTGTGCCTGTCCGGCCCGCTGGACGACAAACTGGCCGCGGCCGCACAAGCGGGCTTCGACGGCATCGAGCTGTTCGAGAACGACCTGCTCGCCGACCGCCGCGGTCCGGCGGAGATCAGGAAGCGCTGCACCGGCCTCGGTCTGAGCATCGACCTGTACCAGCCGTTCCGCGACTTCGAAGCGGTGCCACCGGACGTGCTGGCCGCCAACCTGCGCCGTGCCGAGCACAAGTTCGACGTCATGGCCGAACTGGGCGTGGACACCGTGCTGGTGTGCTCGTCGGTGTCGCCGGACGCCATCGACGATGACGATCTCGCGGCCGAGCAGCTGCACCTGCTCGCGACACGTGCCGGTGAACGCGGCTTGCGCATCGCCTACGAGGCACTGGCATGGGGCAGGCACGTCAACGGCTACGAGCACGCGTGGCGGATCGTGCGCCGTGCCGGACACCCGGCACTCGGCGTCTGCCTCGACAGCTTTCACATCCTGTCCAAAGGGGACGATCCACGGGCCATCCGCGCGATACCCGGCGAGAAGATCTTCTTCCTGCAGCTGGCCGATGCGCCGACGCTGCCGATGGACGTTCTGCAGTGGAGTCGCCACCACCGGCTCTTCCCGGGGCAAGGGGACTTCGACCTGACGACGTTCACCGGCAACGTGCTCGACGCCGGCTACCGCGGACCATTTTCGCTCGAGGTGTTCAACGACGTCTTCCGCCAGTCCGACCCCCACCGCGCCGCGGTCGACGCGATGCGGTCGCTGGTCGGTCTCCAGGACTCCCTGCGGCTGCTGGACGTTCCGTCCGCACCCGTTCCGAGCGGCTACGCCTTCGCCGAGGTCGTGGGGAAGTCGGACCTCGCCGTGCTGGGCTTCACGCGAGCAGGTGTGCATCGCTCGAAGCCGGTGGAGTTGTGGACACAGGGCGAAGCGCGCGTACTCGTCAACGCGGAAGGCGAGCCCGGCGCGATCGGCGCTCTGGGCATCTCCGTGCCGGACCCGGTCGCCGCGGCGCGACGCGCGAAGGTCATGCTCGCGCCACCGTTGTCGCGGACAGCCGGGCCGGGCGAAGCGCCGCTGACGGCGATCGCCGCACCGGACGGAACACAGGTCTTCCTGTGCGCAGGCGACGACTGGCTCGGCGACTTCGTGCCCACCGGAGAGTCAGCCCGGGAAGCGGGCATCACCGGCATCGACCACGTCGCGCTGACCCAGCCCTTCGACAACTTCGACGAGGCGGCGCTCTTCTACCGTTCGGTGCTGGGCTTGGAACCGGGCGCGACGACGGAGTTCGCGGCGCCGTTCGGACTGGTGCGGGGCCGCGGGGTGAGCGGCGGAGGCGTCCGGCTCACCCTGGACGCCGCACTGGTCCGGCGAGGAGGCTGGGCGCCGGCCGTGGAAGAACCTCAGCACATCGCGTTCACCTGCACCGGCGCGGTCGCGTGCGCCCAGGCGCTCCGGCAGCGGGGCGCGCGGCTGTTGGACATTCCGGGGAACTACTACGACGACCTCGCGGCGCGTACAGGTTTGCCGGCCGATCGCATCACCGCTCTGCGCGAGCATTCCGTGCTCTACGACCGCGACGGGCATGGGGAGTACCTGCACTTCTACACCGAGCTGGCGGGGGCGAGGGTGTTCTTCGAGGTGGTCGAGAGAGTCGGCGACTACCGCGGATTCGGTGTGGTCAACGCACCCGTCCGAATGGCTGCCCACCATGAAGCACGGCGATCCGCACGCACCTGTTGACCGGCGCGGCGAAAGGACCGGATCGCCGGCTGCTGTCCGCGCCGGAACTCGGGCGGCACGTCGGCATCGGATCTGACTTTGGTCAGTCCGTGATCAGTTCGATCACGGGCACGAGGACGTTCGGGCGTTGAGTGGGCAGGTGGAGCACCAGTGACCCCGGCGGGCCTGCGTCACGCAGGTGCGGCAGGTGGCCTTCGTCGTCCACGACGCTCGACGCGACCTCCGCGCCGTCGTGCAGGAACGACGCGAAGCGGACGCGACCGCCGAGTCCCTGCAGCACCAGAATGCCTGCCTGCCAGCCGAAGACGTGGACGAAGAGCCGGTTTCCCGACCTGGTGAGCCTGGTGTCGCGCGGGGTCGTGAACCCGGCCGCGGGGCCTGCGCCGTGGATCGCGTCGCTGTGCAGCGCCGTCCACGCACCGACCTCGGCCAGCAGCTCGCGAGCACGCGGCTCGAACGCGCCACGGCCGTCGGGGCCGACGTTGAGCAAGAGGTTGCCGCCCTTGGACACGGCGTCGACGAGGATCCTGACGACCTGGCCCGCGTCGAGCCACTGCTGGAACCCCGGCGCGTACCCCCAGGAGCCGTTGAGCGTGCGGCAGGCCTCCCACGGAACACCGAGGCCGCCGTCCGGCGACGCCTCCTCCGCGGTGGCGAAGTCCTCGCTGCCTGGCAGCCCGAGCCGTCGTTGAGCAGGATGTGCGGGCTCAACGACCGGACCAGTTCGACCAGCTCGGCCGCCCGCCAGTCCGACGCGCCCTTGCCGACCTGCACCCGGTGGTCGTCGTCGTAGGTGAAGTCGAACCAGAGCAGGTCGGGCTGGTGGGCGGTGATCAGCTCACGCACCTGGCCGTGCAGGTACTCCACATAGCGGTCCATGTCACGGCCCGCGTCGAGCGTGTCCCGTTGGTCCCACTGGGGATGCCAGCCATCGATCGTGAAGTCCGGGTGGTGCCAGTCGAGCAGGGAGTGGTAGAAGCCGACGCGCAGCCCGTCAGCGCGGAACGCCGAGACGAACTCCGCGACGACGTCACGCCCGAAGGGAGTCTTGGTGGACTTGTAGTCGGTCAAGGCCGAGTCCCACAGGCAGAACCCGTCGTGGTGCTTCGTGGTCAGCACCGCGTATTTCATCCCGGCCGTTTTCGCGTCGCGTGCCCACTGCCGGGCGTCGAAGCGGTCGGCGCGGAAGTGGTCGAAGTACCGCTGGTAGTCGGCGTCGCTCAGCTTCTCGCGCTGCTTGACCCATTCATGCCGTCCTGCCAACGAGTACAGGCCCCAGTGCACGAACAGTCCGAACCGGGCCTCGGTGAACCACGCTGTCATCGGCTGTCTCCTCGACGAAGGCGCAGGGTCAGCACCTGGAAGGGACGCAGCGAGACGTCGAAGTCCGCCGAGGCGTGCAGGGGTCGTTCGAGCAGGTCGACGACTTCCATTGCGGCCACGGGGAATCCGGGGCGAACCGTCGCGACGGCCCTGCCGCCCGACGACTCGTAGAGCCGCACGATGACGTCCCCGGACCGGTCGTCGGCCAGCTTGACCGCCTCGACCACGATCGCGGGACTGTCCACAGTGACCAGTGGCGCGGGTGGTCGCGCCGCCGAGGCGGCCACCCTCAGCGGCAGGTTGAGCGCGTAGCCCTCGGCGACCGCGTCGGCGATGGAAGCACTGGGCAGCAGCGAGTACGTGAACCGGTGCATCCCCTGGTCGGCGTGCGGATCGGGGCTGTGCGGCGCCCGCAAGAGACTGAGCCGCACCGTGGTGACGCCACCGTTTCGCGTGATGTCGTGACCGTAGGTGGAGTCGTTGAGCACGGCCACGCCGTAGCCGGGTTCGGCGATGTGTACCCAGCGGTGCGCGTAGACCTCGAACCGGGCCGCGTCCCAGCTGGTGTTGACGTGGGTCGGCCGGTGGACGTGGCCGAACTGGATCTCGGCCGAGGACCGGTCCGCGTGCACGTCGATCGGGAACGCCGCCTTGAGGATCTTCTCCGACTCGTGCCACTCGACAGCGGTCTCGACGTCGACGCGGCGGCTGCCTGCACGCACCCGCACGGTCTGGGTGATCCGCGAGGAGCCGAAGGACCGCTCGACCCGGATCGCGCCGACGAGCGGTCCGCGCTCGATCACGCTGATCGAGTCCACCGCCGTCAGGTCGACGTGCCTGCGGCGATAGTGCGCGTCGATGTCCCAGGCGTCCCAGTGGTTGGGGAAGTCGGGGTGCAGTTGCAGCACGTTGCCCGGCCTGGCGAGCACCTCGCGGCCGGCCATGAGATCGCGAACAGAGGTGAACAGTCCGTTGTCGTCGAGCTCGACGCGGACCAGTCCGTTGTGCAGAACGCGGTCGGTGACGTGCACCTCGCCGGGCGGCGTCGACGTGCCGACGGACGCGACGCCCAACGCCGGAACCTCCACGAAGGCCGCCCCGTCCCCAGTCGTCACCACCTCCGCTCGCGGCTGCGGGCCCGCGTTGAAGACCGACGGCTCCGCCGAAGCGCCGTCGGTCGTCAACGCGCCGATGGCGGTGGCGATGATGTCCTCGAGCTCCGCCTTCACCCGCGCGTAGGTCGCTTCGGCTTCCTGGTGCACCCAGGCGATCGAGCTGCCGGGCAGGATGTCGTGGAACTGGTGCAGGAGCACGGTCTTCCACAACCGGTCCAGGTCGTCGTAGGGATACTCGAACGCGCTGTGGACGGCCGCGGTCGCCGCCCACAGCTCGGCCTCCCGCAGCAGGTGCTCGCTGCGGCGGTTGCCCGCCTTGGTACGCGACTGGGTGGTGTAGGTGGCGCGGTGCAGTTCCAGGTAGAGCTCACCGACCCACACCGGTGCGTCCGGGTACTCGGCCTGCGCGGCGCGGAAGAACTCGGACGGCGGCTCGATCACGACCTTCGGCGAGCCCTCCAGGTCGCGCAGCCTGCGGGCCCGCTCCAGCATCTCCCTGGTCGGACCGCCACCGCCGTCGCCGTGGCCGAACGGGACCAGCGACCGGGTCGCCTTGCCCTTCTCTGCGAAGGTGCGCACCGCGTGCGCCAGCTCCTCGCCCGAGAGCGTCGCGTTGTAGGTGTCCACCGGCGGGAAGTGGGTGAACACCCGGCTCCCGTCGATGCCCTCCCACCAGAACGTGTGGTGCGGCAACTTGTTCGTCTGGTTCCACGACAGCTTCTGGGTCAGGAACCACCGCATGCCCGCCAGTGCGGCCAGCTGCGGGAAGGCCGCGGTGTAGCCGAACGAGTCCGGCAGCCAGACGCCGTCGCAGTCCACTCCGAACTCGTCGAGGAAGAACCTCTTGCCGTGCACCAGCTGTCGCGCGAGCGCCTCGCCACCGGGCAGGTTCGCGTCGGACTCGACCCACATGCCACCGACCGGGATCCACTGTCCCGTCTTGATGGTGTCGCGGATCCGTTCGAAGATCGCCGGGTGGTGTTGTTTGACCCACGCGTACTGCTGGGCCTGCGAGCAGGCGAAGACGAACTCCGGGTACTCGGCGGCCAGCGCCGTGACGTTGGCGAAGGTCCTGGAGGTCTTGCGGATCGTCTCCCTGATCGGCCACAGCCACGCGCTGTCGATGTGGGCGTGGCCCACCGCGGACAGCGTGTGCGCGCTCGCGTGTGCCGGCCGGGTCAGCACGTCCGTCAGCTCGGTCCGTGCGGCTGCCGCGGTGCCGGAGACGTCGTGGAGGTCAAGTGCGTCCAGCGCCCGTTCCACTGCCTGCAGGACCTCGTGCCTGCGGGGATCGGTGAGGGCGAGCTCGGCCATCAGCTCGCTGAGCACCTCCAGGTCGATGGTCAGCTGCCAGACCTCCTCGTCGAGCACGGCGAGGTCGGCGCGCTCCAGCCGATACAGCGGCTCGTCGCCCGCGGTCGCCTTGTCCCCCAAGGGAGTTGGTGTGAAACCGCCCGCGAGGACGTCGGGATTCGCCGCGGCCTCGACCAGGAACGCGACCTGCTCGCCGCCCGCACACGGATTCGCGATCGGCACGTGGTGGTTGCGCGGCGCGACGCCCTTCACCGGCCGCCCGCCGAGATCGTGGACGAGCGCCTCGGCCTGGTTGCCCGGCCAGTCCCCGATGAAGCCGAGGTCGATGACCGCTTCCACGCGCCGGCCCGCCCACTCCGCCGGCACCGTCCCGCGGACGCGGAACCAGCTGGTCGACCACGGCCTGCCCCAACGTCCGCCGACCTCGAACGGCTCGTAGCCGGCGGCGAGCGCGTCGGTCACCGGGACCGGCTCGTCCGGCACGTGCCAGACCTCGACCTCCAACGGCGCCGACGCCGCGTACTTGGCCGGCCGGATCCGCTGGTTCAGCGCCCGTTCGAGTCGCTCCTCCACCAGCTTGCGGTCGTCGTGCACGACATCTCCCTGATGTTTGTCGGGGCCCTGATGTTCGTCCGGTGCTGTGGTCAGGTTCGGAGGTAGGCCAGGTCCGGTATCCGGCTCTGATAGCCGTCGAGCAGACGGCGGGCGACGTTGACGGAGTCGACGAGAGGGTGCAGCGCCAGTGCTTTCAGCGCCGTGGCACGGGATCCGCCGACGGCGGCCTCGATCACCGCGCGGTCGACCGCCTTCACCCCGCACACCAGCCCGCTCGCGTGCTCGGGAAGCTGGTCGATCACGACCGGGCGAGCGCCTGCCGAGTCGACGACGCAGGGCACCTCGACCACCGCGTCCGCGTCGAGGATGCTCAGCGTCGAACGGTTGCGGACGTTGAGGATCAGCGTGGTCCGCTCGTCGTGGGCGATCGCCCGCATGAGCGCGAGCGCGACCTTCTCGTAGCCGCCGGACTCGAGGTCGTTCTCGTCACGGGTCGCGATGCCCGCCATCTCACGGCTTTCCGCGCCGTAGGTGGTTTCCCGCTCCAGCCGGGCGGACTCCCAGATGGACAGTGCCGATCCGGGGTCGCGCCGCACGGCGTCGTAGAAACGGTCCTGCTGGTCGGCCAGCACGGCGCCACGGGTCTTGGTCACGTTCTGCGCGACAGCGACCGCTTCCCGCGTGAAGTAGTAGTACTGCAGGTACTCGTTCGGGATCGCGCCGAGGGTGTGCAGCCAGTCCGCCCCGAACATCTTGCCCTCCTCGAAGGAGGTCAGCGCGCCGGCGTCGGCCAGCAGCCGCGGGAGGTGGTCCTGGCCGCCGACGTGGATGCCGCGCAGCCAGCCGAGGTGGTTCAGTCCCGCGTAGTCGAACCACGCCTGCGCCGGATCCAGCCCGAGCGCGTGCGCGACGCGCGCCCGAGCCCCACCGGCGAGTCGCAGATGCCGATGACCCTGTCGCCGAGGTGGCGGGACATCGCCTCGGTCACGATCCCCGCGGGGTTGGTGAAGTTGATGACCCACGCCTGCGGTGCGAGTGTGGCGATGCGCTGCGCGATCCGCAGTGCGACCGGCACGGTGCGCAGGCCGTAGGCGACGCCGCCGGCGCCCACCGTCTCCTGCCCGAGCACGCCCTCGTCCAGCGCGACCTTCTCGTCGATCATGCGGCCTTGCAGGCCGCGACCCGGATGGCCGAGAAGACGAAGTCGGCACCGGTGAGCGCCTCGTCGAGATCGGTCGTGGTGGTGATCAGGGGCGGGTCGAGCACGCCCTGCTCCTGCTGCGCGAGCACGTGCCCGATCGCCGCGAGCCTGCCGGGGTCGAGGTCGTGCAGCACGAGCTCGGTGATCCGGCCTTCCCCGCGGTCGGACAGCAATGCCCGGTGAACCAGCGGCACGCGGAACCCGCCGCCGCCGAGAATCGTGAGCCTCAAACCTCGATCACCTCGACCCCCGCCTCCCGCAGTGCCCCTGCCGTCGCCGGATCCGCCGGCGCGTTGGTGATCACCACGTCGATGTCCTCCGGTCCGCACACCTTCGCGATGCCGGTGCCGGGGAACTTGCCGACGTCGGCCAGCAGCACGACCTGGTCGGCCGCCGCGATCATGGCCCGTTTCAACGGCACCTCGACCGCGGTCGTGTCCATCACCTGGCCGCCGGGCCGCACGCCGCTGGTGCCGAGGATGAGGTGGTCGGCGTGCACCTGACGCAGGTTGTCCTCGGTCAGGAAGCCGACGAGCGAGTGGTAGCTGCGCCGCAGGACGCCGCCCAGCAGCACGATCTGGACCTCCTGGTCGTCCTTCAGCTCCTCGTAGACCATCAGGTTGCTGGTGATCACGGTGAGCGAGCGGCCGTGCAGCTTGCGGGCGAGGCGGTGCGCGGTGGTGCCGATGTCCAGCAGGACCGCCTCGCCATCCTTGATCAGCTCCGCGGCTCGTTCGGCGACGGCGTCCTTCTCTTCGACCCGGACCATCGCCACTTCGGCGAACGGGTCGTCGAGGTCCTCCGCGGCCATGGCCCCGCCGTGCACCCTGGTGAGCCTGCCCTGCCGGTCCAGCTCGACCAGGTCACGCCGGATGGTCGCCTGGCTGACACCGAGCCGCTCGGCAAGGACCTGCACGCCGGCCGGTCCGTCGGAGCGGAGCGTGCGCAAGATCAACTCGTGGCGTCGCTGGGGAAGCACACGCTCACAGTAACAGCAAACTCGCTCACGGCGTGCGCGAGTTTGAGTTGGTCTTGCGCAGGTATTGCCAAATCTGCTCAACGAGCGCACGATTTTGCACAATTTGGCCGACCGGCCCTGGATCAGGGAGGACTGGCGCGTGGCAGAGCAGCCCATCGAAGAGCCGGAGTTCGACGTGTTCCTCTCCGGTCTGCTCTTCTTCGACGTCGTCTTCGCCGGGCTGGACCGGCCGCCGACCCCCGGCACCGAGGTGTGGACCCGCGGCTTCGGCTCGGGTCCGGGCGGCATCGCGAACTTCGCCGTGACACTGAGCCGGTTCGGCCTGCGCACCTCGTTGGCGGCAGCCTTCGGTGGCGACTTCCACGGTGACCACTGCCTGCAGACGCTGGCCGGGACCGAAGGCGTCGACCTCTCGCGGTCGAAGCAGTTCCCCGGCTGGACGATGCCGGTGACCGCGTCGCTCGCTTACAACGACGATCGCGCGCTCGTCACGCACGGCGCTCCGCCGCCGATCAGCGCCGACGAGATGATCGGAGATCCGCCGCGCAGCCGCGCCGCGATCGTCCACATCGGACCGGAACCCGCCAGGTGGCTCGAGAAGTCGCTCGCAGGGGGCAGCCTGGTCTTCGCCGACGTCGGCTGGGACCCGTCGCAGGAGTGGGCTCCCGCGGTGCTGGGCCAGGTCGCGTTGTGTCACGCGTTCATGCCCAACGCCGAGGAAGCCATGAGCTACACCCGCACCAGCCGCCCGCGCGACGCGCTGTCGCGGCTCGGCGACCTCGTGCCGCTCGCCGTCATCACCCTCGGTGGCAACGGCGCCATGGCGGTGGACGCCACCACCGGCGACAGCGCGTCGGTACCAGGACTCGACATGGACGTCGTCGACACCACGGGAGCGGGGGACGTGTTCGGCGCGAGCCTCGTCACCGCCACCCTGGCCGGATGGCCGCTGGTCGAACGACTCCGGTTCGCCAACCTCTCCGCCGCGCTGTCGGTCGGGCAGATCGGCGGCGCTCCCGCGGCGCCCGGTTGGACGGGCGTCGCGCGCTGGTGGCGCTCCGTCCGAACGGGACGGGAACACCACGACCTGCGGCGCGATTACGCCTTCCTCGACAGCGTCATCCCTCACGAACCCTTCGAAGGGTAGGAGCACCATGGAACTGTCTCGGCGACGAATCCTGCAGCTCGGCATGTTCGGCGTGGCGGGCCTGGCCACGGGCGGCACGGCCGCTTGCTCGACATCGGCGTCCGGTGGATCGGGCGGCGACAAGGCCATGGACCTGTGGTACTGGGCGGACGGGCTCAGCAAGAAGGTCGTCGACGAGGCCGTCACCCGCTTCACGGAGGTGGAGCTGCGGCCGCAGCAGATCGGCGGCAACTTCAAGGAGAAGCTGGTCACCACGATGTCCAGTGGTGGCACGTTCATCCCCGACATCACCGGCATCAAGGGCGAGGACTTCGCCTCGTTCACGCCGCAGGCGGACCGGTTCCACAACCTGCTCGAACTGGGCGCGGACAAACTCGCGAGCCAGTACCTGCCGTGGAAGTGGAAGAAAGGCATGACCAAGGACGGCAAGCTGATCGGGTTTCCGATCGACATCGGCCCGACAGCGCACTTCTACCGCAGGGACGTCTACGCCCAAGCCGGGCTGCCGTCCGAGCCGGACAAGGTCGCCTCGCAGATGTCCACCTGGGAGGACTACTTCGCCGCCGGGGTGGAGTTGAAGAAGGCCGTGCCCAACGCGTTCATCGTCTCGGAGGCATGGGCGGTCTACAACGTGGCCGTCGGGCAGGCCAACGCCCGCTACATCGATGAGAGCGAGCGCTTCATCGGCGACCAGGACCACATCCGCAAGGCGTGGGACCTGGCGGTCCGCGCGACCCAGCTCGGCATCAACGCGAAGACGAAGGCGGGCACGCCGGACTGGAACGCCGGCCTGGCAGGCGGCACGCTCGCCAGCCTCACCGGCGCGTCCTGGGTCGCCGTGGACATCCAGTCGGCCGCGAAGGACACCACCGGCAAGTGGGGCGTGGCCGCCGGACCGGGTGGGACGGCCAACATCGGCGGCTCGTTCCTCGCCATCCCGAAGGAGTGCCAGAAGCCCGACGTGGCGTTCAAGATCATCAGCTGGATTCTGAGCCCCGAGAACCAGGCGAAGGGGTTCACCGACTCCGCGTTGTTCCCCTCGACGCCCGCGACGTACACGATGCCCGCGCTGACCTCGCCGTCGGAGTTCCTCGGCGGGCAGATCCCTGCCCAGGTGCTCGGACCGGCCGCGCAGAAGATCCCCGCCCAGTACGAGAGCCCCAACGACCAGGCGGTGTCGGCACCCTTCGCCATCGAACTGGGCAACATCGAGGCGAGCGGCAAGGACCCGAACACGGCGTGGGCGGACGCCGTCGCCGAGGCCAAGCGGGTCGGGCAACGTCTCGGGGTGAAATGAGTTGGCTGCTCCACCACTGACCGATTCGCTCCGGACGCCTCCGGTGAGCGCGGCCGCACCCCGGACGCGGCGGAGCAAACGGTCGTACTGGCCTCAGTACCTCGCGATCTCGCCGTTCTTCGTGATCTTCGCCGCGTTCGGGCTGTTCCCCGTGCTGTTCTCGCTGTACCTGGCGTTCCACCGGTGGAACGGCCTCGGCGAGATGGAGTTCGTCGGGCTCGACCAGTTCCGGTTCCTGGTGGAGGACAGCACGTTCTGGCTGGCGCTGCGCAACACCTTCGCCATCTGGTTCCTGTCGACCGTGCCGACACTGTGTTTCGCGCTGGTGATCGCGGCGATGCTGAACTCCGCCGTGCGGTTCACCTCGGTGTACCGGGTCGCCTACTTCGTCCCGAACATCACGTCGCTGGTCGCGGTCGCGATCTTCTTCGGCGCGGTGTTCAGCACGAACTTCGGGCTGGTCAACGCTTTCCTGCAAACGGCGGGCCTGCCCGTGGTCGAATGGCTCACCGATCCGTTCGGGATGAAGATCGCGGTCGCCTCCGTGATGACGTGGCAGTGGACCGGCTACAACGCGATCATCTACCTCGCGGGCATGCAGGCGATTCCCTCCGACCTCTACGAGGCCGCGAAGGTCGACGGCGCCGGTCCCGTGCAGGCGTTCTTCCGCATCACCGTGCCGATGCTGCGCCCGATCATCCTGTTCACCGTCATCGTGTCGACCGTGAACGGGTTGCAGAGCTTCACCGAGTCGCAGGTCCTGTTCGGCAGCAACACGACACTGAACCCGAACACGGGCGGGCCGGGGCAGGGCGCGCTGACCATGGTCCTCTACTTCTACCACCAGGCGTTCGACAACAGGGACTTCGGTTACGGCGCCGCCATCTCGTGGGCGGTCTTCCTGGTGATCGTCCTGTTCGCGGTGATCAACTGGCGGCTGGTCCAACGCCGCGCGAGCGAGTGAGGACACCGCATGCGGACCAACCTTCTGCGCAGGCTCACCCTTCACCTGATCCTGCTCCTCGGTGTCGTCTTCTCGATCTTCCCGTTCTACTGGATGATCGTGATGGCGACCAACACGACCAGCGACATCTACCGGTACCCGCCGAAGCTGACCTTCGGCTCCGAGCTGCTGACGAACATCGCCCACGTCTTCGAGAAGATCCCGTTCTTCGCGGCGATGGCCAACACCGCCGTGGTCGCGGTCGCCACGACGGCGCTGGTGCTGTTCTTCGACTCGCTCGCGGCGTTCTCCTTCGCGAAGTTCGACTTCCCCGGCAGACGAGTCCTCTTCGGACTGCTGCTCGGGATGTTCATGCTGCCCGCCCAGCTCGCTCTCATCCCGCAGTTCGTCGTCATGGTGAAGCTCGGGTGGGCCGGGCAGCTGCAGGCGTTGATCGTCCCGGCCGCGGCCAACGCGTTCGGCATCTTCTGGATGCGCCAGTACATCTCCCGCGCGGTGCCCGACGAGTTGCTCGACGCCGCCCGGCTCGACGGCTGCGGATTCCTCCGGCAGTACTGGTACGTCGCGTTGCCTGCGATCCGGCCGGGCCTCGCGTTCCTCGGCATCTACACGTTCATCGCCGCCTGGAACGACTACGTCTGGCCCCTGATCGTGCTGGTCGACCCGGACCGGCTGACGCTGCAGGTGGCGTTGTCCCAGTTGAACAGGTCCTACGGACAGGACTACAGCATGATCATGTCGGGCGCGCTGCTCGCCGTGGCGCCACTGGTGGTCGTGTTCGTGCTGTTCGCCCGAGGGTTCATCGCAGATGCCGTCAAGGGTGCGATCCGCGGCTGAACACCCGTCAGTCGGTGGGTGAGCTACGCCCGCAACCGGAACCGCCGCACCACCACGCCGACGCGGCGCAAATCGTGCCGTCCCGCGCCGGTTGCGCGGGACGGCGTTCCGGACTGCGCGGTCACATCCAGGGCTCAGCCGATCTCGCCTCCCGTGTGGCCTCCGTTGTACGGGCCAGCACAGATCGTGCTTGGCCGGCAAGGGCCTGGTAGCCCACGGTGGTGGCTTTGACCAGTGCCAGTGGTCGGACTTGCTGTCAGTGATCATCCGCTTGAGGATTTCCCGGATGAGCCCCTTGCTGACCAGGCACTGTTTGGCCGTTGCGGGCGGGGGAACCACCAGTGCATGACGGCGCTGAAGCCCACGCCCGTGGTCCCGCATCCGGGTGCCGTGCGACGGCGCCCGAAAGGCGCTGTGCTGCTGGGTTTGCTACGCACCACCGATCCCAAGCAGATCGGGATTCTCTACCTCACCACGTCGTTCGGCTTCTTCATGGCGGGCGGCGTGATGGCGTTGCTGCTGCGCGCGGAGCTGGCCGTGCCAGGCCTGCAGTTCCTGTCGAACGAGCAGTACAACCAGCTGTTCACCATGCACGGCACGATCATGCTGCTGCTGTACGCGACCCCGATCCTGTTCGGGTTCGCCAACTACGTGCTGCCGTTGCAGATCGGCTCGCCGGATGTCGCGTTCCCGCGGCTGAACGCTTTCTCGTACTGGTTGTTCCTGTTCGGCGGGCTGATCGTGCTGAGCGGCTTCGCGATGCCCGGTGGTGCCGCGGACTTCGGCTGGACCGGCTACACGCCGTTGTCCAGCGCCGCGCACGCACCCGGCATCGGCCCGGACCTGTGGATCATGGGCCTGGCCGTGAGCGGTCTCGGCACGATTCTCGGCGCTGTCAACATGATCACGACGATCTGCTGCCTGCGCGCTCCGGGCATGACCATGTTCCGCATGCCGATCTTCACCTGGAACATCCTGGTGACGAGCGTGCTGATCCTGCTGGCGTTCCCGATCCTCACCGCGGCGTTGATGGGGCTGGCTGCGGACCGGCACCTCGGCGCGCACGTGTTCGACCCGGCCAACGGCGGGGTCATCCTGTGGCAGCACCTGTTCTGGTTCTTCGGCCATCCCGAGGTCTACATCGTCGCGCTGCCGTTCTTCGGCATCATCACCGAGATCCTGCCCGTGTTCAGCCGCAAACCGCTGTTCGGTTACAAAGGCCTGGTGTTCGCCACGTTCGCCATCGGCGGGCTGTCGGTCGTGGTGTGGGCGCACCACATGTTCGCCACCGGTGCGGTGCTGCTGCCGTTCTTCTCGCTGATGACGTTCCTGATCGCGGTGCCGACCGGGATCAAGTTCTTCAACTGGGCGGGCACGATGTGGCGCGGCGCGCTGACGTTCGAGACCCCGATGCTGTTCGCCGTCGGGTTCCTCGTGACGTTCCTGCTCGGTGGGCTGACGGGCATCCTGCTGGCGTCACCGCCGCTGGACTTCCACGTCACCGACACGTATTTCGTCGTCGCGCACTTCCACTACGTGCTGTTCGGAACGATCGTGTTCGCGACCTACGCCGGCATCTACTTCTGGTTCCCGAAGATGACCGGCCGGATGCTCAACGAACCGCTGGGCAAGCTGCACTTCTGGACGACGTTCCTCGGCTTCCACGGCACGTTCCTGGTGCAGCACTGGCTGGGCAACCAGGGCATGCCGCGCCGCTACGCCGACTACCTGCCCAGTGACGGCTTCACCTTGCTCAACACCATTTCCACCATCGGCGCGTTCGTGCTGGGCCTGTCGATCCTGCCGTTCCTCTACAACATCGTGCGCAGCTACCGCTACGGCGAGCCCGCCGGACGCGACGACCCGTGGGGCTTCGGCAACTCGCTGGAATGGGCCACCACCTCGCCGCCGCCGCGGCACAACTTCCTGGAACTGCCCAGGATCCGCTCGGAGCGGCCGGCGTTCGAGCTGCATTACCCGCACATGGTCGAACGCATGCGGGACGAGGCCCACTTCTCGCTCACGCGGCGTGCTCGCCCCACCCCACCGGACCAGGCGACCGCCGAGGTACTCGCTCCAACAGATCGAGACACCACGCATCGCCGGTGGGGAAAGGAACCGCCGTGACCGTGGACGTTCATCGACCGCGTGCCACTGCCGGAGATCGACTCTTCCTGGGACGCCGGCGTCCACAGTTGTTCGCGCGGATCTGCCAGGACGGTGTGCTGCCAATGGGCGGGATCGGTGTGCGCGAGAGGCGTTCATGGAGCTGCACCTAGGCAGCGACTGACTTGCCCGCCAGCGCCGCGAGTGCGTCCGCCAGCGTGGCCGGGTCCGGGGTGCCGGTGAAGACCTTCGCCACGTAACCGTCGGGGCGGACGAGAACCGTGTCGGTGCCCGGTTCGGCGGGGGCCGCGACCCGCACGCGATCTTCCCAGCCGGTGACATCGCCCGTGCCCACCACGACGAAACGGCCGCCGCGCAGGGCCTCGTACAGCCGGGTGCCGTCGGCGAGGGTCACGTCGGGCATGCGGGTGCCGGTCAGCCGGTGCTCGCCGTCGGGGGTGCGGTAGCGGAAACCCAGCGCGGACAGCCGGCCCGTGAGCCTGCGGTGGATCGCCGGGACGCGCAGTGCGGTGCCGCCGATCAGGCCGCGGAGCGCACGCGCGAAGCGGGACCGCGCCATCGCCAGCCGGATCATCGTGCCGCTGATCCGCAGGACCTCCTCGCCGACCGGGTGGCGTTCCGCCTGGTAGGTGTCGAGCAGCGCGTCCGGGGCGCCGTGGAGCACCGCCGCCAGCTTCCAGCTCAGGTTCGCCGCGTCCTGCAGTCCCGTGTTCATGCCCATGCCGCCGGCGGGGGAGTGGACGTGTGCGGCGTCGCCCGCCAGGAACACGCGACCCACGCGGTAGTGCGGCGTCTGCCGTTCGTCGCTGTGGAAGCGCGACAGCCAGCGCGCCTCGTACATGCCGAAGTCGGTGCCCAGCGCCCGCTTGGTGATCGCGCGGACCTCGTCCAGCTCCAGCGGGGTGTCGTCGGTGACGTCGCTGCGCCGGTCCCACGCGAAGACCCGCCACCAGCCGTCACCGAACGGGGCGATGAACGTGAACTCCGAGCCGGAACCGTTGACGGTCAACGTGTCCGGCGGCGTCTCGCGCAGCCGCACGTCCGCCAGCATGATCGACTTCAGGACCGACTTGCCAGGGAACGGCTGGCCGAGCGCGTGGCGGACCGCGCTGTGGAAGCCGTCCGTGCCGACCACGTAGTCGGCGCGGTACGTGGCCCCGGTCGTGTCGACCTCGGCGCCGGTGGCGTCCTGGCGCACCGCGGTCACCGCGGCGTCGTACACGATCTCCACCCCGGCCTTGACCGCGCGCGCCAGCAGCGCCCGCTCCACGTTGTACTGCGGGGTCACCAGCATGTACGGGAACCGGCTCGGCAGCTTGCCGAGGTCCACGTGCACCCGATCGAACAGCCGGATGTCGCTGACGCGCCCGACCCCGCCGCGGTCCAGCTCCTCGGCCAGCCCTCGGGCGTCGAGCAACTCCAGGGTGCGGGCGTGCACGGCGAACGCCCGCGACAAGTTCGACACCTGGCCGTCCCGCTTCTCCAGCACTGTCACCGCGACACCGGCCTCGGCCAGGTCGCCCGCCAGTAGCAGTCCGGTGGGCCGGCCCCGACCACGATCACCTCGGACATGTCCGTCTCCTTCAGGTCAACACTTGTTTGCCAACGCCTGTTGGCAACAGTAGGGCGGCTGGACTCGACATGTCAACAGGTGTTGGCCTACAGTTGTTGGCATGGCGGAGACGGGCAGCACGGAGACCATCAAGGCGCGCCGCTCCGACGCGACCAGGGCGGCGATCCTCAGTGCCGCGCGGGAACGGTTCGCGGCGGACGGCTACGAGCGCGCCACGATCCGGGCGATCGCCGCCGACGCGCACATCGACCCGTCGATGGTCATGCGCTACTACGGCAACAAGGAGAAGCTGTTCGCCGCCGCCGCGGAGTTCGACCTGCGGCTACCGGACCTGACCGGGGTGCCGCGAGAGGAGATCGGGGCCCGGCTGACCGGTCACCTCGTCGACCGCTGGGAGCACGACGACACGCTCATGGCGCTGCTGCGGGCGGCGGTCACCAACCAGGCCGCGGCCGAGCGCATGCGCCAGCTCTTCGCAGCCCAGCTCGGGCCCGTGGTCGCGGCGCTGGTCGCGGACCGGGCCGAGGCCCCGGTGCGGGCCGGGCTGGTCGCCACGCAGGCACTCGGATTCGCGCTGACCAGATACGTGCTGTGCCTGCCGCCGGTCGTCGCACTGGACCGGGCCGCGGTCGTGGCGTGGCTCGGCCCGACGATTCAGCGATACCTGACCGGCGAGCAGGGGGAGCAGGCGTGCGCTGTTGCTGCGCCGAACAGCGGGTGAGCGGCAGGGCGGTGCGAGGGTGCGACTCGGCACCGCGGGTCCCCGCGACACCAGGGACGGTGCGGGCGCGGAACTGGCCCCTGGCTACGCAACGCTCATCCGAAGGCCACCCGCGTCCGAGCCTCCACCCCTGCCGTGGAACGACTACCTCCTCCGCGGTTCAGGGGTGATCCCATGAGCGACTTCCTCGCCGCAATTCTGGCGAACATCGCGGTGCTCCTCATCGAGAAGCTCATCGTGATGGTCGGACGCAAGCTGATAGCGGCCTGACCAGGCCGTGGCCGCTCAGGTACGGCGAACGACGTCCGTCCACAGCGGACGGTTGCCGGGGATCAGAAACCCCACGGGTCCGGGTGTGGCTCCCGCGTCGGGTCGTCCGACCAGATGAGGCGCGCTTCGACGTCGAGTGCAACCAGTTTCATCAACCGGTCGACCATCCAGCCGTTCCAGTGGATGTTGGTGGACTGCGGCACCCGGAAGGCCGGCAGATCAACCGGCACGGCATCGGCGCGGAACACGGACTTCCTGATCGTGCCGTCCCACTCCGGCTCCGATGATTTTTCCGCGTCCAGGCAGTCGACGACCTTCTCGACGAGGAAAGCGAACCACTCCTTGCTTTCCTCGCCGTCGATGACGAGCGGTTGCAGGGTTCCGGCCGCCTCGAAGTCGGCACGGAACATCTCGGCGATGCGGACACCGACGACCGGAGCCGCGGTGCGGGGGGAGAACTCCACCGGGCGCCAGGACGGGTCGCCGACCCACTCGGCGTTGAGCTCGTTCTGGTAGCTGTCCTGCGTGTTGGACAGTTGCCAGCGGACCACCTCGGTCAGATCGTCGGTCTCGATGGTCAACGACCGGAAGTCGCCGCGCTCCTCCTTCATGCCGATGAGCAGGCGATACACGGCGCGGCTTCGTGGGATGTCGGCCATCACGCGGTCCAGTATGCACCGGGGCCGGGCTGGCCGGACTTGAGTTCCCGTTCGACCGCCTTGCCGATGCCGCGCAGCTCGGTCTTCAGGATGTCGCCGATGGCGGCCTTGTCGAGACCGCGGGCCTCGCCCTGCGTGACGACCTTCTGCAGGTGGTCGAACACCTTGTCGTGGAATCCACCGCGATGGGTGTAGTTGTGCGGCGTCGGATGCCCCAGCGGAATGCCGTTGGCGGCGTCGTTGATGTCGACGTCGTACTTCTCCAGCAAGTCTCTGCTCTTCGCGCCGGACGCCCACTGGTTCTTGGTGCCACCGGACGGGACGATGTGCGCCGCTGCCTCTCCCGGTGCGGGACCCCGCCCTTCGGCACGCATGTTCTCCCGGAGTTTCGCGGCGTTCTGCTTGCACGTCAGCAGTCCGAGGTAGTCCAGCCACCCCATCGGGTTGAGCGCGTACGCACGCTGGTTCAGGCCGGCGCCGAGACCGAGCGGATCGGCGCTGAGGTACTGCCCGTTCGCCGGGTCGTAGGTGCGGAAGTAGTTGTGGTGCAGGCCGGTCTCGGGGTCGAAGTACTGGCCGGGGAACCGGAGCGGCGTGTCGGTGGCCGTGCGCGCACCCCGGTTCGTGATGCCCCACAGGGTTCGCTGGGCGTGCCACGCGACGCCGCCGCTCTCGTCGAGCAGTTCCGTCGGCGTGCCGAGCAGGTCCGTGACGATGGCGAAGAAGCGCTCGTCGACCACCTTTTGCGGTGCGTCGGCCATGCTCCTGCGCTCGACCTGGCTCACCGGCCGGACGCCGTCGCGGTCCCAGGTCGTGGTGAGCACGTCCGGACGCTGTGCGCCGCGGTGCGACTGCTCAGCGAGGTGCACACCGTCCCAGGTGAACCGTGTCTCCTCGACGACCTGGCCGCCGCTCAGCCGTTGTTTGGCGATCCGGCGCCCGAGCGGGTCGTGCAGGTAGCGCCAGGCCGTTCCGTCCGGAGTGGTCACGCCGACCATCCGGTCCTCGGCGTCCCAGGTGTACCGCCAGGTCTGCCGTTGCCCGGACAGGGTGCGGCGCGTGCGTTCGACAACTCGGCCTTGGGCGTCGTGGCGGTAGAACACGTTGCCACTGCGGCGAAGGAGCGCACCGGAGTACTCGCGGGCGCCCTGGTCGTCCGTCTGCCGGCCCGGCCACGCTGCGCTCGTGATGTTGCCGGACTCGTCGTAGGCGTAGCGCTCGGTCCAGCCCGGTCCGCGCACGGCGGTGACCCGTCCCGACCGGTCGAGGTCGAACGCCCTGGCACCGGTCAGCTGGTCCTGCAGGCCGGTGGCGGCGCCGTCCGCGCGGTAGCGGTACGTACGTCGTTGTTGGGTCCTGGCAAGGGAATCGGTCACCTGCTGGCCGGTCAGGCGGTGGTTCGCGTCCCAGGTCTGGCTCACCGTGGCGCCGCTGCCGAGCCGGCGGCGGACCTCACGGCCGGCCGCGTCGTAGTTGACCCGGATGCTGTGCCCGGCGACGTGCACGCCCAACGGTTGATCGTTCGCGTCGTACTCCCAGGCGGTCTCCACTCCCGCTGGTGTGATGCGAAGTGTCCGGCGTCCCAGCAGGTCGTAAGTGGACTCGACGGCACGGCCGTCGCAGGTTTCCTCGGTCACCCGGCCGAGAGGGTCGCGATGGAAGACGAGCTCCGCGTCCGGTCCCACCGCCCTGACCATCTGGTCGACCGCGTCGAACTCGTACGTGGTGACCACGTCGCCAACGCGCTTCTCGACGACGTTGCCTCGCAGGTCCCGGCGGTACCTCGTCACCTCGCCGGCGCCGTTGGTCCGCGCGACGAGCTGCCCGGCCGCATCGTTCTCGTAGGTCAGCGTCCGGCCCGTGAAGTCCGTCTCGGCGACCAGGTTGCCCGCCGGATCGTAGGTGTAGCGCCACACCATGCCCCGCGGGTCGGTGACCGACACCAGGCGCAGTTCGGTGTCGTAGCGGAACTCCAGCCTGCTGCCGTCGACGTCGATCTTCGCTGTCGGCAGGTCGAAGCCGGTGTACTCGGTGCGGATCTCCTGGCCGAGCGCGTCGATGAACGCGATCTCGTTGCCTTCGCCGTCGTAACGCCACTGCTCGGTCGTCCCGTCTGGCTGGACGCATCGGATGAGCCGCCCTTCGACGGTCCAGTTGAGACGGGTGATGCCGTCGAGGGTGTCGACGACGGCGCTGACTCGTCCGAAGGCGTCCCGGGCGTAATGCGTTTCGGCACCGAGGAAATCGGTGGTGGCGATGGGGAGACCCGCCGCGTTGTTCTCCATGTGCCGGGTCTGGCCGAGGGCGTTGGTGTGCGCGATGAGGTGACCGCGTTCGTTGACGCGGTAGCGGTTCACGCCGTCGGCCGGATCGGTGACCGCCGAGAGGTTCCCGCGCTCGTCGTACTCGTTGCGCCACACCGAACCGTCTCGCCTCGTCAGCACGGTCGGCTGGCGGAAGTCGTTGTACTCGGCGGTCGTCGTCAGGCCGTCCGGGTCGGTGACGGCGATCAGGTTGCCGGCCTCGTCGTAGGAGAACCGGGTCGTGTGCCCGAGCGGGTTGGTGCGGCTGAGCGGCCGGTCGTAGCGGTCCCACTCGGTCGCCACCACGGCACCGTTCGCGTCGACCTCCCGGACGATCTGGAGGGAGTCGTTGAGGTGGAACTCGCGCCGGTTGCCCAGGGAGTCGGTGTACACGGTGAGGTGGTCGAGATAGGTGAAGGTCCCGGAGAGAAAGCCTTCCGCACCAACGTTCCGGACACAGCGCCC
Organism: Lentzea indica; assembly: GCF_012184385.1. Lineage (GTDB taxonomy): Bacteria > Actinomycetota > Actinomycetes > Mycobacteriales > Pseudonocardiaceae > Lentzea > Lentzea indica. The sequence continues at coordinate 22,425 of NZ_VSRL01000096.1, forward strand.
CTGATCGTCGTACTCGTAGCGGTACCACATGCCGTTGCGGTCCTGCCATTGGACGATGCGTCCGGCGTCGTCGTAGGTGAACCTCAACGCCGCGCCCGAGGAGTTCACCACCTCGGCGAGCCTGCGGTCGTCGTAGCCGTACTTCACGAGGGTGATGTCTTCGAGGCCGGTCAGCACGACGGCGGTCACCAGGCCGTCCGTCGAGTGCACGGCGAGGTGGTAGCCGCCCGAGTGGCGGATCGCGGTCGGGACACCGCTGACGTCGTGGTCGATGTCGATGCGGTTGCCGTTGAAGTCGGTGATGGCGGTCAGCGGCCGGATCTTGCCGGTGCCGTGGGCGAAGTGCCGGATGCGTCGTGCCGCCACGTCGGTGACGGTGTACGTCCCGTCGTGGTTGTGGACCAGCGGCCACCGCGGTCCTTCGAGCGGGAGAACCTCTTGGCTGCCTTGAGGATTCGGGTAGAGCAGGACCATGCCGTCCTCGGTGACGAAGCAGATCCCCAGCTCGTCCACCTCGAGCCGCTGGTCCAGCGTTGACGCCCACGACGTGCCGTGGCGAGCCCCGATGCGGTGGCGGGACAGGTGGGACCTGGTCAGCCGCAACGGAAGGGTGCCGTCGAGCGTGACGTCGGTCTGCGGCAGGAGCACCTCACCCGTGACGATGTCCACCGGGTCGCCGCAGGTCGGGCGCTCGGACTCCGGTCGTGCGCTGCCCTTCGGGTCGTCTCCTGCCTGGTTGCGCGCGCTCGGGCTCGTCGTGTCCTTGTTCGTGCTGCTCGGTGTGGTGGTGTCGTTCTTGGTGTTCGGGCGGCTCGTGTCCGGTGAGGTGGTGCTGGACGGCGTTGTCGAGCTGGACGGTGAGGTGGTGTCCGGCGAATTCTTGACGTCCGGCGGCGGGCGGGTGTCGGGTGCGGAGGACGTGGTGGTGGTGTCGGCGCTCGACGTCGAGGTGGAGTCGTTGGGTTTGTCGGTCTTCGGCGCGTTCGGGTCTACGCGGGGTTTGGTCGTGGGCGGGCCGCCTTTCGGGCCGCGCTGCGGCTTGAGGCGCTTGGCGACCTTGGTGAGCAGCCTGATCAGTTCGGGCAGCTTCTTCGCGAGCTTGGACAGCGAGCGGATCAGCTTGCCGATGAGCTTGACGACCTTCTGCAGGACGTTGCGGATCAGCTTCACGGCGGCGCGCGCGGTGCCGGGGCCGGGTGGGAGGACGGCCTCGATCAGGCCGGAGACCAGAGCGGCGATCAGGTCCCGGATCATGATCCGCACGGCGGCGACGACCTCGCCGGCCATCGTGACGGCGGAGGAGACGCCGGCGCACGTCTCGGCGGTGGTGCGCAGGGCATCGGTCCGATCAGCGGCGGCGGCCCGGTAGGCGTCGGCGGCGGCGCCGGTCCACTCGGCCAGGTCGTTGGTGACGTTGGCGGTGTAGTCCTCGGCGACGGCGTTGAGCCGGTCGGAGACGTTCTTCCAGGTCTGGCCGAAGGACTTGACGACCTCGGGGTTGCCGGCGAGCTTGTCCAGCGCCTCCTTGAGCGGCTCCAGGTGCTCCATCAGCCAGCCGACGGCGGCCTCGATCACCATGCCCAGCGCGGCGGTCGGGTCGGTCAGGCACGCGGCCACGTCCGCGCCCAGCGTCACCGCGCCGATGCCCGCTTCCAGCCAGTCGCCGCTCTCGACGGCGACCTTGACCTCCTTGGCGTCCTCCAGCTGTGAGATTCCGCTGTACCACTTGGTTTCGTCGACCGGCTGGGCCACCAGGTCCCCGGTCACGTGGTCATCCCCTCGCCGAAGCCGGCGGCGTTGGTCTCGTCGCTGGCGCGGTAGGCGGCGGCCGTGTCACGGATGTCCTGCGCGTCGTCCTGCAGACACTCGACGGCGGCCTTCAAGGCGTTGAGGCCCTCGTCCTCCACCGGGTTGATGCACGGTGGCAGGAACTGGCAGATGATCCCGTAGGCGTCCTCGGACACGCTCACCGACGTGGCCGCCGCCAGCGCCTCCGAGACCGCGGACGCCCGGTCGTCCAGATTGCGTGCGTGCTTGTCCAGCGCCTCGACGGCGACGTCGTACCCGCTTGCCATGCTGTCCCCCCGGACCTTGATCAGTCGTCTTCCAGCTGCCCCAGCTTCATCGTGCGGCTGGTCTCTCTGGCGGTTCCGGTCTCGGGTTCCGGTGCGGGGTAGCGCTGGCGATAGGACTCGATGACGTGCTTCGTCATGTCGTCGTCGCTGCCGGTCTGCTCGGCGGCTTCGCGGTATCTGTCGGCGATGCGCGACTGGGCGCGCACGATGCAGGCCAGGATCGTCGGACCGATCTGCTCGGCCGGCAGCCGGGTGATCTGCGGTGTGGTCACCAGCTCCGTCAGCTGCCCGTCGACGTTCACCGTCGCGGTCACCCCGGCCGGATCCACCTCGGTGATCCGCATGCCTTCCGCGGCCTGCTCCAGCTGCTCGTAGCTGGCCTGCGCCCGTTCCATCTTGCGGTCCAGCTCGTCGAGCCGCCGCGCCATCTCCTCCGGGTCCCCGAGATCGAGGATCCGGCTCAGGTCCTTGCCGAACATAGAGTTCCCTCCCCGCTCCGGAGGGTAACGAAACGATCAGCGGCTGTGGTGCCGTTTCGACGATCTCGCCGGGTACGCTGGCCTGATCGATCATGACTTCTGGGGGTCAGACATCCATGACGTTCGCTTCTTCGCGCGCGCTCACGAGACGTGCGGCGCTTGTCCTGGCGGCCGGCCTGGCCGTCACGGTGGTTCCCGGTGTCGCCTCGGCGGCACCGAACGCGGTGATTCCGGTCGGCAGGCTGGCGCAGGGGCTCGCCATCAGTCCGGACGGCACGCGCGCCGCTGTCGCCAACTCGAACGACAACACGGTGTCGGTGATCGACACGCAGACGCGCGCGGTCACCGCCACGGTTCCCGTCGGCCTTTACCCGCTGGGTGTGGCGTTCACGCCTGACAGTTCACGTGTCTACGTGACGAACCGGGACGCTCACACGGTTTCCGTGATCGACGCGGAGACCAGCAGCGTCACCGCGACGTGGTCCGGGTTCTCCTACCCGACCTCGATCGAGGTGAGCGGTGACCGCGTCCACGTGCTGAACGAAGGTAACGCCACGCTGTCCATTATGGACTCTGCTGGTGTTGCTCTCGGTGGTGTGCCGCTGCCGGAGGGGCCGAGCGGGCTCGCGGTCACGCCGGACGGTGCCAAGGCGTACGTGGGGTCGTACCGGGGTGTGCACGTGACCGTGATCGACGTGGCGGCCGCATCGGTGATCGCCTCCGTGCGCGCGAGCGTGTCGCCGCGCGCGCTGGCCGTCAGTCCGGACGGCACGCGCGTCTACACGACGAAGCTCACCAAGCCCGATCCGATGAAGGTCATCGACGTGGCCACCGGCAAGGCCCTGCCCGGTGGCATCCCCGGCCCCGGCTGGTCGCTCGGTGTCGCGGTCGCGCCCGACGGTGCTCGCGCCTACATCACCAACTTCCTCGACAGGACGGTGTCCGTGATCGACACCGCCGGCCTCACCGAGATCGGCAGGATGACCGTCGGGCGGTATCCCACCGAAATCTCCATCACGCCGGACGGCAAGCAGGCGTACGTGCTCAACGGCCGCGACGAGGTGGAGATCCTCGACCTCTGATCTCCGCCGTTCGGGCCAGGGAATCTCCGGCAGGTCGCCGAAGATCGGCGACAAGTACTGCAGGGGCGGCACCACCAAGGGTGAGCTGTGCGGCTGGAAGGTCTACGACGTCAAGGCGAACGTGAGGTACCGGGACGGCCAGATGGCCCGCAACATCACCCTGGGCAAGAAGAGCGGCACCTGTACCGCCCCCGGTGACTCCGGTGGCCCGATCTACACGGTCAGCGGCGGGAAGGTCGTCGCGAAGGGCATCCACAGCGGCGGCGGCAAGGACGGCGTCTGCCTCGAAGCGTTCACCGACATCCGGTTGGCCGAGAAGGCGTTGCCCGGCATCGTGAAGAAGGGCTGACGAGCCCCATCGTCGAGTGGTCGGGCGCGGACGCGCCCGGCCACTGTCGTACCTGCGGTGATCAGCTAGAACTCGTTGCACCGTCCGCGTCAGTGGTCGTACATGGCTTCAAGCGCGGCGCGGCGGGTGGTGACGTCGTCAGGATCGTCGCCGAAGACGATCAGGTGCAGTGTGGTCTGGTTGATCGGGTTGTCGGTGCGGCGGGTGTCGTGGCCGCCGGTGACGAGGAGCCCTCCGCGCAGCAACGCAGGCCGCAGCGCGGCCAGCAGGGCGGCGATGGGTGCGGAGGTGGTGAGTTTCGTGGACTCCGACGGGCGGTCCAGGGCGTCGGGGCGGATGGTGTGCAGCGCCAGCAGCGGGATGGACCCGCCGGTGATGCGGAAGTTGAGGTCGAGCATGACGAGCCTGCCGTCGTGGGTCTGGGCGCAGTCGAGGCTGCACATGCCGCGGTAGCCGACGTCGGCGGCGCGCTGGGCGATCGCCAGGCATTCGGTGAGCAGGTCGGCGGGGAGGGGGACGACGAGCCCGAAGCGGCCGCCGGTGTAGACGCCGTCGGCGTCGATCCGCTGGTCGGTCACGGCGAGCAAGCGGGCCTGGCCGTCGACGGCGATGTAGAGCTGGACGCCCCAGTTGCGGTGGATGTTCAGGTATTCCTCGACGACCACCTCGTTGAGGATGTTGGTGAACGCGGGCAGGGACACCACGTCCCCGGCTCGGTGCAGGTAGACGTCGAGGCTGGCGCCGTGAGCGGCGTTGGTGGCGGCTTTGAGAACCCAGGACTTCTCGGCGGGGGCGGCTTGGGCGAGCTCGTTGGTGGTGACGATCTGGCGGCGGGCTTGGAAGCGGGGGTCGACGAAGGTGCTGATGCTGGCTTTGTTGTTGAGGTAGCCGACGAGTTCGGCGCTCTTCACGGAGCGTTCGTCGGGGTACAGGCTGGTGGGCTGCGGGTATTCCATGGACAGGCGCAGGCCGTCGCTGAGCGCTTCGGTGACGCGGGTGGCGAACTCGGCTTCGGAGCGGAACTCGCGCGGGTCGGTGCCGACGGGCAGGCCGCCGTCGCGGAGGGCGGCGATCAGGTTGGGTTCGGTGCCGCCCGCGCTGCTGATGACCGGGGTGTCGGCGGCGATGGCGAGGGGGCGAGCGGACAGGACATCGCGGGTGTTCCGGTGTCTGCTCGATGGCACCGCCGGTTCCTGGGCGGGACGTGCGCAGACGGCGATGTCGGGGCCGTAGATGTCGGTGAGGGTGCGGGGGGCGGCCAGCGTCGGCGTGAGCGCAGAAGCGGTGATGGGAGATCTCCCTCGTGGGGTTGTTCTTGTACCCGGTCCTGGGCGTGGAGTGGTGCGAATTGACCGGGAGCGGTGAAACGCGCCTGGATGAGGCGGCGTCCGCTCCGGGGTGAAGGCGCGCCTCCGGGTGTGAACCCAGGGAGGGCGTAGACGTCAACTCTCTCACGTTTCGCGAGGCTCGGGGTGAGCTCGGGCGCGGCGGAGTCGGAGGCGTCAACCTGGCGCAGGATTCTGGTGGGCTCGTCGCACTGAAAACCCTGACAGCACACCTCATCGGCTTGAGGTCATCGGCGTGCCATCCCGTCCGGGTTCGTGCTGATCCAGTCGGTGATCGAGTGGTGCTGGGGGCGCCAACCGAGCAGGTCGCGGGCCTGTGCGGCGCGTATCCGGCTGTTGGAGCCCAGGGCGTGGATGGCGAACTCGGGGTTCCAGACGTTGCCGGGGGAGTCGGGGTCCCAGGGCCGCGGACCGGGCAGACCCAGGGAACGAGCGATGGAGCCGGTCATCGCGCCGAAGGACTCCTCACCGTTCTCGACGAAGTAGAACGTGCCGGCTGGCGACTTCTCCAGGGCGAGGAGATACAGGTCGGCCACGTCGTCGAGGTGCACGGTGGACCAGATGTTGCGGCCGGCGCCAACGTGCTGGACCACCCCGCTGGAACGTGCCTGTCGCACCAGCGCGGCGATCAGGACGCTGTCGCCGGCGAGCCCTCGTGCCTGTCCGTAGATCAGGCTGGGGCACAGAACCGCGGTACGCACCCCTTGCTCCGCAGCGGCCAGGACCAGCCGATCGATGGCTACGCGTGCCTTGCGCACAGGGTGGTCGGGCTCCCAGCCTGAGTCCGGGTTGAGGACGTCCTCGTGAAAGATCGCTTCGGAGACGTCACCGCCGGTGCCGACGCTCACGATGCTGGAGCCGCTGGTGTGGATCAGCGGCCTGCCGGATCCGGCCAACGCGGCGATGAGCGTTTCAGCGGCTTCGCGATGATCGCTGTCGGCCGCGTTGACGACCGCGTCGGCACGGCGAGCGTGCTCGGTGAGCACGGCCGCGTTGTCCAAGGTGCCGACGACCGGCTGGATGCCCAGCCGAGCGAGGTCTGCTGCCTTGGCCGCGTCGCGAGTCAATCCGGTGACGGTGTGACCCGCCAGGAGGAGGCGGGTGGCGACGGCGCCACCGATGTAGCCGCTCGCCCCGGTGACGAAAACGTGCATCAGAGTCCTTTCAGTCGCCGAGTCCAGGCGCTGACTGCGCTGATGAGACGGCCCGTGTGCAGCGTCGTTGATGCTCTGCCGAGCGGCAACGTCTGTTGCCGGAACGGCAACGTTGGAACATGTTCCGGCATACCCATGGGGGTATGCTACGGTCTCGAACAGATACCCCCTGGGGTATTCCATCCGACTTCAGGAGCTGATGTGACCTCCGAGATCGACCAGAACGGCTTCGCCGCCCGCCTCGCCCAGGGAAACGCCTTCGTGCTCGACGTCCGCGAGGCCCGTGAGTACCGCCCCGGCCACGTTCCTGGCGCCAGGAACCTGCCGCTGAGCGTGCTGCCCGCCCGCATGGCCGAGGTGCCCAAGGACCGGCCCGTCTACGTCGTCTGCCAGGCCGGCGGTCGCAGTGCCCAGGCCGTGGTCCTCCTGCGCGCGGTCGGGGTCGACGCCGTCGACGTCCTCGGCGGCACCGGCGCGTGGATCGACTCCGGCCGTCCGATCGAGACCACGAAGGCATGAGGGGGAGAGAACGGATGATCACCGTCCTGCCCATCGACACGCCAGGACTCGGCGACCGCACCTACCTGGCCCACGACGGCGTGGTGGCCCTGGTGGTCGACCCGCAGCGCGACTACGACCGGGTGCTGGGTCTGGCGCGGGCCGCGGGCGTGCGCATCACCCACGTCTTCGAGTCCCACATCCACAACGACTACGTGACCGGTGGCTACGAACTCGCCCGTGAGGTGGGTGCGCAATACCTGCTCAACGCCGACGACCCGGTCTCCTTCGAGCGGGTCGGCGTGCGCGACGGCGACGTCGTCGAGGTCGGCGATCGGATGCGGGTGCGGGTCCTGCTCACCCCTGGCCACACCCACACCCACCTGTCCTTCGCCCTGTCGGAGGGCGGTGAGCCGTTCGCGGCCTTCACCGGCGGCTCGCTGCTCCACGGCTCCACCGGCCGTCCGGACCTGCTGGGCCCGGACCACACCGACGCGCTGGCGCACGCCCAGTGGCACTCGGTCCGACGGTTGGCCGGCGAACTGCCCGACGCCACCGTCGTCTACCCGACGCACGGTTTCGGCAGCTTCTGCTCGGCAACCCGGTCCAAGGCCATCACCGGCACCATCGGCCAGGAGAAGCTGTCCAACCCGGCACTGACCCGTGAACTGGACAGCTACGTCGAGGAACTGCTCGCCGGCCTCGACGCGTACCCGGCGTATTACGTGCACATGGCCCCCGCGAACTCCGCCGGACCGAGCCGGACGGACCTCTCGCTGCCCGCCGAGGCCGATCCGGCCGAACTGCGGCGCCGCATCGCGG
>NZ_VSRL01000097.1 GCF_012184385.1 Lentzea indica
CGGTCGAGTCCTGATGGGCGGCCTGCGTGTCGTTCGTCACGCGCTGCCAGGGCGGCGGCGCGGCGACGACGACCGGCTCCTCTGCGACAGCCGCGACCGGAACGACCGCCTCAGGCGTGTCGATCGAGACGGTCTTCTCGTCGACTGGTGCGGCGGCGGCCGGAGCCGCCGCCGGTTCCGCGGGAGCAGGAGCTTCGGCGGGCTTGGCGGCCTCGGCCGCCTTCTCCGCCGACACAGGCTTGGTCTTGTCCTGCGCGTTCCCACCCGAGGAACCGGAGGCCGCCGGTGCGGCCGAGTCGGCCTTCTCCGCGTTCTGCGCAGCGTTCTGCGGAGCCGGCTTGGTGATCACCGCGGTCTTGTCCGCGTCCCGACCTTCGCGGTTCTCGGGTGGAGTCACGAGCTTGTCCTTGGCCTCTCGCTAGCGATTCCGACTACTCAGCCGAGTCGGTGGGGGTGGCTGCCTGGTCGGCGGCAGAGTCCTCCGCGACAGACGTCTCACCGTTAGTGACGTCGCTGGGCTCGTCCGCGTTGCGTGCGACGGCGATCAAAGTGGTGCTCTCGCCGAGGTTCATCAGCCGCACGCCCTTCGTCTGCCGTCCAGCCTTGCGCACCTGCTCGGCACGGGTCCTGATGACCCCGCCGCTCGAGGTGATGGCGTAGAGCTCGTCGTCGACGTCGACGATGAGCGCGCCCACCAGCCTGCCACGTCGGCGGTCGTGCTGAATGGTCAGCACACCCTTGCCGCCACGGCCCTGCACCGGGTAGTCCTCGATCGGCGTTCGCTTCGAGTACCCGCCGTCGGTGGCCACCAAAACGAAGAGGCCTTCCTGGACGACGCCCACCGAGAGCAGCTCGTCCTCGGCGTTGAACCGCATGCCCTGCACGCCTGACGTGGCACGACCCATCGGGCGCAGCACGTCGTCGGTCGCGTGGAAGCGGATCGACTGGCCGTCAGCGGACACCATGAGCAGGTCGTCGTCCGCCGAGCAGAGCACGGCACCGACCAGCTCGTCGTCCTCGCGCAAGTTGATACCGATGAGTCCACCCGATCGGTTGGAGTCGAAGTCGGAGAGCTTCGACTTCTTCACCAGACCCTTTCGGGTGGCGAGCACGAGGTACGGCGACACGTCGTAGTTCTTGATCTGGATGACCTGCGCGATCTCCTCGTCCGGCTGGAACGCGAGGAGGTTCGCCACGTGCTGGCCGCGCGCGTTGCGGTTGGCCTCCGGCAGCTCGTACGCCTTCGTGCGGTACACGCGGCCCTTGTTCGTGAAGAACAGGATCCAGTCGTGCGTCGAGCACACGAAGAAGTGCGCGACGATGTCGTCCTGCTTGAGCTGTGCGCCCTGCACGCCCTTGCCGCCGCGCTTCTGCGCCCGGTAGAGGTCGGTCTTGGTGCGCTTCGCATAGCCGGTGCGGGTGATCGTGACCACCACGTCCTCGACCGCGATCAGGTCCTCCATGGACACGTCGCCGTCGAACGGGATGATCTTCGTACGGCGGTCGTCGCCGTGCTTGTCCACGATCGCCATGAGCTCGTCGCGCACGATCTTGCGCTGCCGCTTCGGCTTGTCGAGGATGTCCTTGAGGTCGGCGATCTCGACCTCGATCTCGGCCAGCTGGTCGATGATCTTCTGGCGCTCCAGGGCCGCGAGGCGGCGGAGCTGCATCTCCAGGATCGCGTTGGCCTGGATCTCGTCGACGTCGAGGAGCTCCATCAGGCCCGTGCGGGCGATGTCCGGCGTCTCGGACCGGCGGATCAACGCGATCACCGCGTCGAGCTGGTCGAGTGCCTTCACCAAGCCGCGCAAGATGTGCGCGCGCTCTTCGGCCTTGCGCAGGCGGAACTTCGTCCGCCGCACGATGACTTCGATCTGGTGCTTCACGTAGTGGCGGATCATCTGGTCGATCCGCAGCGTGCGCGGCACACCGTCGACCAGCGCCAGCATGTTGACGCCGAACGAGTACTGCAGCTGAGTGTGCTTGTAGAGGTTGTTCAGCACGACCTTCGCCACCGCGTCGCGCTTGAGCGTGACCACGATGCGCATGCCGATGCGGCGGTTCGACTCGTCCGCGATGTTCGCGATGCCGGTGAGCTTGCCGTCGCGCACCAGCGCGGCGATGTTCTCGACCAGGTTGTCCGGGTTGACCTGGTACGGCAGCTCGGTGACGACCAGGATCGTGCGGCCCTTGGCGTCCTCGTCCACCTCGACGATCGCGCGCATGCGGATCGAGCCACGACCGGTGCGGTACGCGTCCTCGATGCCGGAGGTGCCGAGGATCTGGCCGTACGTCGGGAAGTCCGGTCCCTTGACCCGGGCGATCGTGGCCTCGAGGGTCTCCTCGTCGGAGGCCTCGTGGTTGTCCAGCGCCCACACCACCGCGTCCGCGACCTCGCGCAGGTTGTGCGGCGGGATGTTGGTCGCCATGCCGACCGCGATGCCCGAGCTGCCGTTGATCAGCAGGTTCGGGACGCGCGACGGGAGGACGACCGGCTCCTGGATGCGGCCGTCGTAGTTGTCGCGGAAGTCGACCGTGTCTTCCTCGATGTCGGCCAGCATGTGCATGGCCAACGGGGAAAGACGGCATTCCGTGTACCGCATGGCGGCGGCGGGGTCGTTGCCCGGCGAGCCGAAGTTGCCCTGGCCGTCGATCAACGGGTAGCGCAGCGCCCACGGCTGAGCGAGACGCACCAACGCGTCGTAGATCGCCGAGTCACCGTGCGGGTGGTAGTTGCCCATCACGTCGCCGACGACGCGAGCGCACTTGTTGAAACCGCGGTCGGGACGGAAACCGGAGTCGAACATCGAGTACAGCACCCGGACGTGCACGGGCTTCAACCCGTCACGCACGTCCGGCAGCGCACGACCCACGATGACGGACATCGCGTAGTTGATGTACGAGTTCTGCATCTCCTGCTGGATCTCGACCGGCTCGATGCGGTCGTGATCCGGGGGCAGAGTCGTCTCGGTCACTGTTCTCTTTCCTTCTCGCCAGAAACGCTCACGTGCCTAGGGACCAAGACCGGACTCAGATGTCCAGGAACTTGATGCTCTTGGCGTTGCGGGTGATGAACGAACGGCGTGCCTCGACGTCCTCTCCCATGAGCACGCTGAACAGCTCGTCGGCGGTGGCCGCGTCGTCCATGGTGACCTGGCGCAGGATCCGGTTGGCCGGGTCCATCGTGGTCTCCCACAGCTCCTCGGCGTTCATCTCACCGAGACCCTTGTACCGCTGGATGTTGTCTTCCTTGCCGAGCCTCTTGCCGGCCGCGATGCCGTCCTTGATCACGGCGTCGCGCTCGCGGTCGGAGTAGGCGTACTCGGGCTCGGTCCGCTGCCACTTGATCTTGTAGAGCGGCGGCTGCGCGAGGTACACGTGGTTGTGCTCGATGAGCGGCTGCATGAAGCGGAACAGCAGCGTGAGCAGCAGCGTGCGGATGTGCTGGCCGTCGACGTCGGCGTCGGCCATCAGCACGATCTTGTGGTAGCGCAGCTTGCCGAGGTCGAACTCGTCGTGGATGCCGGTGCCGAGCGCCGTGATCAGCGACTGGACCTCGTTGTTCTTCAGCACGCGGTCGATGCGCGCCTTCTCGACGTTGATGATCTTGCCGCGGATCGGCAGGATCGCCTGGTACATCGAGTCGCGGCCTTCCTTGGCCGAACCGCCTGCGGAGTCACCCTCGACGATGTAGAGCTCGCAGCGCTCCGGCTCGGTCGAGCGGCAGTCCTTCAGCTTGCCGGGCAGGCCGCCGATGTCCAGCGCGCCCTTGCGGCGCACCAGCTCGCGGGCCTTGCGGGCGGCGATGCGGGCCTGCGCCGACGACACCGCCTTCGTGACGATCGCCTTCGTCTCGTTGGGGTGGCGCTCGAACCAGTCGGCCAGGTGCTCGTTCGCCGACTTCTGCACGAACGACTTCGCCTCGCTGTTGCCCAGCTTGGTCTTCGTCTGGCCCTCGAACTGGGGCTCCTTCAGCTTCACCGAGATGATCGCCGCGAGGCCCTCGCGGATGTCGTCACCGGTGAGGTTGGTGTCCTTCTCCTTGAGGAGCTTCTTCTCGCGCGCGTACTCGTTGACGACACGGGTCAGCGCGGCGCGGAAGCCCTCCTCGTGCGTGCCGCCCTCGTGCGTGTTGATCGTGTTCGCGAACGTGTAGACCGACGGCGTGTAGCCCGTGTTCCACTGCATCGCGACCTCGACCTCGAGGTCCTCGCCCTTCGCCTCGAACGCGATCACCTTCTGGTGCACCGCGTCGCGCGTGTGGTTGATGTGGCGGACGAAGTCCTCCAGACCACCGGGGTAGTGGAAGACCCGCTCCTTCACCGCGGCCTTGTGGCCCTCGGCGTCGGCCTCCTCGTCCTCCTCCGAGACGCGCTCGTCGCGCAGGACGATCGTGATCCCCTTGTTGAGGAACGCCATCTCCTGCAGGCGGCGAGAGATCGTCTCGACGTTGTACTCGGTGGTCTCGAAGATCTCCGGGTCGGCCCAGAACGTGACGATGGTGCCGGTCTCGGTGGTCGCCTCGCCCTTGCGCAGCTCGTGCGCTGGCTTGGAGGCCTCGTAGCGCTGGGTCCAGACGTGACCCTGGTGCTTGATCTCCAGCTCGACGACGGTGGACAGCGCGTTCACCACGGAGATGCCGACGCCGTGCAGACCGCCGGACACCGCGTAGGAGTCGCTGTCGAACTTGCCGCCAGCGTGGAGCTTGGTCATGACGACCTCGACGGTCGGCACGCCCTCGACGGGGTGGATGCCGGTCGGGATGCCACGCCCGTCGTCGATCACCCGGACACCGCCGTTGGCCAGCAGGGTGACGTCGACCTTCGTCGCGTAGCCCGCCATCGCCTCGTCGACGGAGTTGTCCACAACCTCCTGAACCAGGTGGTGCAGACCGCGCTCGCCGGTCGAGCCGATGTACATGCCCGGCCTCTTGCGCACTGCCTCCAAGCCTTCGAGGACAGTGATCGAGGACGCGCCGTACTCATTCTTCTTTGCTGACACGGGCCTGGAGTCTCCTCGCTGATGCGGGCAGGACCCGCACGTGGATTGGTGACGCTCCCCGTGATTCTACCGGGCCACCCCGACAGAACGGGGTCAAGGACACCTTTGATTCGGTCACAGAGGCCCTCACGCGACCAAAGATGGGTGCGGACGGCTGAAACGGGGGTTCAAATCCGCTGGTGAACGCTCATTGCGCCACAGAACGGCCGCTGAGCCCTTGACAGGACCTCACCCGTAGGTGTCACGCGGACCGCGCCCAGGCGCGTGCCTGGGGCCGTGTCGCCAGCTGGGAGCGTCCGGTCCCTTGATCTTGAGCCTTTTGACGACGCCGTGACCGACGCCCGCGGCGATCCGCTTGATCAGGTCGCGCTGTAAGAGGCGCAGCTGAGTGGCCCATGCCGTCGACGACGCCTGGACCGTCAGTTCCCCGTCACTGAGCGCGATCGGTTTCGCGTGCTCGGCGACGTCCTCGCCCACCAGTTTTGCCCATCGGCCGAAGACCTGACCACCCTGGAGCTGCTCGACCCAGCCGCGGTCGGCGGCGAGCCTGGACGCGATCCTGCCGAGGGGCTGAGGGTCGCGGTCGTCGGGCCCCGGACCCGACCAGCGCCGCCGGCGGCGGTTGACCGGACGGCCCTTCGACTTGCTGCCGGGGGTGCGTCCACGGGCCTTGGCGCTCGCCTTCGCGGCCTCCAGAGCGGCCCGCGCGAGGTCAGAACCCTTCAGTGGCTCACCCTCAGGTGTGAATGAACCTGTGGACAAGTCGGGTTTTGTGACGGAGTTATCCACACCATCCACAGACTTGTCCCCAGATGTGTGGGCGGACACACCCGATCGAGCTACATGTTGGGGACCTGAACCCCCAGAGTCAGGCACTGAGTCAGACACGTCGCACCTCCCCGCCATGCACCTCGAACCGGGCACCGCTCAGCTCGTCAGGAACGTCCTCCGCCACCGCCGCGGTGATCAGCACCTGCTCGGCGGCGGCCGCGACCTTGGCCAGCTGCTGCCGCCGGCCGCGGTCGAGCTCGGCGAAGACATCGTCCAGCACGAGCACCGGTTCGATGCCGTCGACACGCATGAGCTCGTACCCACCGAGCCGCAGCGCGAGCGCGAAAGACCATGACTCTCCGTGACTGGCGTAGCCCTTCGCGGGGAGATCGCCGAGCGTCAGGTCGAGGTCGTCGCGGTGCGGGCCGACGAGACACACGCCGCGTTCGATCTCCTGCCGCCGCACCCGGTCGAGCTCGGCCAGCAGCAGATCCTCGATGCTCTCCTTGTCTTCCGGCAGTTCGCCGACGCTCGACCTGTAGGAGATGAGCGCCGGGCGTGACTCCGGAGCGACCTCCGCGTACGCCGAGGTCACGTGGTCCGCCATGTCGCGGACCAGCTTCATCCGCGCGGCCAGCAGCTCCGCGCCGTGCTTCGCGAGATGCCCGTCCCAGACGTCGAGCGTCGACAGTTCCGCCGATCTGCTGTGCTTCACCGTCTTCAACAACGCGCTGCGCTGCTTCAGGACACGGTCGTAGTCGCTGCGAACGCCGGCGAACCGCGGCGCGCGCAACACCAGCATCTCGTCGAGGAACCGCCGCCGGTCGCTCGGATCGCCTCGCACAAGAGAGAGGTCCTCCGGTGCGAACAACACGGTGCGCAGAATCCCGAGCACATCGCGCGGACGCGGCACCGGGCCGCGGTTGATCCGCGCCCGGTTCGCCTTGCCCGCCGTGATCTCGATTTCCACGAGCAGTTCGCGGTCGTCGTTGACCACGGCCGCCCGCACGACAGCGCGCTGTGCACCGTGACGGATCAGCGGTGCGTCCGTGGCGACGCGGTGCGAACCCAGCGTCGCCACGTACCCGATCGCCTCGACCAGGTTCGTCTTGCCCTGACCGTTGCGCCCGACGAGCACCGAGACACCGGGCTCGAGTTCCAGGTCGGCGAGCTCCCACGAACGGAAGTCGCTGACTTGGAGGTGTCTGACGTGCACCTCGCTAGCCCTGGGTGCTGCCGGCGCCGGACGACGGTCCGGCCAGATGCACCGCGTGGCCACCGAACTGGTTGCGCAGTGCGGCGACCGCACGCATCGCGGGTGAATCCTCCTGCCGCGACTGGAACCTCGCGAAGAGCGCGGCGGAGATCACCGGGAGCGGCACCGCGTTGTTGATGCCCTCCTCGACGGTCCACCGGCCCTCGCCGGAGTCCTCGACGTAACCACGAAGATCGTCGAGCTCAGGGTCCGACTCGAGCGCGCGCACCAGCAGGTCGAGAAGCCACGACCGCACAACGGTTCCGCGCTGCCAGGCCGAGATCACCGCGGGCACGTTGTCGACGACGTCGGTCTTGTCGAGCAGCTCGAAGCCCTCGGCGTACGCCTGCATCAGGCCGTACTCGATGCCGTTGTGGACCATCTTCGAGTAGTGGCCGGCGCCTACCTTGCCCGCGTGCGCGAAACCTTCTTCACGCGGACCTTCCGGACGCAGCGCGTCGAGGATCGGCATCGCCTGCTCGACGTGCGCGGCGTCGCCACCAACCATCAGCGCGTAGCCGTTGTCCAGACCCCACACACCGCCGGACACACCGCAGTCGAGGTAGCCGATCCCCTTCTCCGCCAACAGGTCCGCGTGGATCCTGTCGTCGGTGAACTTGGAGTTGCCACCGTCGATCACAAGGTCTCCGGGCTGCAGCAGCTCGGACAGCTCGCTCACCGTGTTACGGGTGATCTCGCCCGCGGGCACCATCACCCACACCACGCGCGGCGCATCGAGCTTGGAAACCATGTCCGCCAACGACTCCGAGTCGCTGACCTCCGGGTTGCGGTCGTAGCCGATCACCTCGTGACCGGCTCGGCGCACCCGCTCGCGCATGTTGAAACCCATCTTGCCGAGGCCGACGAGTCCGAGCTGCACGGTGTTCTCCCCTAAACGTTTCTCGTTACCCGGTAAGGGTCTTAGCCGGGCAGGCGAACGGGCATCAGGAGGTACAGGTAGCCCGGCGCCACGTTCCCATCCTCGTCCACCGGCTTGAGCAGCGCCGGTCGGCTGGGTGTGGTGAAGGACAAGTGGACACGGGGCGTGCGAACGGCTCCGAGACCGTCGAGCAGGTACCCGGGGTTGAACGCGATCGTGACCGCGTCACCGGTGTACTCGACCGGGAGCTCTTCCTCGGCCGATCCCTCGTCGTCGCCACCGGCGGACAGACGCAGACCGCCGTCGACGAACTCGAGCCGCACCTGCGTGCCGCGTTCGGCGACGAGCGACACGCGCTTGATCGCCTGCTGCAGCGCGTCGATGTCGATGATCGCCGCGGCCGAGTGCTCGCTCGGCAGAAGCTGGCGGTACTTCGGGAAGTCCGCGTCGAGCAGCCGGGTCGTGGTCCGCTTGCCGGAGCCGGACAACCCGAGCAGGCCGTCGTTCGCCGCGAGGGACATCTCGACCTTGCTGCCGGACGAGCCGAGCGTCTTGGCCGCGTCGCCGAGCGTGCGGGCGGGGACGAGCACGGCGACCTCGCCCAGTGACGCGTCCGGCTCCCACGGGAACTCGCGCATCGCGAGCCGGAACCTGTCGGTGGCGACGAGGGTCAGCTTGCCCTCGCCGATCTCGACACGCACACCGGTGAGCATCGGGAGCGTGTCGTCCTTGCCGGCCGCGACGGCGACCTGGCCGACGGCCTCACCGAAGACCTCGCCGGGAAGCTCACCGATCAGCTGCGGCATCGACGGCAGCGCCGGGTAGTCCTCGACCGGCATCGTTGGGAGGCTGAACCTGGCGCTGCCACAGCTGATCATCATGCGAGAGCCGTCGACCGCGATCTCGACGGGGTGGTTCGGCAGCGCCTTGGTGATGTCGGCGAGCAGACGGCCGGAGACCAGCGCCCTGCCACCGTCGGCGATCGTCGCCGGGACACCGACCTGAGCGGAGACCTCGTAGTCGAAGCCGGAGACCGTCAGCGAATCGTCCGACTCCGCGTCGAGCAGCACCCCGCCCAGCACGGGGACCGGCGGACGGGACGGAAGGCTGCGGGCGACCCAGGCGACAGCGTCGGCCAGGCCGTCGCGTTCGACGCGGATCTTCATGAGGCGTCCTTTCCTCGACAGTCGACAAGCCCAACCACGACAACGTGCCAGTGGGGGTTAGGGAGCCTCGACCTCGGCTGACCCGAGGTGCGGAGCAACCACGTTAGAGCGTCCTGGCCCTTCCCGTCACTTCGGGGTTCGGGCACCGATCCCCGGGAGCTGTCCCCCGCTGTTTTGCTTTGAAGTTCTTCAAGGAAGAGATCAAACAGCAGTAACAGTAGGGGCTGTGGATTGTGTGGACTGGTGTTCAACCTGCAGGTCAGAACACCAGCGTCCATGTGGACTAAGGGGGGATGGCACCCGGGGACAGATCGGCGCACCCGGGGACAGCCGGTTGTGCACACCTCTCGATCCACAGATCGTCCACAGTTGTCCCCGGGTGCGTCCCCGGGTGCGGGGCAGTTGTACCCGGGTGTTCAACAGGCTTCCGTGGCCAGATCGTGGCCTGGGTCTCAGACTTTTTCAGTTGTCCCCACCCCTTCGAGTGCTGGGGGTGAACAGAAAGCCTCTCTGCGTGGCCCGGCACCCCTCGACTACCCGGGTACGTCCGTGGCCCGTGGTGGTGGGTGGGGCGACACGAACCGATGCGTGCCCGTCGGGTCCCGTCGCGTCCCCGTTGCGGGCGAACGAAAAAGGGGCCCTCCGCGTTGGAGGACCCCTCGTTGCCACCCGGGTCGGATCAGGGAGCGTGGCGAGCGCGCTGCTTGATCCGCGACGTCAGTTCCTGCACCTGGTCGTAGATCCGCCGGCGCTCCGCCATCTCCTTGCGGATCTTCTTGTCCGCGTGCATGACCGTCGTGTGGTCGCGGCCGCCGAACGTCTGGCCGATCTTCGGCAGCGACAGGTCCGTCAGCTCGCGGCACAGGTACATGGAGATCTGCCGCGCCTGCGCGAGCGCCTTCGTCTTACCCGGGCCGCACAGGTCGTCGATCGTCACGCCGAAGAACTCCGCGGTGACCGCCATGATCGTCGGCGCGGTGATCTCCGGCGCGTGCGAGTCGGGGATCAGGTCGCGCAGCACGATCTCGGCGAGCTGGACGTCGACCGGCTGGCGGTTGAGCGACGCGAACGCCGTGACGCGGATGAGCGCGCCCTCGAGCTCGCGGATGTTCCGCTCGATGCGGGCGGCGATGAACTCCAGCACCTCGGCGGGGGCCGCGAGCCGGTCCTGCGCCGCCTTCTTGCGGAGGATGGCGATCCGGGTCTCGAGCTCGGGCGGCTGGATGTCCGTGATCAGACCCCACTCGAACCGCGTGCGCAGGCGGTCTTCCAGCGTCTCCAGCCGCTTGGGCGGCCGGTCGCTCGACACCACGATCTGCTTGTTCGTGTTGTGGAGCGTGTTGAACGTGTGGAAGAACTCCTCCTGCGTACCTTCCTTGCCCTCCAGGAACTGGATGTCGTCGACGAGAAGAACGTCGATGTCCCGGTAGCGGCGCTGGAAGGCGACCTTGCGGTCGTCGCGCAGCGAGTTGATGAAGTCGTTGGTGAACTCCTCGGTCGACACGTACCGCACGCGCATACCGGGGAACAGGCGCTGGGCGTAGTGCCCGACGGCGTGCAGCAGGTGCGTCTTGCCGAGGCCGCTCTCACCCCAGATGAAGAGCGGGTTGTACGCACGGGCGGGCGCTTCGGCCACCGCGACGGCGGCAGCGTGCGCGAACCGGTTCGAGGCGCCGATGACGAACGTGTCGAAGTTGTACTTCTCGTTCAGCCGGGTCTGCGACGGCGACGGGTTGGCCGGCCTGGTGTACGGGGTGTTCCCGTTCGGCGTCGCGCCACCTGCCGTGTTGAAGGTCGGCCAGATCTCGGTGACGGCGGCGAGCGCGTCGCCTGCTTCGTCGACCTCGTCCGAGTCGGAACCTTCCGCCGTCCCGTCAGCGTTCGTGGTGCCGGCCTCTTCCACGAGGACGGGCGTGTCGCCGTTGGGAATGCCCGGCATCACCGGGATGGGCGTGGTCGGTGGGCTCGTCGGTTCCGGCGAGTCGACCTTCACCGCGAGGGAGACCGTGCGGCCGAGCCTGCGGGAGAGCGCTGCGGTGATCGGGTCGCGCAGTGCGCGTTCGATCGCCTCTTTCGCGAAGTCGCTGGGGGCCGCGAGCAAGGCCGTTCCGTCCAGCAAACCGATTGGACGGGTGACCCTCATCCACGCACGTTGCTGAGGGGACAGGTGGCTCGCAGCGAGCTCCTGCACCACCTCGGCCCAAACGAGACCAAGGTCGACCTGCTGGTTCGACACCTCCGCGCTCCCCTCCCCTCCGACGGAGCCCATGACTCCACACGTGGACACGGAGAATAGAGGCATCCACAGAGTTATCCACAACTGTGCACTAAACGGTGCGTTGTGTTGCCGGTACGGTGGCGGCTCCCTCGCCAGCTCCGGCATGCGCGAGGGAAGAACGGTAACAAGGCCCGGCACGCCTCACAAGACGTGGCGTCGGCCACCCCGATTTGGTCGCCGCACCCGGGCATGCGTACCCTCGTACGAGTCTCCCGCTTGCGACGGGCGCCTTTCGCGCGCCTACGTCCACCGCCGTCGGGGACAACCACACAGGCTTTGTAAGCAGTGAAGCACCGGGAGAACCGACCGTGAGCAAGGGTAAGCGCACCTTCCAGCCCAACAACCGCCGCCGCGCGAAGACGCACGGCTTCCGGCTGCGCATGCGGACCCGCGCCGGCCGCGCCATTCTGGCCGCGCGCCGTAGCAAGGGCCGTGCCACTCTGTCCGCCTGACAGCGGCTGGTAAGCGCAGCGTCGTCGTGCTCCCACCGGCCGCCCGGCTCACCCGCAGCCAGGACTTCGGCCTGGTGGTCCGCCGAGGCCGCCGCGCCGGACGGCCCCGGTTGGTCGTCCACGTCTTGACGTCCGACGTGCCCACCTTGGATTCGTCCAAGGTGGGCTTCGTCGTGAGCAAAACAGTTGGCAACTCGGTGGTGCGCCACCGAGTTGCACGGCGTCTGCGCCACGTCGTTCGTTCGTCGCTGGCTGACATGCCACCGGGAACTCTCGTCGTGGTTCGGGCGTTGGCACCGGCAGCCGAGGCGTCGAGCTCGGAGCTCGCCGCCGACTATTCCTCCGCCCTGCGCAAGGTGCTGCGATGACCACGTTTCCCGCGAAGGTCGCGCTGCTGCCGGTGCACTTCTACCGGCGGTTCGTCTCGCCGCTGCTGCCGCCGACGTGCCGCTTCTACCCGAGCTGCAGCGCGTACGCGGTGGAAGCCCTGACCGTCCACGGCGCGCTGCGAGGAACCTGGCTGACGATCCGCCGGTTGCTGCGCTGCGGACCCTGGCACCCTGGAGGCCTGGACCCCGTTCCGCCGAGGCGGCAGGTCCCCGACGTATCCACCGAGGAGTAGCTCCGTGCTCAACTTCATCTACTACCCGGTGTCCTTCATCTTGTGGTGTTGGCACTGGGTGTTCGGCAAGGTCTTCGGTGAGTCGAGCGGCTTCGCCTGGGCGCTGGCCGTCATCTTCCTGGTCTTCACCCTCCGCGCCATCCTCTTCAAGCCGTTCGTCGGCCAGGTGCGCTCCATGCGAAAGATGCAGGAGTTCGCGCCGGAGATGCAGAAGATCAAGAAGAAGTTCCCGAACGACAAGCAGCGCCAAGCACAGGAGATGCAGAAGCTGCAGTCCGAGCACGGCGTCAACCCGCTCGGCGGCTGCCTGCCGATGCTGGTGCAGATCCCGGTGTTCATCGGTCTGTTCCACGTGCTGCGCTCGTTCAAGCCCGGCTGGGGCGAGGTCTACTTCTTCGACAAGCAGGGCGTCGACTCGTTCGTCAACGCCAAGCTCTTCGGCACCAACCTCTCGACGTTCATCACGATGCCGGCCGACCAGCTCGCGCAGTACGGCACCGAGCGTTTGAACGTCATCCTGCTGTCCGTGCCGCTGATGATCGTGGCGTCCATCGCGACCCACTTCACGGCCCGCCACTCGGTGCAGCGCCAGAACCAGGCCGCGCTGGACAACCCGCAGACGGCCATCATGAACAAGCTGACGCTCTACATCTTCCCGATCGGCGTCCTGGTCGGTGGCTTCTTCTTCCCCGTCGCGATCCTGCTGTACTGGCTGTCCAACAACGCGTGGACCCTCGGCCAGCAGCACGTCGTCTACAAGCGCATCGACTCCGAGGAAGAGGAGAAGAAGGCCACGGCGGTCACCACGCGCCAGGCCCTCGCTCCGAAGCCGGGTGCGAAGCCGGTGAACCCGAAGAAGCCCGCACCGGGCGCGAAGCCCGCCAGTGGCGCCAAGCGGATGCCGACCGCGGGCCCCGGCGGCTCGTCGTCGCCGGCATCGAAGGACTCGTCGGATGCCACCAACGGCAACTCCAACACCGAGATTCCCGGCCTGACTCCAGGCCGATCCACCAGCAAGAAGCCGGGCAGCAAGAAGCGCCGCTGATTTCGGGCGTTGCCCCGGAGAGGAGACATCGTGTCGGAGACCTTGCAGGCGACCGACGACGTGGAGGCGTCGTCCACGGACGAGGCCGAGCCGCAGTCGCAGAGCAAGACCGAGGACCTGCTCGTCCAGGAAGGCGACATCGCGGGCGACTACCTCGAGCGCCTGCTGGACCTGCTCGACTACGACGGCGACATCGATCTGGACGTGGAGAGCGGCCGCGCCATCGTGAGCATCGACGGCGGTGAGGATCTGTCGAAGCTCGTCGGTCCCCGCGGCAACGTCCTCGAGTCGCTCCAGGAACTCACCCGCCTGGCCGTGCAGCAGGAGACGGGCGTCCGCTCCCGTCTGATGCTCGACATCGCCCAGTGGCGCGCGGGCCGCCGTGCCGAGCTCGCGGAGCTCGGCCGCTCGACCGCGGAGAAGGTGCTCGCCTCGGGTGAGCGGGCTCGCCTGCACCCGATGACGCCGTTCGAGCGCAAGGTCGTGCACGACGCCGTCGCTGCGGTCGCCGGTGTGCACAGCGAGAGCGAGGGTGAGGAGCCGCAGCGGCGGGTCATCATCTTCCCCAAGCCCTGACGGTTACCGCTTCACCTCACGGCCCCTGGTTCCTCTGGGAACCAGGGGCGTTTGCTGTCTCGGGTGAGGGTCGCCCCGGCCGTCACTGTTCCACGTGAAACCGGCCATCCCGAGACGCCCACCAAGCGGTCAGCCACTCCTCCTGCTCCCTCGTGTCCGGCACCGGGAATCCGCGAGCCGTGGAGATCAGTCCCCAAGCCTCCGCGGGCTTCACCCCGTCCATCCCCAGCAACAGGGCGGCCAACAACGACGACCGTCCGATCCCGGCCCAGCAGTGGAAGACCACATGAGCTCCAGCCCGGTACAGCGAGTGCAGCTCCTGAACCGGCTCCACGACCTCCAGCCCGAGAGGTGCCGTCCGGTCCTCGATGGGCACGCACACGAACCGCAGCCCGGCCGCCGCGACCACGTCGGCCTGATCCGACAACTCGCACTCGACCCGCTCCGAGTCGGTCTGAGCGGACACCAACACGTCGACACCGAGCCGGCACAGTCCCCGAACATGGGGCTCCAGCAACGCGCCGCCCGGCGGGTGAGACATCGTCGAGACGGTCCCAGGGCCGGGACGAGAGACCGTGTAGATGGTTGGACGCAACTTTCCCCCAAGTTTCACGTGAAACGGCGCTCAGGATTTGGCAGAGCGCATGGTCGATCCGTCATGATGGTGCCCTGGCATTCGCCAGCTTTTCCACCGGCCGCCGGAACGTCGCCGCCGCGTGGTTTCACGTGAAACGCTCACGGACGGAGAACATGGCCGGGGAATTGCCCGACAACGCGAAGCTCGTCTTCGGTGAGCACGTTGACCGTGCCGCCGAGTTCGTCCGGCTCCTGGAGGAGCACGGCGTCGAGCGCGGACTGATCGGTCCTCGCGAGGTCGACAAGATTTGGGATCGGCACGTGCTCAACTCGGCGGTGGTGCACCAGGTGATCCCGCCGAACAGCCGGACGGTCGACGTAGGCTCGGGAGCGGGGCTGCCGGGCGTGCCGCTGGCCATCGCGCGGCCCGACCTGAGGATCACGCTTCTGGAGCCGATGGCGCGGCGGATCGCGTGGCTAGAGGAAGTCAAAGACCGGCTCGAGCTCGACAACGTGACTGTGCTCAGGGGACGCGCGGAGGAAGCGCCGATCCGGGCACAGCTGAAGAACTGCGACGTGGTGACTGCCCGCGCGGTGGCTCCCCTGGAGAAGCTGGCGCGGTGGTGCCTTCCGCTTCTCAAGGGCGGCGGGCGGATGGTCGCGCTCAAGGGCGAGCGCGCGCAGGAGGAACTGGATCGCGACGGCGCCGCGGTGCTCAAGCTTGGGGGCACGAACGCCGAGGTTGTCGTCGTCGGAGCGGACGTACTTGAGGTGCCGACGACGGTCCTGATCGTCGAGCGCCAGACGCGGAGGGATCGGTGAGCGTGTACCCGGAGTTCCAATCTGCCGATGTTCCACGTGAAACCGAGCCCAAACCGAAGCCCAAAGCCAAGCCGACCAACAACGGAGATGACAGCGCCGTGGTGTGGACCCCGATTGCAGAAGAGGCGGCTCGTGCGGCAAGCGTGCTGCACCCCGACGAGTCACTTCTCCCCCGGCCGACTCACCGCCGGGTGATCACCGTCGCCAACCAGAAGGGTGGTGTCGGCAAGACGACGAGCACGGTGAACCTCGCCGCAGCGCTCGCCATTCACGGGCTCAAGGTGCTCGTGATCGACCTCGACCCCCAGGGCAACGCCAGCACGGCGCTCGCCGTTGAGCACCGCTCCGGCACGCCGTCCGTCTACGAGGTGCTGATCGGCGAGATCTCCATCGCCGAGGCGGCTCAGGTCAGCCCGACGTCTCCGAACCTCTTCTGCGTGCCCGCGACGATCGACCTCGCCGGCGCGGAGATCGAGCTCGTCTCGATGGTGGCCCGCGAGTCGCGGCTCAAGGAGGCGCTCTCCCCCGAGGCGCTCGACCAGCTGCAGCCCGACTACGTCTTCATCGACTGCCCGCCGAGCCTCGGCCTGCTGACCGTCAACGCGATGGTCGCGGCGCAGGAGGTGCTGATCCCCATTCAGTGCGAGTACTACGCGCTGGAGGGCCTGAGCCAGCTGCTGCGCAACATCGAGCTGGTGCAGCAGCACCTCAACCCGGATCTCGCCATCTCGACGATCCTCCTCACGATGTACGACGGCCGCACGAAGCTCGCGGACCAGGTGACCAGTGAGGTGCGCGGCCACTTCGGCGACGTTGCGCTCAAGACGGTGATCCCGCGCAGCGTGAAGGTCTCCGAGGCGCCAGGATTCGGGCAGACGGTGCTGACGTACGACCCCGGCTCACGCGGGTCGATGAGCTACCTCGACGCCGCAAAGGAGATCGCCGTGCGTGGGGCCAAGGAGGAGGGCGCATGACGGAGCAGCGCAAGGGTGGACTTGGGCGCGGCCTGGCCGCATTGATCCCCCAGGGGCCTCCGCCCGGTGCGCCCAGCACCATCCGGCCCGCCGCGGCCGGCAACGGGGCGGTCAAGCCCCAGCCGATCGGTGAGGTTGCCGGGGCGATCTACCGGGAGGTCGCGGTCACCGCGATCAAGACCAACCCCAAGCAGCCGCGCCAGGTGTTCGACCAGGATGCGATCGACGAGCTCTCGTTCTCCATCAAGGAGTTCGGGCTCATGCAGCCGATCGTCGTGCGGGAGCTCACCGCGGACACCTACGAGCTCGTCATGGGCGAGCGCCGGTGGCGGGCGACCCAGCAGGCCGGTCTCAAGACCATCCCGGCGATCGTGCGGCAGACCGCCGACGACGTGATGCTGCGCGACGCGCTGCTGGAGAACATCCACCGCGTCCAGCTCAACCCGCTCGAAGAGGCGGCGGCCTACCAGCAGCTGCTGGAGGAGTTCGGCGTCACGCACGAGCAGCTCGCGGACCGCATCGGCCGCAGCCGCCCGGTCGTCACGAACACCATCCGACTGCTGAAGCTCCCCCTCCCCGTTCAGCGACGGGTGGCGGCGGGCGTTCTGAGCGCGGGTCACGCCCGCGCGTTGCTCGGTCTGGACGACGCCGGCGCGCAAGAGGACCTCGCGGCCAAGATCGTTGCGGAGGGCATGTCGGTCCGCGCGACCGAGGAAGCGGTGACGCTCGCCAAGAACGAGAAGCCGGCGAAACCCAAACAAGCTCCCCGCAAGCAGATGCACGCGCCGGGTCTGCAGGAGCTCGCCGAACGGCTCTCGGACAACTTCGACACCCGCGTGAAGGTCGAACTCGGGCAACGAAAAGGCCGGATCGTCGTCGAATTCGGGTCAGTTGACGATCTTGAGCGGATCATCGGAATGATGAGCCCAGAAACGACAATTCGGACATCGGAGTAGGCCCATAGGATCACCCACAGGCCTTATGTCACGGTGACGATGACGCCCCGCAGTCGAAATGGCTACGGGGCGTCACCTATGAGGAGAGATCAACGAGCGACAGCGCGCTCGATCAAACCGGCGTAAATCTCGCCCAGCGACTGCCCCGCCGCCTCGACGGCCATCGGCAGAAGCGACGTCTCGGTCAGTCCCGGCGACACGTTCACTTCGAGGAAGTAGACGGTCCCGTCTTCGGCCACCACGGCGTCGGTCCGCGACACGTCCCGCAGTCCGAGCAACCGGTGCGCCGCCACCGCGAGCTCCCCGACCGCCTTGGCGGACGCAGCGTCCAACCGAGCCGGCGAGTGGAAGTCCGTCAGCCCGGCGGTGTAGCGAGCCGTGTAGTCGTACACACCGGTCTCCGGGACGATCTCGACCGCCGGCAACGCGGTGGGGCCATCCGGACCGTCGATGACCGTGACGGCCACCTCGACCCCGGAGATGAACTGCTCGGCCAGCACGGTGTCGCCGTACGCCAGGCAGCCGACCATCGCCGGCGGCAACTCCGCGGCGTCCCGGACGACCTGGGCACCCAGAGCGGACCCGCCCTGGTCCGGCTTCAGCATCATCGGCAGCCCCAGCGTCGAGACCATCGCGTCGAGCACCGGCTTGGCACCCAGCTCGCGGAACGTCGCGTGCGGCAGGACGACCCACTCCGGCGTCGTGAGCCCGGCGCGGGCCAGCTCGGCCTTCGCGGTCGGTTTGTCCCACGCCCGGCGGCACGCCCGCGAGTCGGTGCCCACGTACGGCACACCGAGCATCTCCAGGATCGCCTGCACCGAGCCGTTCTCGCCCTCGCCACCGTGCAGAGCGACGACGACGGCATCCGGACGGTGGTCACGGAGACGTGTCAGCAACGAGGCGTCGGCGTCCCACTCCTCCACGGTCACGCCCACCGACCGCAGGGCGGCCGACAGACGGCGACCGGAGCGGATCGAGACCTCGCGTTCGTGGGAGAGCCCACCGGACAGTACAGCGACCATGCGGTCAGCCACAGCAAAACTCCAAGGATCAGGCGGTGTCGGGCGACGGGGTCTGCGGACCGGACAGCCGGCGGCCCGGTGTCGCCCCGAAGGTCGCGTGCAGCTGCATCTCTTCCTCGATGACGTTCGCCAGGCGGCGGACGCCCTCACGGATGCGCTCAGGGGTCGGGTAGCAGTACGAGATCCGCAACTGCCGGCTGCCGAACCCGTCCGCGTAGAAACCGGTGCCGGACGCGTACGCCACGCGGGCCGTCACGGCGCGGGGCAGCATCGCCTTCGAGTCGATGCCCTCGGGCACCGTCACCCAGACGTAGAAGCCGCCATCGGGAATGTTCCACGTGGAACCTTGCGGCATGTGCTGTTCCAACGCGGAGATCGCCGCGTCCCGGCGTTCCCGGTAGGCCTCGCGATAGGTCTTGATCTGGCCCTTCCAGTCCTGGGTGGCCAGATAGCGCGACACGATCATCTGGTTCAGCGTCGGCGGGCACAGCGTGGCCGACTCGGCCGCCAGCACCAGCTTCTCGCGCACCGCGTGCGGCGCCAGCACCCAGCCGACTCGCAGACCGGCGGCGAACGTCTTCGAGAACGACCCCAGGTACACGACGTTGTCCGGGTCCATCGACCGCAGCGCCGGGTACGTCTGACCGTCGAACCCGAGCAGCCCGTACGGGTTGTCCTCCACGACCAGCACGCCGTACGAGCGGCAGATCTCCAGGATCTCCGCCCGCCGCGCCACCGCCAGCGTCACGCCGGCCGGGTTGTGGAAGTTCGGGATCGTGTAGAGGAACTTGACCCGCTGGCCGGCGCGACGACAAGCCTCCAGGGCCTCTCGCAGCAACGACGGCACGAGCCCGTCAGCGTCCATCTGAACGTGCACGACGTGCGCCTGGTAGGCCGTGAACGACCCGAGAGCGCCCACGTAGGAGGGTCCCTCGGCGATCACCACGTCACCGGGGTCGCAGAAGATCCGGGTGACCATGTCGAGGCCCATCTGCGAGCCGACGGTCACCACGACGTCGTCAGGGTGGCCGTTGATGCCCTCCATCGCCATCACGTCGCAGATCTGCTCGCGCAGCAACGGAACACCGTGCGCCGAGCCGTACTGCAGAGCGACGAGACCCTCGGTGGCAACAAGCTGACCGATCTCCGCGGACAGCGACTCCAGCGGCAACGCGGCCAGGTGCGGCATGCCGCCGGCCAGTGACACGACCTCAGGACGCGATGCGACCGCGAAAAGTGCCCGGATCTCCGACGCCGTCATCCCTGCCGTGCGCGCTGCGTAGCGGCGGAGGTGGGGGTCAAGGCTTCTGGGGCCCTGCTTCGCGGGCTGTCCGGGCATCGTCATGTGGGACTCCTGAATGGGAAACGTCCCGAGCGAGTGTAACCGTCGTCCCGTTCAGGGCACGTACCTTCCCGGTTCCGTCACATTCGCCTACCCTCGTAGGAGTTCACTGTGCGTATCGAGGGGTGGAGGTCGGGGTGTCGCGACGCGTTGTGGGCGTCACGCTGGACAACCTGGAGCATCTCTCCAAGCACAGCAGGACGTGCGTGTTCTGGGAAGTGGCTCCTCACCTGCGTGAACAAGCCGAGGAGTACGGCGACACGGAGTTCGAGAAGGAAGCCTGGGTCTCCAGCGTCCTGCTCGAATGGGGTTCGTGCGGCCGCATCATCTACTGCGACGGTATTCCCGCTGGTTCGGTGTTCTACGCACCACCGGCGGCCGTTCCACGCAGCGCCGCCTTCCCCACGTCCCCGGTGAGCCCGGACGCGGTCCTCATGACGTCGCTGGAGGTCCTCCCGGAGTTCCGAGGGGGAGGACTCGGGCGAGTGCTCATCCAGGCCGTGGCGAAGGATCTGACGCGTCGCGGCGTGAAGGCCGTCGAGGCGTTCGGTGACATGCGACCGGACGAAGAAGAGCGCAGTTGCGTCACGCCCGCGGAGTTCCTGACGAGCGTCGGCTTCAAGACCGTGCGGCCGCACCCGCGCTGGCCCCGGTTGCGCCTGGAGCTGCGCAGCGCCATCACGTGGAAGGAAGACGTCGAGGCAGCCCTCGAGAGACTCCTCAACAGCGTCACCGTCTCCACCGCGGAACCGAGCTTCCGCCCCGTCTGACCACACGAAAAAAAGGGCCCCGTGCAGGGGCCCTTTTTCGTCAGCGCCGATCAGCCCTTGGCCATCTCGTAGCGCAGCAGGTCGTTGAACGTGAACGTGCCCGTCGGCTGGTCGTCCTTGCCGAGCAGGTAGAGCCGCTTCACGGCCACGAGGATGCCCTCGGCCACGATGTCGCGGAACCCGGGAGTCGCCAGCCGTGCGCGGTCCTCGGAGTTCGTCAGGTAGCCCACCTCGACACGGACGGCCGTGCAGCGGGTGAGCCGCAGCAGATCCCACGTCTTCGGGTGCGAGCCGCAGTTCCGCATCGACGTGCGCGCGGTGACCTCGCGCTGGATGAACCCGGCCAGCGCCTCGCCGACGGTGGACGACGTGCCGTTGCGGTGCCGTAGTGGAACGTCGCCACGCCCTGCGCGTGCGCCGACGAGTTGCCGTCGCTGTGCAGGGACAGGATCAGGTCGGCACCGGCCTCGTTCGCGAACCTGGCGCGCTCCGCCTCGTCCGGGCAGTTGTTCGGCCCGCGCGTGAGCAGCGCCTCCATGCCGGTGGCGGCCATCTTGCCTTCCAGCCGGCGCGCGAGGTCCAGCATCAGGTCGGCCTCGGAGACACCGTCCACGGCCACGCCGCGGTCCTGACCGCCGTGACCGGGGTCGATGACGATGCGCTTGCCGGACAGGCGCGAACCCGCGTTGCGGACCCGCTCCTGCTCGCGCAGCAGCACCGGACGGCCACCGCGGACCTTCGGCTGAAGCTGACGCAACGCGCGCACGGTGTCCGGACCGCACATGCCGTCCACGATCAGGCCGTAGTCGCGCTGGAAGTTCTTCAGCGCCTGCTCGGTCTGCTGGCCGAACACGCCGTTGGCGCGGCCGGCGTCGTAGCCGAGCTCCAGCAGGCGTTCCTGCAGCATCAGCACGTCGTCGCCGGTGGTCGGCTGCGACATCAGGAACGCGAGCGGACGGTCGCCGAGTGAGAACGTCGCATCGCGCAGCGCGCGGTAGGTAGCCGGGCCGACGATGCCGTCGATGATCAGCCCCCGCTGCTGCTGGAACGCTCGCACGGCGTGCTCGACCTGCTGGTCGAACACCGGCGGCGCCTGGGGGTCGGTCGGCGGAAGCAGTCCGAGCCTGGTCAGGGTCGACCGGATCTCGGCAACATCAGTTCCGACGTCCCCGCGGCGGAGCAGCTGCATGCACCCTCGCTCGACTAGGGCGCCGATCGTCGTCGGCGCGGTAGGTGGGAAGCACTCATTGTGCCCTGCTGCGCTTAGTGATCGATGCAGGGCTACTCACAGTGGCTTCTGGATCACGTTCGAGCTACGCAAAAACGCGACCCGCCCGTCTTATCGATAGACGGGCGGGTCACGTTGCGCGTTGCACGCGAATATCTGACCAGTTGGTCAGCCGATGACGTCCTGCAGGTCGTTCAGCAGCGCGGCCTTGGGCTTCGCGCCGACGATCTGCTTCACCGGACGGCCGCCCTGGAACAGGATCAGCGTCGGCACGGACATGATCTGGTAGTCACGGGCGATCGACGGGTTGGCGTCGATGTCGACCTTGGCGATGGTGAGCTTCTCGCCGTGCTCGGCGGCGATCTCCTCCAGCACCGGCGCAACCATCTTGCACGGGCCGCACCAGGTCGCCCAGAAGTCGACCAGCACGGGCTTCTCGCTGGTCAGCACGTCGTCCGCGAACGACTTGTCGGTCACCGTGACGGTGGCGCCTGCCATGTTCTCTCCCTAACTCGCAGAAACTTCAGTTGCTCTTGCCGTAGCCGCCACCGACGGCTTCGGCAGCGATCTCGGCGTGCTTCTCGCCGTGCTCGGCGAGCCACCGTTCCGCGTCGATCGCAGCGCTGCAACCGGAGCCGGCGGCGGTGATGGCCTGGCGGTACTCGTGGTCGACGAGGTCGCCCGCAGCGAACACGCCGTCCAGGTTCGTGAAGGAGGTCTTGCCCTTGGTCACGACGTAGCCGTCTTCGTCGAGGTCGACCTGACCCTTGACCAGCGCCGAGCGCGGGTCGTGGCCGATCGCCAGGAAGAAGCCCGTGACCGGCATCTCGGACTCGGCGCCGGTCTGCGTGTCCCTGACCTTGATGCCCGACACCGTGCCGTCACCCAGCACGTCCGTGACCTGCGTGTTCAGCTGCCACTTGATCTTCTCGTTGGCGCGGGCGCGCTCGAGCATGACCTTCGAGGCGCGGAACTCCTCGCGGCGGTGGATGACCGTGACCGACTTGGCGAAGCGGGTGAGGAACGTCGCTTCCTCCATCGCCGTGTCGCCACCGCCGACCACCGCGATGTCGTGGTCGCGGAAGAAGAAGCCGTCGCACGTGGCACAGGCCGACACACCGCGGCCGAGCAGCTCCTGCTCACCGGGGATGTTCAGGTACCGCGCCGCCGCGCCCATCGCGAGGATGACCGCCTTCGCGGTGTACTCGACACCGTTCGCGACGACCTTCTTGATCTCACCGGTCAGCTCCACGGACTCGACGTCCTCCGCGCGCAGCTCCGCGCCGAAGCGCTGGGCCTGCTCGCGCATCTGCTCCATGAGCTCCGGGCCCATGATGCCGTCGCGGAAGCCGGGGTAGTTCTCGACCTCGGTCGTGGTCATCAGGGCGCCGCCGTACTGCGAACCCTCGAAGACCAGGGGCTCCAGCTGCGCACGTGCGGCGTACACCGCGGCGGTGTAGCCGGCGGGCCCCGATCCGATGATGATCACGTTGCGCACGCTCACGGGTCTGCAACTCCTCGATCTCGTCGTCTGACTGGCTCAACGGATCGTAGGTGCAGCTAATTCCGTGACTTGAGCGACTACCTCGGCTTGATCGTGGTGTCCGCCAGAACGCCTTCTGGCTTGTCCGGTCCGCAGGTCTTCGGGTCCAGCACGACCAGCCGGAACTGCCCGACCACGCCGGCAGGCAGGATCGCCATCACCGCGTCCTTGCCGTCGAGGTTGATCGGGCTGATGCCGAGCGGCTTCGACGTGCTGGCGATGCCGCCGCCCTGCAGACAGCCTGCGAGCCGGTCCTGGGTCTCCAGCGGGCCGTAGTTCTGCGCCTTGAGCACGTCACCCACCGCTGCGCCCAGGTTGTCGCCCCGCACGGAGAGCGGCGCGGACACGTTCGAGTTGGACGTCGGTGCGGGCGCGGCGTCACCAGGGGTGTCCGCCTGCTTCCCACCAGGGGAAACGGCCAGCACGACGCCGAACGCGGCGGCGGCCGCGACCAGCACGCCACCACCCAGGCCGAGCCTGCGGTTGCGGCGCTTGCGGGCCTCGTCCAGCGACACGACGGGCGCGGCGGGACGGGCCTCGGCAGCGAGAGCGGCGTCGATCCGTGCGGCCACGTCGTCGGGCATGGGGATCGGCGGCAACGCCTGCAGGTCCTCCAGCGTGGCGTCCAAGGCCTGAAGGACTTCCCTGGCCTCGGCGTCCGCCTCGACCCGCGGACGCAGCTGTGCGGCGACCTCAGGGGGCAGCACGCCCGCGTGCAGGTCCGCGATGAGGTCTAGCGACCACGGCGGACCCATCGGCACGCGCTCCATGCCGGTCATCGGCCCTCCCACTGACGTTGCTCTTGCACATTCACACCGTCAGCTGGGACGTTCGCATCTGCGATTCGGTTCCTGAGGTGCCCGAGAACTTTGGCCAGCTTCGCGCGACCTCGCGCACACCGGCTCTTGACCGTGCCTTCCGCGATGCCCAGCAGCTGCGCCGTTTCCGCAACGGAGTAGCCCTCGACGTCGACGAGCACGATTGGCGCCCGCTGCTCCTCCGGCAGCTCCATCAACGCTTGCTGCACCATGAGGCTGGTCTCGCGGTCGCTCATCGCGTCACGGGGAGCGACGGGCTCGCCAGGGCCGGCCTCGGGCAGCGGCACTGTCGGTCTTGTTTGTCGTCGCCTCATCCGGTCGAGGCACGCGTTGACCACGATCCGGTGAAGCCAGGTGGTGACCTGTGACTCCGCGCGGAACGACGACGCCGCCCGGAAGGCCGAGATGAACGCCTCCTGGAGGGCGTCCGCGGCCTCCTCCGGGTCTCGCAGCGTCCGCAACGCCACCGCCCACATCCGGTCACGGTGCCGTTTGACCAGCTCCGAGAACGCGTAGGGGTCACCTGCGGCGTGGGCCGAGATGAGATCGGCGTCCGAGCTGGCTGCGGCGGTCACGTTGGGAGGATAGCGAGGACGATCACAGATCATCTGGGCGGGATCGTGAGTTCAGGCTGGTCGTCCGCTCACCCCTTCGGGTCAACCGCCGCAGGCGATTCGGCGGTCGACGTCACTGCGCGCGGGTGTAGAGGATCTCGCGGATCTCCGACTGGTTCTTGCCTCCGCCGGCGTTCGTCAGCTGCGTGATCCAGATGAGCACGTGACCGGTCGGCTCGTGCTCGTTGAGCTGGATCTGCGTCTGCCCGTCCGACAGGTCCGCGACCCCGATGACCTTGGTCTCCTCGATCGGCGCGTCCAGCGAGGACGCCACCCTGATCTCGATGTGCGTGCCCTTGCTCGGCGAGGTGATCGTGACGGAGGCCAGCTTCACCGGCTCCGCGAACGACGCCATCAGCCCGATGCCCGGCTTCAGTGCCGGGAACTGCTGGAAGTAGTTGTCGGTCCGCCAGAACGTGCTCGCGTTGTTGTCGACCGCCCGGCTCGCCTGGTTCGCGTTGTCGGGCTGGTTCGTCACGTCGTAGACGCCGATCTGCCCCGGCTGCACCGGTCCGGCCGGCGTGGGCGCGGGCGCGGACTGGCCGTTCGAGCCCGGCTGGTTGATCACCACGGTCGGGCCGCCGCCCTTGGACGGCTCGTCGCTGAAGAACCCGACGATCTGCACGCTCAGCCACACGATCACGGCGAGCGTGGCGATGGCGAGCACCGCGACGCTGATCCACAGCTTCTTCTTCTGCTGCTTGTCGTTCACCGGGCGCTGCGTCGTCCACACGACCTGGTCGTCGTCATTGCGTGACGCCACGGCCGGGATCAGCGCGGTCTCGGCTTCCTCCGCCGCGATCTGGTCGAGGACCTGCAGGATCGCCGCGGACGTCCGGATGCCGCCCACCGAAGTGTCTTCCAACGACCGCACGGCGACAGCCGACAGCTCGTGCGGCAGGTACGGGTGCAACGCGTTCGGTGCGACCACGGACCCGTCGGGCCCGGTCGGGGCGACCGGCACCCCGTTCGGACCGCCCGGCAGTGCCCACCTGCCGGTGAGCAGCAGGTACAGGATCGCGCCGAGTC
The DNA here is from genome assembly GCF_012184385.1 of Lentzea indica. Classification (GTDB taxonomy): domain Bacteria; phylum Actinomycetota; class Actinomycetes; order Mycobacteriales; family Pseudonocardiaceae; genus Lentzea; species Lentzea indica. Next base: position 25,741 of record NZ_VSRL01000097.1, read on the forward strand.
CCTTGACGTCGTCGCGCGCGATCGCGTCCGGCCGAGGACCGGGGAACGCGAGGCGCAGGCGGCCGTCCGAGGTGACCCGGATGCGTTGCGGGTGGTCGGCGCCCAGCACGAGACCGGCGTGGTGCGCGCCTTCGATGGCGGCACCCAGCGGTTCCAGCAGGCGGGTCGCGGCGCCCGCCGGCAGCGGGCCCTCCACGATGAGGTCCATGAGGTCGGTGCCCTGGGTCCACTCGGCCACGACCATGCCGAGGATGCCCTCGTCCTGGCGGATGCCGATGCCCGGCGTGAGGACGTCGATCACCCTGGACACACCGGGGTGCGTGAACGACGCCGCGTGCATCGCGCGTTCGACCGTTCGGCGGGCACGGGCTGCGGCTTCGTTGTCCGCCAGATCGCCCAGCAGCACGGTCAGCGCGACATCCCGGTTGAGCTGACCGTCCCGCCCACGCCACAGTTCGGCGTTGGAACGATCATCAGCTCCGGATTTCGCGAGCAGGCGGTATCGGCCATTGCCGATGACGCCGCCGGGAACCAGGGCGGCGTGAACTCCGCTACTCACGGGCACGAGGGTACGGGACGACGCTCACAGCCCGGAGTCACCGCCGCCGCACCAAACGGTTGATCTTGGCGATCGCCGGCTTCATCTCGGGTACCCGGAACGCGGCCAAAAGGCCGAACGCGAGCGGCAAACCGATCAACGTCACCAGAATGACCTCGACCCAAGCGGATACAACCGGGTCACCGAACCCGATCGCGTTCTGGACCAGCATGTTCACGCCCTTGGCCACCGCGAAGGCGAGCGACGAGGCGACCACGGTGAGACAGACGGTCCAGATGGTGAAGCCGGTGCGCAGGCGCCCGAGCCGCACTCGCAGCCAGATCTGACCGACGATCGCGCCGAAGACGAAGCTGAGCGACATCGCGAGCGACACGCCGACGGCGAGCTGCGCGGCGTCGCCCGGCGTGGACACCGCGAGGAACAGGTAGAGCAGCCCGATGCGAACCGCCACGATCAATGCCTGGATCAGCGTCGGTGTGCGGGCGTCCTTCATCGCGTAGAAGACCCGCAGCTGCAACAGCGTGATCGCGTACGGCACGAGACCGAACGCCGAGAGCGCGAGCGCGAGACCGATCCGCGTGCCGCCCTCGACGCCCGAGTTCCCCCAGGCGAAGGCAGCGAGACCGATCGCCAGACCCGACACCGTCATCAGTGCGCTGAACGGCATCAGCAAGATCGCCGACATGCGGTTGCCGAACAACAGGTCGCGCACGATCGAGTCGTTGTCGTTGTTCGCGGCCGCCCTGCTCATCTTCGGCATCAGAGCGGTGAGCAGCGAAACGCCGAGCACGCCGTAGGGAACCTGGGCGATCAACCACTGGTAGTTGAACGCCACCAGCGTGCCCTTGGCGCTCGTCGCCACGTTCGTCAGCACCGTCATGCTGGCCAGGCCGAGCCCGACGTAGAGCAGCACCCAGAACGCGAGGCCGCCGAACTCCGACAGGCGTGAGTCCCAGCCGAACCGCCACTTGAACCGGAAACCGGTCTTGCGCAGCGCCGGGAACAGGACCGCTGCCTGCACCGCGACACCGAGCGCGGTGCCGAGACCGAGCACCAGCAGGTGCGTGTCGGTCATGCGGACCGGGTTGAGGGTGATCTCGCCGGGCAGCATCGCGTAGACGACGAGCACGACGATCACGACGACGTTGTTCAGCACCGGCGCCACGTGGGGATACCGAATACGTGCCGTGCGTTCAACACGGCGCTGAGCAGTGCGGTCAGGCCGTAGAAGACGATGCCCGGCAGCACCAGGTACGCGAACGCGGTGACCAGTTCGGGGTTCGCGTCCGGCGAGTCGGAGATGTAGACGTCCGTGAGCAGCGGCGCGCCGGCCATGGCGAGGACCGTGCCGACGCCGAGGATGAGCGTGCCCATGGTGATCAGCCACTGGGCGTACGACTCGCCGCCGTCGCCGTCCTCCTTCTCGGCGCGGACCAGCAGCGGAATCGCCACGCTGGTCAGCACGCCGCCCAGGAGCAACTCGTTGATCATGGTCGGCAGGGTCGACGCCGCCTGGTAGGAGTCGCCCAGGGTCTCGGCGCCGATCACCGCGATCAGCAGGACCTTCGACAGCAGGCCGGAAGCGCGGCTGACGATGGTCGCGATGGCCATCGAGCCGCTGGCCCTGGCCACTGAGGGCGGTGCCTGCTTCTGCTGCTCTGGTTCGGTGGTCGTGGCTGTCTCGCTCACGCGCTCGACTTCTCCGGTGTGACGTTCTCGATGGACGGTGCGCCGCCCTCGCCGTTGCGGGCGCGGACCCGCTTGTAGATGCGTCGCCCGGAAAGCAGGACGAGCGCGATCCCGGCGATCACGGTGATGATCACCGTGATTGTGCCGTAGGCGGACGACGACACCTCCAGCTTGACAGTGTCACCCAGAGCGACGCCCTCGGGAGTGGTCAGGCGGACGTGGACGGGGAACCGGCCGGAGCGCAGCACCTCGACCGGGACCCGCACGACGCGTTCGCCACGGGCGGGAAGCACCTGGTCGGGGAGGTCGAGCTTCCGGATGCCCGGCGTGTCGGCCAGCGTGATCCGCACGGTCATCCGGACGTCGAGCTTGTTCGTGATCGTGACCGGGATCGGGCTGTCGCCGGAGCCGAGCAGGATCGGGCTGTTCGGCTGCGTCACGCCGACCATGCCGGTCAGCGCGTTCAGCTCGCTCTGGCTGATCTCGGCCGCGGCACGGGCGCCCTGCTCGTTCGACCGCCACGCGCCGGACATCGCGCGCAGCAGGCCGAGCCACAGCGGGTCGGCCAGGTCGGCGGGCGAGGCGTGCTCGCTGTCCTCCTGCTGCATGGCTGCGACCAGGCCGTTGAGCTGCACGCTCTGGGTCGTCACGGAGTCCGCGATGACCGACGAGATCTCCCTGGCACCGGCCTCCGCCGGGTAGGTGATCTTGGCGTTCGTCACCGACGGGGTGGCCGTGGTCAGTTCCTCGAGCCCTGTCTGGGTCGCGTAGCCGCCTGCGAGCAGCTTCTGGGCCGCGGTCAGGAACTCGGTCATCTCCGGTACCGGCGCGTGCCACCGGCGGGGCGGCGTGACCAGCACGTTGCGGCCGTCGCCCTGCCACCCGGCGCGGAACACCAGCACGGCCAGCGCGTTCTGCACGGACACCGGCTGGCTCTCGACCGGTGCCGCCACGCCGGACAGCGTCCGCGGCCGGGACTCACTGCCCTGCAGGGCGTCCGAGACCATCGAGTCGATCTTCACGGCGGTGACCGGGTGCTCGCCGCTGATGCCGACCGGCGCGGTGCCCGGCGCGTCGGCGAGACCGGTCGGATCGAGCAGGACCGACTTCACGCCGGCGTAGTGCTTGTCCGGCTGCGGGGTGACCAGCTCGTCGAACGTCGACTGGTCCAGCACGCCGTCCTCCGGCCACACCAGGTCGGGCAGCGGCTGCACGGACAGGACGTCCTGGATGAGCTTGGGGCCGTCCGTCACCGCGAGCGAGCGCATGGTGCCGAGCTTCGCCCTGTTCAACGCCACGAGATCGGCGTCGGCGTACGGCAGCGCCACGACACAACGGCCAGTGACGGCGAGCTTGAGCCGGTCCAGCCACAGCTTCGCCTCGGTCTCGCCCTTGCTCTCCGCGCCGCCGCGCACCTTGTAACCGGTGCTCATCGCCTCGACGGTGCGCAGCAGGTCGGGGTCGATGGCCAGGCACATGGCCGTGCTCATCGACGGGATCGCCTGCTCGTAGGCCTGCAGCAGGTTTTTCCTTTCCTCACCGGGCGTTTCCGCGCGCCCACAAAGTGAGGTTGCCAGCACGCACTGGTAGTCCAGTGGAGGTTTCCTCGAACATCTCGGCGAG
>NZ_VSRL01000098.1 GCF_012184385.1 Lentzea indica
ATCCGGCGGACCGAGCCGCCCGGAGTGCGGTCGAGGTTCCACGGGTTGCGGGTGACGTCACGAGAGTTGCGGCCCCACGTCTGCCAGGGAGTGCTGCCATCGGGCGTGGTGGTCAGGCCGATGGGAACGCAACCGAGAGCCATCAACGCCTCGCGGTGGCTGCGACGCTCGCCGTGCTTCACCGCGATGGGCATGCCGGCGAGCGGCAGGGAGGGGTCGACCGGGGCGAAAGAGCGGAAGACCGTGTGGAAGGCGCACAGGGCCGGTTCCACGAGGTCCAACCGGGCCAAGGCCTCGCGAACCAGGTCAGGCATGATCCACCCCGTGAAATGGACTCGCGCTGTGCACCACCTGGCTGAGCTCGCCGAGAAGTGCGGCGAGCTGCCCGCTTCGTTCTTCCGGTTCCAGGTGGTCGAGCTGTGGGTTTTCGGTGATCTGCTGGACGTGCCCCGTGACGTCGACGTCATCGAGGTCGCCCTCGTGACGGACCTGCCGGTGGACGAGGTGCCGTGGCTGTCCGAGCCGGTCGGGGCGGAACACTGGGCGAACTCGACGCGCCTGTCGCGCAATCCGTTCGAAGCGCGGTGGAGGTCGAAGGACGCGCCTGTGTGGAACCACCGCATCGAGCGGCCCGCACTGATCTGGAGCGCGGCGGACGGCATCAACGAGGAAGCCCTGGTGGCGGTGAGCGACGGCACGGGTGAGCTGGTGCGTCAGGCAGCGCCGTCGCCGGAAGAGCTCAGGAAGCGGATCGAGGACGAGCTGGAGGTGAGCCTGAGGGCGTTGCGGCGGGCCAACGAGGCCTACACCGACCGCCGCTGGGGCGCCGGCAAGCTCACCCCGTACTCGGACGCCCTCTGGCGCACGACCACCGGTTATCTCGACCTGCTGGACGTCTGACCCACTCACGTGTCGTCGGGCCGGTGGCCGAGCTCCCACAGCGATGAGATGGGAAGCGACACGAGCCGGTCGCCGAAGCTGATCGCCGCCTGGCGACCGGTGTGCAGGACGATTCCCTGTGAGAACTGGTCGCCCAGGAGGTCGCGCAACGTCGCGAGTCCTCGGAAGTCCTCTCTGGTCACGGTGTCTCTTGCTTTGGACTCGATGCCGATGACCTGGCCGTCGTCTCGCTCCAGAACCACGTCGACTTCCGCTCCGCCGCTGACTCGCCAGTGATGCAACCGGACCGCGGTCTCGCTCCAGGTGGCTTGCTTCGCGAGTTCGTTGACGATGAAGGTCTCGATCAGCGGGCCGCGGGCAGGAGCGACCGGCTTGGCCAGTGACTCCGGCGAAACACCCAGCAGCGAAGCGGCGAGTCCCGTGTCGGTGAGGTGCAGTTTGGCGTGTTTCACGACTCGCGAAGTCAGGTTGCGCGACCACGCTGGAAGCCGGTGGATCAAGAAAACCGCTTCGAGAAGCTCCAGGTAGCGGTTCACCGTGGTGCGGTGAAGTCCCGTCTTGTTGGACGTGTTGACGCTGTTGTGCTCCTGCGCGGTGATCGACGCGAGATAGGACAGCAGCGCGGTGATCGCGCTCGGCTCGTTGACCTTGGCCATCTCGCGGATGTCCCGTTCGGCGATGGCTTGCACGTAGCTTCGGAACCAGGCCCTGCGTGCTCGCGTGCTCGTCATGAGCGCCGGCTCGGGAAAGCCGCCCCGGCAGACGCGCGCGAAGTAGTCGGCGCGGTCCACCTGTGAGGGCGCAAGGCGACTCAGCGAGTGAGGTTCGTCGAACGCGGTGTCGATGAACGACTCGAACTTCCCCGCGAACTCGCCTTGTGAGAACGGCCAGACGTCCACGACAGCGCCGCGACCGGCCAGCGATTCCGACAAGCTCGGGGTCGCCAGGAATCGGGTGGACCCGGCGAGCACGTAGCGACCCGGTCGTGGAACGGCGTCCACCTCTGCCTTGATCGCCCTCACGAGTGGGTCGCCGGCTCGTTGGACCTCGTCGATGAGCCTCGGTTCGCTGCCGGTACCCGCGAACGCAAGCGGGTCGCTGATCGCTGCCTGCAAGAGCTGTTCGTCGTCGAGGTTGAGCAACGTTCCGCCATGGCGGTGCTGCAGGTGCCTGAGCAGGGTGGTCTTGCCGGCCTGACGTGGTCCGTTGAGTATCACGACACGGAACGTCGACAGGTACTCCTCCGTGACACCGGAGCACGCGCGAACCAGATCTGACTCGAGCACGAGGCCCCTCACCAGCGAGATTCATCGGTCAACTGGCGAAGAGTGTACATCTCACAGCACGCCGAGCCGACAAACCACGGACAGGTGAACCGACATTCTGCAGGGCTCAGAACCGACAGATTGCTGATCTTGCTGCTTCGTGCCTGGGCTCGGCCACGGTGGCCGAGCCCGTCACATCCGGGCTCTCACCAGCCGCGGGCTCGCCACTCCGCCAGCGCGGGGCGCTCCTTGCCGAGCGTCGAGTCGTCGCCGTGGCCGGGGTAGAACCACGTGTCGTCGGGCAGCACGGCGAACAGGCGGTCCTCGACGTCGTTGATCAGGGACGCGAAGTTGTCGGCGGACGTGGTCTTTCCCACACCCCCCGGAAAGAGTGAATCTCCGGTGAAGAGGTGCGGGTGCCCGGACGGGTCTTCGTAGAGGACCGCGATCGAGCCCGGCGTGTGGCCCCGCAGGTGGATGATCGAAAGCGGGACTTCTCCCACGTTGATGGTGTCGCCGTGCTCCACCAGGACGTCCGGTGGGACGGGTAGGACGGAGGCGTCGAGCTCGTGGGCGACGGTGTTCGCGCCGTGGGCGCCGGCCAGGGCTCCCAGCGCCTGCCAGTGATCGGCGTGCTGGTGCGTCGTCACGATCGTGCGCAGGCGGGGGCGGTTCGGGATGTGGCCGAACAGGTCGGACAGGCGCTCGTAGTCGTTGGCCGCGTCGATCAGCAACGCCTCGTTCGTGGACCGGCATACGAGCAGGTAGGCGTTGTTGTCCATCGGCCCGACGGAGATCTTCGTGATGGTCAGCGCGTCCAGGGTGCGGCGGGCGGCGGGGCCCTCTGGATCGACGTGACCGGTGTAGTTCTCTAGTACGTCCACGGTGGCTGACGGTAGTCGGTCGAAGCGGCGCAACGCACACCTTCAGGTTGCATACAGGTCTCGCTCATAGGGTAAGGAAGGATCAAGCTCCGAACCCCGAGTACGCCGAAAGCACCAACGAACAGGTCCCCGCCTCTCGTGATTCCAGCGCAACGACAAAAGCCCCGGACTGCCCGCAAGGTCAGCTGGGACGTCCTCCGCGTCGTCGCCATCGGGTGTGTGCTGCTCCACCACGCCACGCTCACGAGCGTCAGCAGTCACCCCGATCTCGGGCCGCTGCCGTTCGACTTCCCGATGTCGATGGGCGCCAGCACGTTGATGGTCGTCTCGGCTTTCTTCGCCTGTGCCTCGCTCAACAGCGGTAAGCCGGGGCAGTTCCTGTGGAGAAGACTCGCGCGCCTGCTGCCGGCGTACATGGTGGCCGTGGTGCTCACCTACGCCGTGCAGCGGTGGATCGCGCCGGATGGGTGGAGTCAGCTCGACGGAAGAGACGTCGCCTACAACCTGCTGCTGATCAACCAGTGGTTTCCCGACGTCAACATCGTCGACTTCGCCTACTGGACCGTGCCGGTGCAGCTCGCGGCGTTCATCGCCGGCGCCGTGCTCGTGAAGCACCTCAGAGGCAAGAAGCTCCGGGTCTTCCTGTGGGCGCTCATCATCACGCCGCTGCTGCTGCGTCCGGCGCTGAACCACTCGCACACGCTCTTCGTGGTCTACAACGGTCTCGCGCTGCACAGGGCGCAGCTGTTCGCCGCCGGCATCGCGATCTGGCTGTGGCACAAGCACCGGCTCGGAACGAAACACCTCATCGCGCTCCTCGTCGCCACCCTGATGGCCCAGGCGATTCACACGACCGAGTACGGATCGACGCTCGGCTTCGCCGTGCTGCTGCTCATGGTGTGCGCGGCGGCCGCTGGACCCGATTGGGTGTTCTTCAACCCGATCGCCAAACCGGTCACGTGGCTCGCCGGCATCTCGTACGGGGTCTACCTCGTACACCAGCAGATCGGCACGGTGGTGATGGACCGCATGCACGCCGTTGGGCTGCGGTCCTGGTGGCTGCTCGCCGGGTTCGTCACCTCGGCACTGGTGCTGGGGTGGCTGATGACGACGTTCGTCGAACGGCCCGCGTACCGGTTGCTGACTCAGATCCAGTCGGGCAGCTCCGGCAGCTCACCGCGCAGTCCGGCGCCGTCGGTCCTGCCGGTCAGCCAGCCCAGGACGGCGCTCGCCGACCCGCTGACGGAGTTGCGGCTGGCAGGGCCGTTGACGGTCCAGATGCGCTGAGTGCCGTCGGGCAGGGTCACCTCGATGCTGAACGGGTCGACCCTGCCCTCGAACTGCTTGACGGCGTCGTCGAGGAACTCCTCCACGAAGTCGGCGGGAAGGTCCTCGAACCCGACGCCGTAGTTGAGGTCGATGAGGTGGATCCAGACTTCGCGCAGCCGGAACAACGGCACCGTGGACGCCGGAATCGACTGCCCCCTGGGCGCCGTGACCTCGGAACGCCACGCGTGCGCAGGCATCTCGCGGCACGCGGCGTCGAACCTCAGACACGCCGAGTCCAGATCGGCCTTGATCACCTGCAGGATGCGGCGCGAACCCTCCTCGATGTCCGCGTCGCGGTCCGCCCGCGACGCGTAGGCCTCGTGCTCGACCCCGGTCCGTGCCCAGGTGAGCAGGTTCACCAGTGCGTCGGCGTTGCGTGCGAGGTGGGTGACGACGTGTCCGCGGGTCCAGCCGGGCAGCAGGCTAGGTCCGCGCAGGGCGGCCTGGTCCAGCTCCTCGACGACCTCGTACAGCACGTCCGTCGCCTGGCGCACCGCGTTGATGTGCCGGTCGGGCACTCCTCGCGGTGCGGGTACGGACGTGTGCTGCGTGGACGGCGTGTAGGTCATGTGTGCTGCCTCTCCCCGACGTTGAGGCTCTGATCGAAGTGACCAGCCTAGGAGTAAAGCCTGCTCAGGGGAATGCGCGAGCGACCGGAACCGTTTTTGTCAGGGGTGCGCCCTAGCATGGTCGGCGGGTCGCGCACTGCCGCCAAAACGATGCTAGTACGCTTCGAACGCTTGTTCGGGAGAGTGTGGCGTGAGTGACCCGCCGATCGCAGCCGAAGGGACCCCAGTGGCAGACCGTCTTGTTGTTCGCGGCGCCCGCGAGCACAACCTGCGCGGCGTGGATCTCGACCTGCCGCGGGACAGCCTGATCGTCTTCACGGGGCTGTCCGGCTCCGGGAAGTCGAGCCTCGCGTTCGACACGATCTTCGCGGAAGGCCAGCGCCGCTACGTCGAGTCGCTGTCGGCGTACGCGCGCCAGTTCCTCGGTCAGATGGACAAGCCGGACGTCGACTTCATCGAGGGGCTGTCGCCCGCGGTGTCGATCGACCAGAAGTCGACGTCGCGCAACCCGCGGTCGACCGTCGGCACCATCACCGAGGTCTACGACTACCTGCGCCTGCTCTACGCGCGCGCCGGCAAGCCGCACTGCCCGCAGTGCGGTGAGGCGATCGGCAAGCAGACGCCGCAGGAGATCGTCGACCAGGTGCTCGCGATGGAGCAGGGCACCAAGTTCCAGGTGCTCGCGCCGGTCATCCGCGGCCGCAAGGGCGAGTACCTCGACCTGTTCCAGAACCTGCAGTCGCAGGGCTACTCGCGCGCGAAGGTCGACGGGGCCGTCTACGCGCTCGCCGACGTGCCCAAGCTCAAGAAGCAGGAGAAGCACCACATCGCGGTCGTCATCGACCGGCTCAGCGTCAAGGCGTCGTCGAAGCAGCGCCTCACCGACTCGGTCGAGACGGCGCTGCGGCTCGCGGACGGCCTGGTCGAGCTCGAGTTCGTCGATCTTCCGGAGAACGACCCGAAGCGGATCAGGGGCTTCTCCGAGAACCTGGCGTGCCCCAACGGCCACCCGCTCGCGATCGAGGACCTGGAGCCGCGGTCGTTCTCCTTCAACTCGCCGTACGGCGCGTGCACGGTCTGCACGGGCATCGGCGTGCGCAAGGAGGTCGACCCGGAGCTCGTGGTCCCCGACGACGAGCTGAGCCTCGAAGACGGTGCCATCGCGCCGTGGGCCGGCGGGCAGACGGCCGAGTACTTCACGCGCCTGCTGCAGTCGCTCGGCGAGACCATCGGCTTCCGCATGGACCAGCAGTGGCGGCTGCTGCCGGCCAAGGCGCAGAAGGCGATCCTGCACGGCATCGACGAGCAGGTGCACGTCCGGTACAAGAACCGCTACGGCCGCGAGCGCTCCTACTACGCCAACTACGAGGGCGTCATCCCGTTCCTCGAACGGCGCCAGGAGCAGACCGAGTCCGAGTACATGCGGGAGAAGTACGAGGGCTACATGCGCGAGGTCCCGTGCCCCGCGTGTGCCGGTACGCGGCTCAAGCCGGAGATCCTCGCGGTCACGCTGCACCACGGCAAGAAGGGCGACAGGTCCATCGCCGAGGTCTGCGCGATGAGCGTCGCGGAGTGCTCCGACTTCCTCGACGGGCTGAAGCTCGGCAAGCGCGAGTCGATGATCGCGGGCGCGGTGCTCAAGGAGATCCAGGCCCGCCTGCACTTCCTGCTCGACGTGGGCCTCGACTACCTGTCGCTCGACCGCGCCTCCGGCACCCTGTCCGGCGGCGAGGCGCAGCGCATCCGGCTCGCCACCCAGATCGGCTCCGGACTGGTCGGCGTGCTGTACGTGCTGGACGAGCCGTCGATCGGCCTGCACCAGCGCGACAACCACCGGCTGATCGAGACGCTGACCAGGTTGCGCAACCTGGGCAACACGCTGATCGTCGTCGAGCACGACGAGGACACCATCCGCTCCTCGGACTGGGTCGTCGACATCGGCCCCGGCGCCGGTGAGCACGGCGGCAAGGTCGTGCACAGCGGCCCGTACAAGAAGCTGCTCACGAACAAGGACTCGATCACCGGCGCGTACCTGTCTGGCCGCAAGTCGATCCCGATGCCGGCCAAGCGCCGCAAGATCGACAAGAAGCGCCAGCTGACGGTCGTCGGTGCACGCGAGCACAACCTGCGCGGCATCGACGTGTCGTTCCCGCTCGGCACCCTCACGTCGGTCACGGGTGTGTCCGGCTCTGGCAAGTCGACGCTGGTCAACGACATCCTCGCCACGGTGCTCGCGAACAAGCTCAACGGCGCGCGCCAGGTCCCCGGCAGGCACACCCGGATCAACGGCCTGAACGAGGTCGACAAGCTGGTGCGGGTCGACCAGTCGCCGATCGGCCGCACGCCGCGGTCGAACCCGGCCACCTACACGGGCGTGTTCGACCACGTCCGCAAGCTGTTCGCGGCGACGACCGAGGCGAAGGTCCGCGGCTACCAGCCGGGCCGGTTCTCGTTCAACGTCAAGGGCGGCCGCTGCGAGGCGTGCGCGGGCGACGGCACCATCAAGATCGAGATGAACTTCCTCCCGGACGTCTACGTCCCCTGCGAGGTGTGCAAGGGCGCGCGGTACAACCGCGAGACCCTCGAGGTGCACTACAAGGGCAAGACGATCTCCGAGGTCCTCGACATGCCGATCGAGGAAGCGGTCACGTTCTTCGAGCCGATCAACGCCATCCACCGGCACCTGCGCACGCTGGTCGACGTCGGTCTCGGCTACGTGAGGCTGGGCCAGCCCGCGCCGACGCTGTCCGGTGGTGAGGCGCAACGCGTGAAGCTCGCGTCGGAGCTGCAGAAGCGCTCGACCGGCAAGACCGTCTACATCCTCGACGAGCCGACGACGGGCCTGCACTTCGAGGACATCCGCAAGCTGCTGGGCGTGATCAACGGCCTGGTGGACAAGGGAAACACCGTCATCGTCATCGAGCACAACCTCGACGTCATCAAGACGTCCGACTGGATCGTCGACATGGGTCCCGAAGGTGGCTCTGGCGGCGGTATGGTCGTGGCGGAGGGCACACCCGAGCAGGTCTCCGAGGTCGAGAAGAGCTACACGGGGCAGTTCTTGCTGCAGGTGCTCGAGAACGAGGAGGTGTCGGCCACAGGGTGATGATTCCACTCGATGCGCTGGCCCACCGCGAGCGCGCTCTTCAGGCGTCGCGCGGGGAGCCCTTGGCGTACCCCTTCAGCCTCGTTGAGGTGCTCGACTCGTCGGAGCAGGCACTCCGTCAAGTCGCGGCTGCCGGTTGGTTGCGGACCTTGGAACGGCTTCCTCGTCTAGCCGGCAAGTGAACTCGGTCGGCCTGGTGAGACGCTCAAGTCTCACTGGAGCCGCATGACAGGCCGTGAAGAATTCCCGGTCCGATGTGACTTTTGTCGAGAACCTGTCACTCGAACGAGCTATCCGGGATGATGGCGGCCGTGTCACTCCACCGCTATCGCTTCCGCAGCGTGTGGCACGTCGACGCGTGTCCGGCTGATGTGTATGAAGTGCTGTCCGACATCGCGAACTACCCGCTGTGGTGGCCCGAGATCCGCGCGGCGACGAAGATCGACGACGAGACCGGCGAGCTCACGTGTCGCTCGTTCCTGCCCTTCGACATCATCGTGCAGGTCAAGCACAGCATCAGGGACCAGCAGGCCGGCCTGCTGCGTGCGACGTTGTCCGGTGATCTCGAGGGCTTTGCCAGCTGGGAGATCATCGGCCGCGACGGCGGCACCGACCTGGTGTTCGACCAGGAGGTCGTGGTCAACAAGACACTGCTGCGGCGTCTGGTGCTGATCGCCAAGCCGTTCTTCCGCGGCAACCACGACCTGATGATGCGCGGCGGCTTCAAGGGCTTGAAACAGGTTCTCGAGGCCAGAGCGGCCAGCCGCCGCGACTCCTGATCTCAGCGCTGGTAGTCGCCGATCTGGACGACCTTCCTGTCGGTGGTCCGCCTGCATTTCAGTGGGACCTGGGCGTGCGCGAGGCCGTCCTCATAGGGCCAGGCGCAGGACCACTCACCGGAGTTCCAGAACAAGCCCTGGCCCTCGACCTGACCACCATCGATCGCCGCTGTGTAGCGGTCCGCGATGTCGATGGCCGCGGGGCAGCCGACCCCGTCCAGGTCCGTCACCTTCCGGTCGCCGTCACGGCAGACGACGGGATCGAACTCGCACGGCATCTCCCACTGCTTCCAGACCTCCTGCGGCACGGAACCGCAAGGCAGCGACGTGCCGGAGGTCTGGTACTTCCACGCCTCGCCCTGCAGCTCGAAGAGCACCAGGAGATTGTCGGATTGCCCTGCGGTGGTGTTCGCCATCGCGAGCACGAACCGGTCCTGCCGGCACTTGATGTCGAAGTAGCGCACGTCGGCTCCCAGCGGGTGCGCGGCCGCGAGCGTTTCCGGGGTCACCCCGTCGCACGGAGCCGTCTTCACCTCCTTGGCCACCAGGTCCGCGGGGACGGAGACCTCTTTCATCGTGGTGACGAGCTCGTCCGAGGTCTTGGTGAGGCGTGGCTGCTGGGCGCCGGAGGCGGCCGCGATGTCGTTGAGGACCTTGACCTGCTCCGGGGTCAGCCGGTGGCCGACGAACCGGAAGTCGATCTTCACGCCCGCCCGCGAGGTGTGCTCGTTGATGATCGTGCGGACCTCGTCGGCGCTCTTGCCGCAAGCGTCGGCCCCGCCGCGCGCAACCACGACGATACGGTTCGTCTCGTCGCCGCGGAACGGGTACGTGCGCGCGAAGTCGTCGATCGCCGCGAGGATGCCGCTGAGCAGCGTCGCCTTGCCGCTCGGCGTGATCGCGCGCGCCGCCTCACCGATCTTCGCCGCCTGCCCGGTGCCCGGCGTCACCAGTTCAGAGGTGTTGGCGGAGTCGCAGGCGCCACCAAAGCGCCGAAGGGCCAGCGAATCATCGGCGGACATGTTCGAAGCCGCGGCGCCGACAGCGTCCGCCACCTCGCGGAAGTCGGACGACTCGGACGCGTCGATCAGGAACGTCGTGCGGTGGTCAGGAGTCAGGAACACCCACAGTCCACCGGTGACGAGCCCCAGCACCAGGACGACGGCGCCCGCCGCCACCCACCAGCGTTTCATTGCGTTCCCCCTGGGCCCTGCGCGCGCAGCGATGTCAGCGCGTCCGTCATGTTCCGCGCCTCGGCGTTGTACGCGTCGGCGGCCTTGGTGTAGACGGCGAGCGGTTCCGTCAGGTTCCGTCCCGAACGAGCCGAACCGAGCAACGCGTCAGCGGCTTCGATCACCGCGGCCTGCAACGTGCGCAACCGGACTGCCATGTCCCGCAACCGAACCGCGTCCGCCGAGCTGGTGCGGCCGTCGAGGTCCTTGATCTCGATGTCCACGACGGCGTCCCGAGCCTCGGCCATGGCGGTGTCGGCGAGGTCGAACCGGCCGTTCTTCAGAGCCTCGGTCGCCGAGTTGAGCTTGTCGACGGTCGGGTTCAGCACGTTGACGACCGACTGCGACGACCGCAGCACCGGCTCGATGGTGGTGAACCACGCGAGCGCGCGCTTGAGCGCTTCTGGCGATTTCGTGAACGTGGGCTCCTGCGTCTTGAGTTGTGCGGCCAACTTCGTCAGCCGGTCATCGTCGTTGTCGTCGACCTGGTAGCCGATGAACCGGAACTCGATGGTCAGGCCGGCCGCCGCGACCCTGTCCCGGATCTGGGTCTGGACGAACTCGTCGTCGGGGTCGCACGCGTCCTTGCCGTGCCTGGTCACCACGATGATCCGGTTGACCTGCCTGGCTTCCAGCGACAACGGCGCGGTGAAGTCGCTGACCGCCTCGACGATCCCGCGCTGCAACGTGGCTTTCGTGCCCTGCCGCACGGATCGAGCGGCGTCCGCGATCTCCTGCCGGTTGCCCGTGCCGAACCCGACGAGCTGCGTGGTGTTGTCGTCGGAACCGCAGTCGCCACCAAAGCTGCGCAACGACTGGGAGTCGTGCTCGCCCGAGTTGCCGACGACCGTGGACAACGCACCGACAACGCTCGCCAGGTCACCCTCGGCCGCGTCGATCAGGAACGTCGTCTTGTAGATGGGCGCGAACAGCGGGACGACCCACCGCACCACCACGAATCCGCTGCCGACGACCAGCACGGCGACGAGCAGGACGATCAGCAGCCGCCGCACGCTCTTCGGAAGCTCCCAGAACGTGTTCCACTGGCGTGCGTTGTCGCCGACGATGACGCCCTTGGCGTTGCCCAAATGCACCGCGTACTTGGTGGGGTTCTCGGCCGGCTCCTCGAGTTCCCCGTGCGCCTTCTGGATCGCATCGGACGCCGTCGGCGACAGCTCGTTCGCCGCGTTGACGGAGAGCCTGATCTCGTCCATGAACGCAAGCTAGCGAGTTTGGGAGGAAAAGAAGTCAGGTTCGGCCGGACAGGTGGCGCACCAACAGGGCCAGCTGCTCCGCGTACTTGGAAGCGAACTCGGGCGTGGAGGGGTCCTCGCCGGTGATCTGGCTCGCGGTCTGCCGCAGGGTCAGCGGCGCGGCGGCGGCCGCCATCAGCGCCAGCAGCAGAAGCCCGGGGTCCAGGTCCGCGGGGAGCTCGCCCGCGGCCTGGCGATCCCGCATCTGGTCGACCTGGGCTCGGAGGAATGCTTCGTCGGTGGGCGGGCTGTCGCCCGCCAGGTTCGACCACGCCCAGAGACGGCCGTGATCGGTGAGCGTGGTCGCCACGAAGCTCGCCAGCACAGTGTCGAGCGGTTGTTCCTGGCTCGCCATCTCGGCGGCCGTGCTGTGCCAGCTCGTGGCGAGTTCCTTGTACAGGCCCTCTTTGCCGCCGAAGTAGTACGAGATCAGCTGCTTGTTCACGCCCGCCCGCGCCGCGATGTCCGTCGTGCGCGTGGCCGCGTAGCCCTTCGCACCGAACTCCGCCGCGGCCGCCTCCAGGATGCGGGCCCGCGTGCGTTCCGGGTCGCGCTTGCGTTCCGAGGCGCTGGGAGACCGGCGTTGATCCACGGCGAACACGGTAGTCGACCGGCCGGTTTCAACCAACAGGTTGACTTAATCAACCGTACGGTTGAAACTTGGTGGCATGAGGATCGCAGTGGTTGGTGGAGGAATCGGTGGGCTGTGCCTGGCGCACGGGTTGCGCAAGGCCGGCGTGGACGTGGCGGTGTACGAGCGCGATCTCTCGCGCACGGACCGCCTGCAGGGGTACCGGGTGCACATCAACCCGCACGGTGCCGCTGCGCTGCGGGAGTGCCTGCCCGCGGCGAACTGGGCTCGGTTCGAGGAGAGTGCCGGGCACGGCGGCAACGGGTTCGGCTTCCTGACCGAACAGCTGAAACCGTTGCTGCTGCTCGATCCCGAGGTGGAGCAGCACTACTCGGCCAGCCGGATCACGCTCAGGCAGGTGCTGCTCGACGGACTGGACGTCCAGTTCGGCAAGCGGTTCGAGCGCTACGAGCAGAACGGCGACATCACCCTGCACTTCGAGGACGGCACCACCGCGTCGTGTGACGTGCTGGTCGGTGCGGACGGGATCCGGTCACGGGTGCGCGGGCAGTACCTGCCGCACGCGGGCACCGAGGCGGTCGGGGTCACGGCGATCGCGGGGAAGCTGTTCCTCGACGAGAACGACTGGGTGCCGCGGGAACTGGTGGTGCGCGCGAACTCGATCGTTCCGACGGGCCGGGCGGGGATGTTCCTGGCCGCGCACGACGGCCTGGGCGTGACCGACGTCCAGGACGACCTGTTGTTCGACAACGCACGTCCTTACCTGATGTGGGCGTATGCGGCCGCCGATCTGACCGTCCACGACGGGCTGGATCTGCAACGTGAGGTGCTGCGCCGGATCTCGCGGTGGAGCCCGGAACTGAACCGGATCGTCGCGGCCACGCCTGCCGAGACGATCAGCGAGTGGCGGATCCGGTCGTCGAAGCCGATCGAGCGCTGGCAGCCCACGAACGTCACGTTGCTCGGCGACGCCATCCACGCGATGACGCCGATGAGAGGCATCGGGGCGAACATCGCGTTGCGTGACGCGCAACTGCTCGCGCGATGCATCGCAGAAGGCGGCGACGCCATCGCCCGGTACGAAGCGGAGATGTACGACTACGGGTTCGCGGCGGTCCGCGACTCGCTGCGGGCGGCACGGCAGTTCGCCGACGGCAGCCCGATCGCGCGGACCGTCTTCAAGACCGTGCTTCGGACGGCGAGCGCTGTGCCCGCGTTGAAGCGTGCGATGTTCGCTGGTCAGGGCGACTGAAAAAAGATTGAACCGTTCTGGCTCGTTCTACGTGTGATGGGCGTCGATGGGCACGAGCCAGGAGGTTGAGATGATCCGCAAGACCGTCACGGTCGTCGCGCTGGGGTTGATCTCGCTGACCGCCTGCGCCGGTACGCCGGAGAGCAAGCCCGTCGCGCAGCAGCAGGAAAGCGTTGTGGCGCTGAAGATCGCCGAGATCGACGACCTCGGTCCGGTCGTCACCGACGTCGAGGGCTTCACCCTCTACCGGTTCGACGGCGACAAGCCGAACGAGTCCACTTGCGACGGTGAGTGCGCCGCGACGTGGCCTCCCGCGACCGTCGCCGACGAGAACTTCACGGTGGAGGGCGTGGACGAGGTCGGCAGCTTCGTCCGCAAGGACGGTAGCCGTCAGCTGACCGTCGACGGCATGCCGCAGTACCGGTTCGCCAAGGACGTCAAGCCGGGCGAGACCAAGGGGCAGGGCCTGCAAGGCAAGTGGTTCGCCACCGGCAAGAGCGGCGAGCGCACCCAGCTCGCCGCGCGGACGGGCGTCATCGCCGGTCTCGGTGCGGTGCTGACCAACAGCGCGGGCCTCACGCTCTACCGGTTCGACGGCGACACCGCGCAGCCGCCGGCGTCCAATTGCGACGGTGGTTGTGCCGCGACGTGGCCGCCGGTGTACGTGGAGGGCGAGCAGCCGCGCGTGAAGGGCGTCGACCCGAAGCTGCTCGGGACGATCACCCGCAAGGACGGCAAGAAGCAGCTCACGGTCGCGAACTGGCCGCAGTACACGTTCAAGAACGACAGCAAGCCCGGTGAGGCCAAGGGTGTCACGGTGCCGAAGTGGTTCGCCACCGCCACGACGGCAAGAAGGCCCAGCAGAACAAGGCGATCGCGCTCACCAGTGCGACCGTCGGGGACCTCGGGGTCGTCGCCACCGACGCCGACGGGATGACGCTCTACCGGTTCGACGACGACTCCGCGGACCCGCCCACGAGCAACTGCTCCGGCGAGTGCGCGGTGCAGTGGCCGCCCGCTTTCGTCAGCGAGGGGTTCCAAGTGCAGGGCGTGGATCCCGCACTTGTGGGGACGATCGAGCGGGACGGCAAGAAACAGCTCACCATCGCAGGATCGCCGCAGTACCTCTATTCAGGTGACAAGGTCTGCGGCGATGCCAACGGACAGGGCGTTGGCGGCAAGTGGTGGGCTACCAAGGCCGACGGAAGTCGCGCCGGCCAGTAAGTGAAAGAGGGAGGCGAAGCCCCGGTGGGTCAGTCCGCCGGGGCTTCGGCACGTTCTACTTGAGGCGCATCAGGATCGCCTGCTCCGGCTCGAGCACCGGGAGCTGGATCCCGACGTCAGCGAGCACCGAGCCGGGCAACGAGACCGGTTCCCACTTCTTCTCGTCCCGCCCGATCAGCCTCGGCCACCCTGCGGGCGCGTCGAACGACAGCCGGTACGTCCGCGAGGGGTCGAGGCCGGGGAAGCGCACCCGCGCCGGCATGTGTTGCACCGAAGTCGCGATCTGCGCGTAGCAGAACAGCGCCTCGGACTGATCGGCGGCGACCACGCCGTGCACCCACGCGGCCGGGTCCGGGTGGTCGGAGTGCACCGTGACACCGCTGTGCACCAAGGAACGGACGTCCTTGTAGTACTCGATCGCCGCCTGCAGGCCCGCACGCTCGTCGTCGCTCGCCGAGTTGATGTCCCACTCGATGCCGAAGTGCCCGAACAGAGCCGTCGCCACCCGGAACGACAGGTCGTGCACCCGGCCGGTGGTGTGTGAGCGGGTCGGGCCGACGTGCGCGCCCATCAGCTCCGGCGGCAGGAACACTCCGGTCCACCGCTGGATCAGCTGGCGTTCCAGGGCGTCGTTGCAGTCCGAGGTCCACACCCGGTCGGTCCGCGACAGCACGCCGAGGTCGATCCGCGCCCCGCCGGACGAGCAGCTCTCGATCTCCACGTGCGGATGCCGCAGCCGCAGCTCGTCCAGCAGCCGGTAGTACGCCTCGGTCTGGTCGTGCACCCGCGAGCCGATCAGGTCGCGGTTGTGGTCCCACTTCACGAACGCGATGTCGTTGTCGGACAACACCGACGACACCCGCTCCAGGATGTACTCGTACGCCTCGGGGTGCGCGATGTTCAGCACCTGCTGGTTGCGCCACGACGGCGGCAGCACGCCGGGGCGCGGTCCCAGCACCCAGTCCGGGTGGGCGCGGTAGAGGTCGGAGTCGGTGTTGATCATTTCGGGTTCGAACCACAGGCCGAACTCCATGCCGAGTGCGCGGACGTGCTTGATCAGCGGAGTGAGCCCGTCCGGCCACACGGTCTCGTCGACGTACCAGTCGCCCAGGCCGGCGGTGTCGTCACGGCGGTGGCGGAACCAGCCGTCGTCGAGCACGAACCGTTCCACGCCAACGGCTGCGGCGGTGTCGGCCAACGAGGTCAGGCGCGAAAGATCGTGGTCGAAGTACACGGCCTCCCACGTGTTCAGCACGACGGGCCGGGGTCGCAGCGCGCGCTCACGCAACTGGCGGTGGAACGCCGCGCTGATCCCGTCGATGCCCTCAGCCGAATAGGCCGCATAAAGCCACGGCGACTCGTAGGTTTCGCCGGGCGCCAGCACGATCTCGCCCGGCAGCAGCAGTTCGCCGCCACCCAGGACCGGCGTCGAGTCGGGGAAGCTCTCCGCGTACGTCACGTGGTTGCCGCTCCACGCCACGTGCAGCGCCCACACCTCGCCGGAGCGGAACGAGAACCCCGGCGTGCCTGCCAGCAGCCCGATCGTCGCGTCGGACCCGGTGCGTCCACGCCGGTTCTCCCGCACCCAGGTGCCGTAGGAGAACGGGTGCCGCTGCGGCGAACGCTCGCGGCTCCACCGCCCGGTGAAGTCGAGCAGCTCGGTGGCGTGCGCAGGCGCCGGAAGCGCGGTCTCCAGTCCCTCCAACGCATACGGCGTCGAGCCGTCGTTGCGGATGCTGTGCCGCAGCCGGAGCATCCCGGACGACGCCAGCTCCACCACGCCGGTCACGGTGAGCGCGGCCGCTGGATCCTCTGCCACGTAACGGAAGATCGAGTCCTCTACCGAGAACGACGTCACCGCCAGCGCCGGCGCGAAGTGCTCGCCGCCCCGATGACCCCGCAGGCCGGGACGGCCGGAGTGCCCGGCGCCCGCGTCCGGCAGCAGCGTGAGCGCGACCGCGTGGTCGGGTGAGCTGTTCGGGATGGTTCCCGTCACCACGTCTGCCAGGGTGCGCAAGGCGTCCTGGCCGACGTCGCCGAGGGTGCGCCCCCAGTGCGACACGACAGGAAGCCCGGCACCCCGGACCTCGATCACCACGCTGGAGGTGTCGTCGTGCAGGTGCACGACCTCCGTGTTGTTCATGCGGGGCCCCGTCCACATCAAACACAAATGAACATTGCGCCGATCCTGTGGCGCACGGCTCGCGTTGTCAAGCGTTGGAAAATGTTGAGTTATGTCTGATTAGCCCTGGCAGTTCGGAGCCTGCTGATACGCCTCGGCCAGCACCGGCTCCGCGTTCCGCAGCTCGCCGAGCCCAGGTCCCTCCGGCTTCCACGTCGCGGCGTCGGCACCGGCCAGGACCATCGGTGCGTCGATGCTCTGGGCGGGGAACCTCTGCGCGTTGTCGAGGTACTCCTGCAGCTTCGGCACGAGCTCGGTCAGGCCCTTGCGGTGCCCTGCGACCAGCTCGTCACCGCGGGGGATCGGCGACGGCCCGACGCCGTCGTAGGCGGTCTTGGCCTTCGTGTACATGTCGCGCAGCTCGGTCAGGTACGCGATCACGGCCGGCCGGTCGGCCTCGGTCGGCTGCTGGCCCTGGGCGAACTTCGGGGCTTTGAGCGCGATGACGGCGCTGACCGTGCGCATCGGCTTGTCCGCGGCGCACACCTGGTCGACCCACCCGACCACGGCGGCCTTGTCCGGAGCGGCGGGAGGAGTGACCTGCGGCGGCGAGGAACATCCCGCCGCCGCGATCACGAGCAGACAGATCAGGTTCCGATGCACCCGATCAGACAACCAGACTGAGCAGTGCGGCGACCACGAAACCGACCACCGAGAGGATGGTCTCCAGGACGGTCCACGACTGCAGCGTCTCCTTCACCGACAGCCCGAAGTAGCGGGACACGATCCAGAACCCGCCGTCGTTGACGTGCGAGGCGATGATCGAACCGGCCGCGATGGACATGACCACCAGCGCCAGCTGCGGCTGCGAGTAGTTCAGGTCCGCCAGCACCGGTGCCACGATGCCCGCGGTCGTCACGATCGCGACCGTCGCCGAGCCCTGCGCGATGCGGATGACACAGCTGATCACGTACGACAGCGCGATCACCGGCAGGCCGAGCCCCGAAAGTTCGCCGGCGAGCGTCTTGCCGATGCCCGTCGCGGCCAGCACGGCACCGAAGAAGCCACCGGCGCCGACCACGAGCAGGATCATCGCGACCGGCTTCAGCGACAGGCTGGACAGCTCCGCGATCTTCTCCCGCGTCATACCGCGCCGGAAACCCAGCAGCCAGAACGCGAGCAGCACCGAGATCGTCAGCGCCACCGCGGGTGTGCCGAAGAACGTGGCGATCGAGTACGGCCGCGAGCCCTTCTGCAACAGGATCGAGCCGAACGTGCCCGCCAGGATCAGCACCAGTGGCAGGCCGATGATCGAGAGCACCAGCCCGAGCGACGGCGCGTCCTTCGAGCCGTTCTCCGACCTGGCCTTCTCGGCGGCGGCGAGCATCTCCTCCGGCACGGGAACGTTGATCCGCTTGCCGATCCAGTACGAGTACAGGACACCGCCGACGAACCACGACGGGATCGCCACCGCGAGACCCATGATGATGATCCAGCCGAGCGACACGTGCAGCAGACCGGCCGCCGCCACCGGTCCTGGGTGAGGTGGCATGAACGCGTGCATGACCGAAAGACCTGCCAGCAAAGGCATGCTGAAGAGCACGATCGACTTGCCGCTGCGCTGGGCCGCCACGTAGACCAGCGGCGCGAGCACGAAGATGCCGATGTCGAAGAAGACCGGCACACCGAAGATCAGGCCGGCGAGGCCGATCGCGACCGGCGCGCGCTTCTCGCCGAACGCCTGCATCAGCTTGTCCATCAGGACCTGCGCGCCGCCGGACGCCTCGAGCATCGCGCCCAGCAACGTGCCGAGACCGATGATCGCGGCGATGTGCCCGAGAATGCCGCCGAAGCCCTTCTCCAGCAACGAGTCCGAGGCCTTCTGGGCCGAACCGACCAGCGTTTCCGTCGGCAGGCCCGCGGCCAGGGCGACCCCCAGCGCGACCACGATCAGCGCGATGAACGGCTCTACCTTGAACCTGATGATGAGGAGGAGAAGCACCGCGATGCTGACTACGGCGAGGGTCAGCAGACCCGGTGTCGTGTGTTGCAACCAATCGATCACGGGCGGCTCCTGAGTGAATGGCCTGGCAATGCGCCGGTGGCGGTTCCGTCGTCGATCACCGTCACCCCGTTGCAGAACACGTACGGGATGCCGGCGGCCTGCTGCCGGGGCTGGTCGAACGTCGCCGTGTCGGCGATCGTCGCGGCGTCGAACAGCACCAGGTCTGCCGCGTAGCCCTCGCGGACCAGACCCCGGTCGGTGAGCCGCAAACGCTTGGCGGCCCGGCCGGTGAGGTGCTCGACGCACTCCTCCAGGCTCAGCACGCCCAGCTCGCGGACGTAGCGCGCGAAGTAGCGGGGAAACGTCCCCCACGCGCGCGGGTGCGGCCGGTCGCCGACGAGCAGCCCGTCGCTGCCGCCGGTGTGCGCCGGATGCTTCATGATCGCCTGCACGTTCTCCTCGTGGCCCACGTGCATGAGGCACGAGGTGCCCATGCGTTCGTCGACCAGCACGTCGAAGTACAGGTCAGCGGGCGCACGTCCCATGCGGGCGGCCGACTGGAGAACGCTCGCGCCGACCAGGTGCGTGTTGCGGTCGTTGCGCACGCCGTTTATCTCGATGGAGTCCCAGTCGACAGGCACGCCGTGGCACCCGTCCGACCCGGTCTCCTCGATCTCGGCGCGGATGCGCTCGCGGGTGTCCACATCGGACAACCGCGCCAGGGCTCTCTCCGGCCCGCCCTCGGTCGCCCACGACGGAAGCAGCGCCGACAGGTAGGTCGCGCCAGGCAGATAGGGATAGGTGTCGAGCGAGATGTCGGCGCCACCGGCGATCGCGTCGTCGAGCAACTGGAGCAGCTCGGGCGCTTTGCCCTTGTTGACCGGGAAGTTCATCGTCGCGTGCGCGAGATGCAGTGCGCAGCCGGAACGCTTGGAGACGTCCACCATCTCGGCGTACGCCTCCAACGCGCCGGCGCCGTAGCTGCGGTGGTGCGGGCTGTAGAACCCGCCGTGCTGCCCCACGACCTCGCACAGCTGCACGAGCTCGGACGTGTCCGCGTACATGCCCGGCGTGTAGGTGAGCCCGGACGACATGCCCATTGCGCCTTCGGCAAGCGATTGCGCGAGAACGGACTTCATGTTGTCCATTTCGGACTCCGTCGGCGGCCGGTCGTCCCAGCCGACCACCAGCATCCTGAGCGTCCCCTGCGGCACCAGGTACGCGGCGTTCACCGCGATGCCCCGGTCGAGCCGGTCGAGGTACTCGCCGACCGAGCGCCAGTTCCAGTCGAAGCCGGGTGGGTCGTCGTTCCACCCGGCGAGCTGGCCGCGCAGCGTCGCGAGCACCTCGTCGTTGACCGGCGCGTACGACAGTCCGTCCTGTCCGAGCACCTCGGTCGTGACGCCCTGCGAGACCTTCGCCAGGTGGTCAGGTTCGGCGAGCACCCGCAGGTCGGAGTGCGAGTGCATGTCGATGAACCCCGGCGCGAGCACCAGCCCGTCCGCGTCGATCGACCGCGTGCCCGTGAGTCCGTGACCGATCGACGAAATGACGCCGTCCTTGATACCCACATCCGCTCGATAGGCGGGTGTGCCCGTGCCGTCGGCGATCAGTGGTCCACGCAGCACGACGTCGTCCATCGGTGCACTCCGATCAGAAGTAGGTGCGAATCAGGTCGACCACGGTCGTGCCCCGCACGACCGGGATGAGCTGCCACTTGTCGAACACCGTGCAGGGGTGGGACAGGCCGAGCCCGACCCAGTCGCCGACCCTGACCGTGGCCTCGGCGCCGAGCTGGAGGAACGCGTGCTGGTCGTTCAACGCGGTGACCTTCGCCTGAGTCAGCGGGGCGATCGCACCGTCACGGCGGCGCAGCAGCTGCGGCTCCGGCAGGCCCTCGTCGAACGACGCATCGCGCTTGCCGATCGTCAGCAACGCCAGGTCGCGCTGCGGTCGTGACGTCACCTGGGCCCACGCGCGCAGAGCTGAGCGGAACGGCTCCACGCCATCGATCCGCGCGAACGGCGAGATCCCGCGGTAGAAGCCGTCGTCGTGCGTGATGTAGGCACCGCTGCGCAGCACCGGGTTCACCGGCACCGGCCAAGGCTGGGCCAGCGTCGCCGCCACCTGGTCGAAGTACGCGCTGCCGCCGGCGGTGACGATCACCTCGTCCAGCTCGTCGAGCATCCCGGCGTCGGCCATGCGCAGCACCAGCGTGCGCAGGTCGGCGAGATATCGGTCCACAATGGACTGCGACGACTCGGAGGCGTCGTGCGCCAGCGCGCCCTCGTAACCGCTGACACCCGCCAGCCGCAGCAACGGGCTCTGGTCGATCGCACGCGCCACGGCCAGCGCCGTCTCCAGGTCGCGCGCACCGGTCCGTCCACCGGGAGCGCCCAGTTCGACCAGCACGTCGATCGGGCGGGACGGCTGAAGCTCGTGCAGCGTCTCACTCATCAGCGCGACACCGGCCTCGGAGTCGGCCCAGCAGCTGAACTCGAAGCGCGAGTCGTGGTCCAACTCGGCGACCAGCCAGCGCAGCGCTGCGGGGTCGAGCAGTTGGTTCGCCAGCAGGATCCTGCTGACGCCGAACGCCCGGTACACCCGCAGCTGCGACGCGTTGGCGGCGGTCATGCCCCAGACGCCGTGCTCGACCTGCCGCTGGAAGAGCTGCGGCGCCATCGTCGTCTTGCCGTGCGGCGCCAGCTTGACGCCGTGGTTGTCACACCACTTGGACATCGTCGTCAGGTTGTGCGTCAACGCGTCCGCGTCCAGCACGACGAGAGGGCCGACGAACTCGTCGGCGAAGAGGTCCAGCCGCTGGTCGGCGACCTCGCCGATGGTCGAACCGAACGTGCTCGACGGCAGGCCCTTGAACCGCCAGCTGATCCGTTCGGAACGGATGTCGGCGACGGTCGAGAGGTCCATCTCCATCAGTTGTTGCATATTTTGCAACTCCCATTGCGCGATGTGATGCTGGAGTGTGTAGCATTCGGGTGCGCCGCCGTCAACGAACACCTCTGGAGCACGCATGCGGTTCGAACACGTCGGCGGTGTCGTGTGTCTCGGCGAGACCATGGTGATGATGGTTCCGGCTGAGCCCGGTCCCGTGCATCTGGTGCGCACCTGGCACCGTGCCGTCGGTGGCGCCGAGTCCAACGTCGCCTGCCACCTCGCGCGCCTCGGCGTGCGGTCGCCGTGGGTCAGCGCGGTCGGCGACGACTCGTTCGGGCTGGCTGTGCTCGACACGGTCGGCCGCTTCGGCGTGGACGTGTCGGGGGTGCGGATCGACGCGACCCGCCCGACCGGCCTCTACGTCAAGGAGGCCTCGCCCCACGGCAGTCCGGTGCGCTACTACCGGAGCGGTTCGGCGGCGTCGGGCATGGGGCCCGAGATGATCGACCACCTCGACCTCGGCACCGTGAAGCTGGTGCACCTCAGTGGGATCACACCCGCTCTCTCCGACTCGTGCCTCGCGCTGATGCGTGAACTGCTGCGCCAGCCGCGGCGCGGGTTCCGGATCTCCTTCGACCTGAACTGGCGGCCCGCGCTGTGGGCCGACCGCGACCCGCGCGTGCTGCGGGAGCTCGCGGACATGGCGGACGTGGTCCTGGCGGGCGCGGACGAGGCGGAACTCGTGTGGGGGACCGGTGATCCGGCCAGGCTGCGTCAGTTGCTGCCCGGTCCGGCGTCGCTGGTGGTGAAGCACGGCCCGGATGGCGCGACCCTGCTCGAAGGCGGCTCGTCGTACTTCGAACCGGCGCTGAAGGTCGAGGTCGTGGAGCCGGTCGGGGCCGGTGACGCGTTCGCGGCGGGGTTCCTCGCGGCGACCCTCGCGGGGGAGGCGCCGCCGGTCCGGTTGCGCGCCGGGCACCTGCAGGCTGCCTCCGCTTTGCTCACCGCGGAGGACGTCGGCGATCCTTTGCCGGACGACGTGACAGAACCGCTGCTGCGCGCCGACCCGCAGACCTGGGCGTCCGCCCGCCTGGAGGTGTAGATGAGCCAGAGCCTGGACCGCGCGCTCACGCTGGTGAGCCAGCTCGCGACGGGACCGAAGACGCTGGACGAACTGTCCGGCGTGATCGGCGTGCACAAGTCGACGACGCTGCGGTTGCTGCGGACGCTGGAGTCGCACCGGTTCGTGCAGCGCGACGGCGTGCACCACTACCGCCTCGGCACCGCGTTGTTCGACCTCGCCAACCGCGCCCTGGAGGAACGCGACGTCCGGCGAGCGGCCGAGCCCGCGTTGCGCGACCTCAACGCCCGTCTGGGGCACACCGTCCACCTCGCGTCCTATGAGGACGGTGAGGTGATCTACATCGACAAGTACGAGTCGAGACACCAGATGCGCATGTACTCGCGCATCGGCCGCCGTGCGCCGTTGCACTGCACGGCCGTGGCGAAGATCCTGCTGGCCGACCTGCCCGCTCCCGCGTTGCAGAAAGTGCTGGCGGGGATGGAGTTCCCGCGTCTGACGGCGAACACCATCATCGGCCCGACGGCGTACCTGGCGGAGCTGGAGCGTGTGCGCGCCAGCGGTTACGCCGTCGACAACGCCGAGCACGAGGACTTCATCCACTGCATCGCCGCTCCCATCAAGGGCGCGCGGGGTGAGGTGCTCGCCGCGGTCTCGATGTCGGTGCCCAAGGTGCTGCTCGACTTCGACGGCCTGATGTCCCACCTGCCCGACCTGCTCGCCACCGCTGAGGCGGCTTCTGTTGAGTGCGGTTACGTGCCCAGATAGGGATCGAACACAGCTAAGGGGAAATTCGTTGTCCAAGGTTGAGATCAAGACCGCCGACGCACCGCAGCCGGTGGCCCGTTTCTCGCAGGGTGTGCGCAAGGGCAACATCCTGCAGGTGGCCGGCCAGGTCGCGTTCGATCCTTCGTCGGGCGAGATCGTCGGCACCACGGTGGCCGAGCAGACGCGCCAGACGTTCGCGAACCTCCACGCGGTGCTGAAGGCCGGTGGCGCGTCCATCGACGACGTGGTGATGATCCGCGTCTACCTCACCGACACCGCGCACTTTGCCGAGCTGAACGAGGTTTACGGCGAGTTCGTGACGGACCCGGCGCCCGCCCGCACGACCGTTTACGTCGGACTGCCCGCCGGTCTGCTGGTGGAGATCGACGCACTGGCCGTCGTCGACTGACCGGCACCTGCCGGTGGGACACGACGTGCGGGTTGTGGCCGTCCGGTGCTTTGCTGATGGCGTGCCTCCACTTGGGG
The DNA here is from genome assembly GCF_012184385.1 of Lentzea indica. Lineage (GTDB taxonomy): Bacteria > Actinomycetota > Actinomycetes > Mycobacteriales > Pseudonocardiaceae > Lentzea > Lentzea indica. Next base: position 23,743 of record NZ_VSRL01000098.1, read on the forward strand.
GCACGCCTTTCGCAGTTGGAGGACACGGTTGATATCGGAGAAGGCCAACTTCCGGATGCGGGCGGCGCTGCACGCGATCAGGCCCGGCGAGCCCGCACTGCCGCCTGAGCTCGCCGCGATCGTGCAGGACGGACCCGACCGCGACCTTCGAGGTGACGACCTGGCCGAACTGCTGGGCGTGTCGATGGTTTACGCGCGGGCGTGCCTCATGGCCGCCGCTCGTCCGGCCACCGCGTTGTTCTCCATCTCCGAGCCGCACGACGACGTGATTCCGGTGACCACGAACGTGACCTTCGTGGCATCCACGCCGGTCGGGTTCGAGGACCACGAGCAGCCGTTGATGGTGCTGAGCACCGAGCCCGCCGAGTTCCTGTACCCCTGCGACGACGACCAGTTGCGGATCATGGCCGACACAGCTGATGCCCTGCGAGAACTCGGTCTGTCGCGGGAGGAGGCGATCGCGAAGGTGAACGCGTTCTGGGCTGTGCCGGCCAAGCGTTATCCGTTGCTGTACGGCGGGTGGATCGGGCAGCAGGACGGCGCGGGATGGGCGCGGGCGATGCTGGATCGCGCAGAGGTGATCATCGACGGCTGATGGGGCACGTGGCAGCATCCGCCTTATGAAGTGGTACGCGGACAGACCGGTCAGGCTCACGCGTCAGCTGATCGCCGACCTCCTCGCTGTCGGCTGGGTGGCGCTCTGGATCTGGGTGGCGACCACCGCCCACGACTGGGTGCTCGGGCTCAGAGCACCGGGTGACGGGCTCGTCAACGCGGGCGGCGACATCCGTGACGTCTTCACCAACGCCGCCAGCAAGGCCAGGGGTGTGCCGCTGGTCGGTGACGACCTGTCAGGGGCGCTGGGCAACGGCACCAAGGCCGGCGAGACGCTCATCGGGGTGGGCAACACGCAGATCGGCGTCGTCCAGGACACCGCGTTCTGGCTCGCCGTCGCCCTGATCGTGATCCCCGTGCTGTTCCTGTTGATCACCTGGTTTCCGTTGCGGCTGAGGTACGCGCGCAAGGCAGGCAACACCGTCAAACTCCGCGACAAACCCGATCTGCTCGCCCTGAGAGCGCTTACCAGCCTGTCTCCGAGGGAACTGGCGAAGTTCCCCACCGACCCGGCGGTGGGCTGGCGCACCGGGGACACCGACGTCATCGAAGAGCTCGCAGGCAGGCAGCTCGCGGCCATGGGGGTGCGGGCATGATCGCCTTGGCGGTGATCGCCGCCGTGGTGGCGATGTGCGCGTTGGCCGTGTCGTTGTGGCAGGCCCGCGAAGCGAAGAACGCCCAGGAAGCCGCCGGCCAGGCTCAAGAGGCCGCGACCAGGGCCCAGGAGGAGGCGAGCGCCGCGCGCAAGGCCGTCGAGCAGGCCACCTCCAGCGCTCTTCAGGCGAAGACGGCGACGGAGGAAGCGAAGAAGGCCGCGGTACAAGCCGAGGAAGCGGCCACGGCGTCACGGATGCTGGCCGACGAGGCGCAGCTCACGGCCCAGCAGGCGACGGCACAGGTCAACGAGCTCACGGAGGTGCTCGCCGCCGAAAGGCAGCGCAGGGGCATGCCGACGTTCGCGATCACGCCCGGCGCACCCGACGAGTTCCGGCTCAGCTACTTCGGCGGGCCCGCGGTCATCGAGCAGCTCACGGTGTCCGTGGTGCCGGGAAGCAGGGTGCTCGGGCTCTCCCAGCACGACGAGCCCCCTGCCGAGCACCTCGACGTGGGCCCGCTCCACAACGGCTCCGCCATCACGTTCAGGGCGGCCACCGGGCAGCGTGCCTCGGCGGTGTTCCAGATCAAGGCGGAGCCGTGGGAGCCCGTCGTCGTCAGAGCGGATCAGTAGACCGGGCCGGTGTACTTCTCGCCGGGACCCTGGCCAGGCTCGTCCGGCACGGCGGACGCCTCGCGGAACGCGCGCTGCACCGACTGCAGGCCGTCCTTCAGCGGCGCGGCGTGCGGGCCGAGGTACTCGGAGGTCGCCGTGACCAGGCCGGCCAGGCCGGTGATCAGGCGGCGGGCCTCGTCGAGGTCGCGGCGCGGGGAGTTGTCGGGGTCGGGGTCGGCGAGGCCGAGGCGTTCCGCGGAGGCGGACAGCAGCATCACGGCCGCCCGGCTGATCACCTCGATGCTGGGGACGTCGCCGAGGTCGCGGATGCCGTCGTCAACACTGTCTTCTAGCGGATCGGTCACGCCCGACATTCAAGCAAGCCGACATCACACGGCCGCGATTCGGGGGTTGACAAGAGCGTCTGCTACTATTTCGGACGCGACCAGCCCTCGTTAGTGCGGGGGCGGCAAGTGGAGCCCCGCTCCCACCCGCGCCCACCGCGTACACAGGTGGCCGGGTCCGGTCCTCCTGACACAGGGCACACGGGTGCCCTCCGTCCAGGATTGCGATCGGTCGGAAGCGGGCCCCTTCGTCGGCAACGGCGAACGGGGCTCTTGTCTTTTGGCGCAAACGAGTCGCAAAGGACGTGAATGACAAGTCCCTCGAACCGAGGTGCTCCCGTCAGCACCGAGCCGCGCATCAACGACCGCATTCGGGTGCCGGAGGTCCGCCTTGTCGGGCCGAATGGTGAGCAGGTCGGGATCGTTCGCATCGAGGACGCGCTCCGACTCGCGCAGGAAGCGGATCTGGACCTCGTCGAGGTCGCCGCGCAGGCTCGACCCCCGGTCTGCAAGCTCATGGACTACGGCAAGTTCAAGTACGAGACGGCGCAGAAGGCCCGCGAGTCTCGTCGGAACCAGCAGCTGACCGTGATCAAGGAGCAGAAGCTCCGGCCGAAGATCGACCCGCACGACTACCTGACCAAGAAGGGCCACGTGGCCCGCTTCCTGTCGCACGGGAACAAGGTCAAGGTGACCATCATGTTCCGCGGCCGCGAGCAGTCGCGCCCGGAGCTCGGTTACCGGTTGCTTCAGAAGCTGGCGGAGGACGTCGCGGAGCTGGGCTTCGTCGAGTCCAACCCCAAGCAGGACGGCCGCAACATGATCATGGTGTTGGCGCCGCACAAGAACATCAAGGCGCGTCCGGTCAAGCAGGACCAGGACGACGACGCCGCCGAAGGTGACGTCGCGTCCGAGTAGGACGCATGGCCGCCCCCGACCCGGTGGGTAGCACGAGACGAGGACGGAAATGCCGAAGAACAAGACGCACAGCGGGACCTCGAAGCGTTTCAAGGTCACGGGCAGCGGCAAGATCCTCCGGGAAAAGGCCGGCAAGCGCCACATCCTGGAGAAGAAGTCCAGCAAGGTGACGCGTCGCATGAGCGGCACCGCGGTCGTGTCGGAGCACGACGCGCCGCGCATCAAGAAGCTGCTCGGTCTCTGACCCGCTTCGACACCCCCTAGCAACTCGGGGCGCAGCGCCGAATTCCCGGCAACTTCGCCCCCATGAGATCGACAGGATGGACCCGTGGCACGCGTCAAGCGGGCAGTGAATGCCCAGAAGAAGCGTCGTACCACCCTTGAGCTGGCCAGCGGCTACCGCGGTCAGCGCTCGAGGCTGTACCGCAAGGCCAAGGAGCAGGTGCTCCACTCGCTCAACTACGCGTACCGCGACAGGCGTGCGCGCAAGGGCGACTTCCGCAAGCTGTGGATCCAGCGCATCAACGCCGCTGCCCGCGCGAACGGCATGACCTACAACCGTCTCATCCAGGGCCTGCGGCTCGGGGGTGTCGAGGTCGACCGCAAGATCCTCGCGGACCTCGCCGTCACCGACGCCAACGCCTTCACCGCTCTCGTGGAGATCGCCCGTGGCGCGCTCCCGGCCGACGTGAACGCTCCGGCCGGGGACAAGGCCTGAGCCAGCACGCACGCCGACAACGACCCGAGGCAGATCCGTTCACGGAACGGACACCTCGGGTCGTTGCTGCTCGCCACCTGACCCGCCGCCAGGGCCGTGACAAGGCAGGCCGCTTCCTCGTCGAGGGCGCCCAGGCCGTGCGCGAAGCACTCGCCTGGCAGGGTGGTGAGGTCCACGAGCTCTTCGTCACGGTGACGGCCGCGGAACGCAACGCCGAGCTGCTCCAGACCGCCGACCAGGCGGGCATCCGGATCAGCGAGGTCACCGACAAGGCCGCCGCCTCCCTGTCGGAAACCGTGACGCCTCAGGGCCTCATCGCGGTGTGCGACGCCGTGCCGCAGCCTCTCGAGAGTGCCCTGCAAGGCACCCCACGCCTCGTCGCCGTGCTCTACGGCGTCTCTGATCCCGGCAACGCGGGCACCGTTACGCGCGTGGCCGATGCGGCAGGCGCGGACGCGGTGATCTTCGCCGGCGACACGGTCGACCCGCACAACGGCAAGTGCGTGCGTGCCTCGACGGGCTCGCTGTTCCACGTGCCGATCGCGCGTTCCCGTGACGCCGCCGAGGTCTTCGCCGCGTGCCGCCAGGCAGGTCTGAAGCTCGTGGCCGCCGACGGCCACGCGAAGGACGACCTCGTCGAGGCCTCGGCCAAGGGTGAACTGACTCAGCCCACGGCGTGGGTGTTCGGCAGTGAGGCTCACGGTCTGCCCGACGACGTGGTGGCGAAGCTGGACACCTCGCTGAAGGTCCCGATGTACGGCGCCGCCGAGAGCCTGAACCTCGCGACGGCCGCCGCGGTGTGCCTATACGCCTCCGTACGGGATCAGCGGAATTTGAGCTGACGAGCGACGGGCGCGCGACTACTGTGCGCCCGTGCGCGAACCAGAGATCGAACTCCTGTGCTCCCAGCTCGCTTCCTACTACGTCTTCCCGGAGACGGCCGACGAGATCGCGAAAGTCCTGCGCACCCGCGTGGGCGAGGGCGCTTACTCCGATGTGGACGACCAGGAGTTCGCGGCGAGGGTCACTGCCGACCTGCAGAGCGTCAACGGTGACAAGCACCTCCGCCTGCTCTACAGCCACGACGAGGTGCCGGAGACCGGCGAGGAGTCGGCCTGGGATCCGGTGGCGTACAAGAAGGAAGCCGAGCTGGACGCGTTCGGCATCACCAAGGTCGAGCGCCTCAAGGGCAACGTCGGCCTGCTGAATCTCCGCCTGCTGCACGACGCCGAGATCGCCACGCCGGCCTTCATCGCGGCCATGAACCTGATCGCCCACACCGACGCGTTGATCATCGACCTGCGCGAGAACGGCGGCGGCGACCCCAACACGGTGGCCCTGATCTGCAGCTACCTGTTCGACGAGCGCGTGCATCTCAACGACATCTACAACCGCCCGGACGACACGACCGAGCAGTTTTGGACCCTGCCGCACGTGTCTGGCCCGAAGTTCGGCGGCGAGAAGCCGATCTTCGTCCTCACCAGCAGCCGCACGTTCTCCGGAGCGGAAGAGCTGAGCTACAACCTGCAGCAGAACAAGCGCGCCACGCTGATCGGCGAGACCACGAAGGGCGGCGCCCACCCCGGCGGCCGCTACCGCGTCGGTCCGCACCTCAAGTCGTCGGTCCCCAACGGCCGCGCGATCAACCCGGTCTCCGGCACCAACTGGGAGGCGGTGGGTGTCGTCCCGGACGTCGCGGTGCCCGCGGACGAGGCGTTCGACGTCGCCTACAAGAAGGCCCTCGAACACGTTCTGACGCTCGGTGACGACGGCCCCCGCCGCACGATCGCGGAGGCCGCCACCGAAGCCCTCAACGCCTAGTCGAGCCGGGCGGTCAGTTCACGGACCAGCGGATCGGTGCCGGAGGGCTTGTTCTGGCGCCGCAACGCCTCCGACAGCACCGACAGCACGTTCCCGACCTGGACGTCGTCGGGCAGCAGCGATGCCGCCCGGCGGGCCTCGGCCTCCGCGCCCTCGGGATCGTCGGCGCCCAGCAGCACGTGCGCCGCGCGCAGCACGACGAACACCCGCCAGCTCTCGTCC
>NZ_VSRL01000099.1 GCF_012184385.1 Lentzea indica
GAAGGCGATGGTCGAGGTCTTCCCGCAGCTCGCCGGCACGCACGTCGACTACTGCTGGGGCGGCCTGGTCGACATGAGCATGGACCGGATGGTGCACGCCGGCGAGCACGACGGGCTGTTCTACTCGCTCGGCTACTCCGGCCACGGCGTCCAGATGGCCACGCACATGGGTAAGCAGATGGCCGAGCAACTGAACGGGACGACGGACGCCAACCCGTGGCGTGACCTGCCCTTCCAGCGGATCCCCGGACACTTCGGCCCGCCCTGGTTCCTGCCTTTCGCGGGCGCCTATTACAAGTTCAAAGATCTCGTCAAGTAAGCGTTCCGCGAAAAAGTCTGCCCACTTGTGCAATTTCCCGGATTGACGAAGGAATGGCCACCATGCGAGTCAAAACACCTTTACGTGCCACGATCACCGTCACCGCCCTGGCGCTCGCCCTTGCCGGGTGCGGGTCCAAGGCCGACACCCCGCAGAGCAGCGCGCCTGGTCAGTCGGTCGAACACACCGACGACATCTCGGCCGGCGTGCAGCCGGACCCGGCGGCGGTGAAGCTGCTGCCGGAGGCGGTGAAGGCCAAGGGCAAGATCTCGGTGGCGATGGACCTGTCCAGCCCGCCCACGACGTTCCTGGCGAAGGACAACAAGACCCCGATCGGGTTCAACCCGGACATGGCGCGGCTGATCGCGGCCAAGCTCGGGGTGAAGCTGCAGGTCGACAACGTCAAGTTCGACACCATCATCCCCGGCCTGCAGGGCGGCCGGTTCGACTTCACCGCGACCACCATGGGCGCCACGGCGGAACGGCTCAAGGTGCTCGACATGATCAACTACTTCCAGAACGGCACCGGTGTCGCCGTCCCCCGCGGGAATCCGCAGAAGTTGAGCGTCCACGATTTGTGCGGGCGCCGTGTCGGTGTGCAGTCCGGCACCACAGCGGAACTCAAGTGGCTGCCCCAGCTGTCCGAAAAGGACTGCACGAGCCAGGGGAAGCCGGCCATCGCCGGAGTGACGCTGCCCAGCGTCAACGACGCGCTGACCCAGCTCGCCTCCAAGCGCCTCGACGCGGTGATGTACGACTTCACCTCGCTCGCGTGGGCGGCCAAACGGCAGCCCAACGTGATGGAAGTCCTTCAGGAGAGGGTGATCACCGCGAAGGTGAACGTCGCGCTGCCCAAGGGCTCACCACTGACCCCGGCGATCAAGGTGGCCGTCCAGTCCATCATCGACAGTCCCAAGTACGCCGAAGCGCTCGACCGCTGGGGCTTCCAGGGCCTCGGCATCGAGTCTGCGGCGATGGCCGTCCCGCTGGGGCAGTGATGCCGACGACCACGATCAGCTCGCTGGCCGGGAGCCGGCCGTTGCCCGAGCTGCTGCCAGAACACAAGAAGCGGATCACGCCGAAACGTCCGCGTGACTACGCCTGCTGGGCCGTAGCACTCGTGATCGTCGCCGGCCTGGTCTACACGACGGTGACGAACGAGAACTACCAGTGGCCGGTGGTGTTCGAGTACTTCACCACCCAGTCCATTCTGGACGGTCTGGTCCTCACCCTGATCCTGACCGTGGTCAGCATGGTGCTGGGCGCGCTGCTCGGGTTGCTGCTCGCGATCATGCGCATGTCGCACCAGACCCCGATCTCCGGTCTGGCGCAGGCATGGTGTTCCAGCAGTTCAACCTGTTCCCCAACATGACGGCCGAGGCCAACGTGATGTCCGGGCCGGTGCTGGTCAAGAAGGTGGCCCGCACACTCGCCCGTGATCGGGCGCGAGAACTGCTGGCCCAGGTCGGGCTCGCCGAGTGCGGCCACAAGTACCCCGCCCAGCTGTCCGGCGGCCAGCAGCAACGGGTCGCCATCGCCCGCGCACTCGCGATGGATCCCAGCATCATGCTGTTCGACGAACCCACCAGCGCGCTGGATCCGGAACTGGTGGGGGAGGTGCTCGCGGTCATGCGCGACCTCGCCCACAACGGCATGACCATGCTCCTCGTCACGCACGAGATGGGGTTCGCCCGCGACGTCGCCGACGAAGTGCTGTTCATGGACGGCGGAGTCGCGGTGGAACGCGGTGACGCGCGCGAGGTACTGGCCAACCCACGCGAACAGCGCACCCAGGAGTTTCTGGAGCGGGTGCTGTGAACCTGAAGTTCCTGGTGAGACGTTGACGGCAACTGTCATGGCGATTATGGTCGACAATCGACAAACCGCACGGCAAGGAGGTCCGAGCAGATGATCGGCACCGGTTCGGCTCGGGATCGGCTCCAGGCCCTCGGCCTGGAGCTTCCCGCCCTCGGTTTTGGTGCGAATCCGCACTTCGTGAACCACCGGACGGTGGACTCCAGCATTCACATCTCTGGCCAGCTGCCGTACCGGGACGGCGAGCTGCAGGGCCAGGGCATCGTCGGCCGGGACGTCGACGTGCAGACGGCGCGGGACCTCGCGCGCCAGACCGCGCTCAACGTGCTCGCCGTCGCCGCGCACGCGGTGGGAGATCTGGACCGGGTGAGGGTCGTGCAGATGCTGGTCTTCGTGGCCAGCACACCCGACCTGGGGGAGCAGTCGCGGGTCGCCGACGCGGCCAGCGATCTCCTCATCGAGGTGCTCGGTGAGAACGGGCGGCACGCACGCACGGCGATCGGCGTCGCGGGACTGCCGCGCAACAGCCCGGTCGAGATCCAGATGATCTGCACCGCGGTGTCGGCGTGAACCGGCTCCAGCGAGTACTCGACGCTCTGATCGAGCGGATCGACACCCCCGCACCCATCGTGCTGGCCGATGTCATGCAGGACAACATCGACCGCATGCAGGGCTTCGCCGATCAGCGCAACCTCGACGTCAGGCCGCACGTCAAGACGCACAAGTGCGTGGAGATCGGACGGCGTCAGGTCGCGGCAGGGGCGGTCGGGATCACCGCTGGCAACGTCGGTGAGGCCGAAGTCTTCGCCGCGGCCGGCTTCGACGACATCTTCCTCGCCTACCCGATCTGGCCCGCGGGAACGAAGGGCGCGCGGATCCGCCGGCTCGCCGAGTCCGTCCGGCTGCGGTCGGCGTCGACAACGTCGCGGCGATCGAGGCCCTCGCCGACGCGATGGCAGGGGAACCGGAGCGGCTGCAGGTCGTGATCGAGGTCGACTGCGGTGCCCGTCGTTCCGGGGCGCCGTCCGAGGTCGCGGGCGATCTCGCGCTCGCCGCCCGCCGGCGTGGCCTGGTGCCGGTGGGCGTCTTCACCTATCCGGGTCACGGCAGCTCCGGTCCGGATGCTCGCCTGCGCGCCGCGCAGGACCAGGAGGCCGCGCTGACCACCGCGGTGCGCAGCCTCGACAGCGTCGGGGTCACCGCGGAGGTGGTCAGCGGCGGCTCCACGCCCACCGTCGAGTTCGCCACCAGCAGCGTGATCACCGAGATCCGCCCCGGCGAGTACGTCTTCGGCGACCTCAACAACAGCCGGCTCGGCGCCTGCACGGACGACCAGATCGCGCTGTTCGTCGCTGCCACGGTGGTCAGCGAGTGGGTTCCCGACCAGGTCATCCTCGATGTGGGCACCAAAGCCCTCAGCCGGGAGGGCAGCCTCGAACGCGGCTACGGCGGCGTCGCCGGCACGAAGGCCGTCCTGGCCAAGCTCAACGAGTACCACGGGTTCCTCGCGCTGCCCGCCGGCGACTTCCGCCCCAGCGTCGGCACCGTGATACCGGTGGTGCCCAACCACGTCTGCCCGGTCGTCCTCAACTTCGAGGAACTGATCGTCACCGACAGCACGGGCACGTCGCTGCAGCGGTGGCCGGTCGACGTCCGCGGATTCCTCAGCTGACGACAGGAGTTGCTCCACATGAGACTTGCGAACGTCACGGCCCTGGTAACCGGTGCCGGCAGCGGAATCGGGGAGGCGGTGTGTTCCCGCTTCCGCCGCGAAGGCGCGCGGCTGCTGCTCACCGGCCGCCGGGAGCGACTGAGCACCGCCGAGCCCGAAGACCTTTACGTGCCAGGGAATCTCAACGACGAGACGTTCGTCGCGGACCTGGCCCGGCAGGCGGCCGAGTCCCTCGGCACCGTCGACGTCGTCGTCCTCAACCACGGTCTGCAGGCCAGCAGCCCGCTCACCGAGATGACCTACGAGGACGCGAAGAACGTGCTGGAGAGCAACCTGCTCAGCGCGTTCCTGGTGATGAAGCACTTCGCGCCGCTGATGCCCGCCGGCGGAGGCTCGTTCGTCTGCGTCAGCTCACGACTCGGCATGGTCGGCAAGCCCGGAGAAGTCCTGTACTCCGCCGCGAAGGGAGGTCTGATCATGCTCGCCAAGGGCGCGGCGATCGAATGGGCACCGCGCAACATCCGCGTGAACGTCGTCGCTCCCGGCCTGACCGCCACACCGGTCATCGAAGCGTCGATCCAGCGCAGTGCCGATCCTGAGGCCTACCGCCGCGAGCGCGAGAGTCAGATCCCGCTCCAGCGCCTCGCCACCTCGGACGAGGTCGCCGACGCGATCCTCTTCATGGCGTCGGCAGAGTCGTCGTACATCACCGGCGCGGTGCTACCCGTCGACGGCGGATACACCGCCTTCTGACTGGCCCCGCAACGCGGACTGGAAATGGACCGCCAGTTCCCGGCGGAACGCGTCGGTGTCGCCCTCCAGGGCGACCGCGGCCAGCCTCTCGTGCTCCACGGCCAGATCGTGCGGCTCGCTGTAGGTGCGGTGATCGAGGCTGAGGTAGAGCCGGAGCTTGGTCTCCCAGCCGTCCCACAGGTTCCGCAGAGCGCCGTGGCCGGAGAGGTCGTAGAAGAGCCGGTGGAAGCCGAGGTGTGCGTCGATGCTCGCCGGGATGTCGTTCTTCTCCATCGCCCGGTGGAGGTCCTCGACGGTCTGCATCAACCTCGACCGCTCGGGTCCGCGCAGCGCTTCGGCCGAGAGCTCGGCGGCGAACGGCTCGACCAGCAGGCGGATCTCGGCGATCTCGGCGACGTCCTGAGCACTCACCTCGGCGACGAACGCGCCGCGGAAGGGGATCTTGACGATCAGCCCTTCCTCCTCCAGCTTGGTGAGCGCCTCGCGCAGCGGGGACCGGCTGATCCCCAGGTCCGCGGCGATGTGCGCCTCACGCAGCTGCTCACCGGGAGGCACGGTCCCGTCGAGAATGGCGGCACGCAGCACCCGGTAAACGCCGTCCGGCGTCGTCGTCCGGTTCTCGAGCCACGTGAACTTGCGATCCATCCGGCCGCCTCCCTCGGTCGTTTGTCGACTATACAGAGCGCGACACCCGGCGGGTCCCAGTGCACGACCGCCGGGTGTCGCGTTTCCTCGTCAAGGGCGCGGCAAGCCGAAGAGGACGGGCAGGTCGGCGATGTCGGTGATCCGCTCGTAGCCGAGCCAGTGCTCGTCCTGCTCGAAGCCGCGGTCGACGTACACCTTGTTCCTGATGCCCAGGTTGGTGGCCGTGCGGTGGTCGTACTTCGGGCTCGCCGAGACGTGCACGATCTCGTCGGGTGTCACGCCGAGCTTGTCCAGCGCGTACTCGAACGCGTAGAGCCGCGGCTTGTAGGCGCCGATCTGCTCGGAGGTGATCACGACCTCGATCGGGGCCTGGAGGTTCTCCACCAGGCTCGGCGCGTGGGCGTCGTCGGTGTTCGTGATCATCACCAGCGGGTACTCCTCGGCCAGACGCCGCAGTGCCGCGGTCACGCCGGGGTAGGGGGTGAACGTGGGAATCTCCTCGTACACCGCCTCGCCGTCGCCCTCGTGGTACTCCAGGCCGAACCAGCGCATGGTCCGTTCCAGCGAGCGGGCGACGACCTGGTGGAACGGCTTCCAGTCGCCCATGCACTCGTCGAACCGGAACTGGTTGCCCGTCCGCAGGAACTCGTCGGCGATCTCGGCGGGAAGCCGGTCACCGAGGACCCTGCGGATCACCTCGTTGATGCGGAAGTGGATCAGCGTCCCGTTCATGTCGAACGAGACGAACTTCGGCTTGTGTGCGAACACCACGATTCCTCCAGCCGTCGATCAGCCATGCCTGTCGTTTGTCGATTGTCGACTATCGGTCGGTAGGTGTCAACGAGGAGTGCTTGACGCTCGCGTGGCTGACCATCCTCGACGCGCTCGGGCATCCGGACGTGGACGCGGTCCGCTCGCTGTCGGGACTTTCCGGGTCAACCGGCGACGAGGACAGCCAGCCGTTCGGGCGCGTCCGCCAGCACGAGCGCGGCCGCGCCCCGCACGCCCGCGCTGTCGCCGAGCGCACCCGGCACGACGCGCAGTTCACTGGTGTGCCAGCTCATGGCGTTGCGCTGGACAGCCCGGCGAATGGGCGCCACCAGGACGTCACCGGCCGCGACCAGCTCGCCACCGATGACGACCAGTTCCGGGTTGACGATCGTGACCGCCTGGGCCAGCGCGCGGCCCACCGCGTCACCGGCGTCCTCCATCGCACGGATCGCGCCGCGGTCGCCGTCGCGCACCAGGTCGATCAGCTGGGTGGTCGACGCGGGCCCGCCGCTGCCCGTCGACAGGAGCTTCCGCGATCGCGGCCGGGCTGGCGACGGTTTCCAGGCACCCCCGGTTGCCGCACCGGCAGATCGCGCCGGACGACTCGACGGTGACGTGGCCGAGTTCGCCTGCCAGCCCGCCCGCGCCGAGCAGCAGCCGTCCGTCCGAGATGACGCCCGCGCCGATCCCGGTGGACAGCCTGATGTAGATGACGTCGTCGCATCGCTGTGCGACGCCGTGGCGGTGTTCGGCGAGCACGGCGGCGTTCGCGTCGTTCACCAGGCGCACCGCGAACCCGGTCCGCTCCCGCAGTTCGTCGGTGGGCCGCACCCCGACCCAGCCGGGCATGATGCCCTCGGCCAGCAACGTGCCCTGCCGGTCGATCGGGCACGCGATGCCCACGCCGACACCCAGGATCCGCTCGGCGGGGACGCCGGTGGCACGCTGGGCCTGCCCGATCAGCTCCGCGGTCTCGGTGAGCACGTCGTCCGCGTCGTTGTCCACCAGCCGGTGCAGGTCGCGGTCCCACACCGGCTCGCCGAACAGGTCGCACAGCACCACCCGGACGTGATCACGGCCGATGTCCACGCCCAGCGCATAGGCGGCGTGCCGATTGAGCGACAGGGTGCGCGCCGGCCTGCCGGTGCGCAGGCCGTCCGCTCGGTTCGCGTCCTCGTCGGTCACGATGCCGGCCCGGATCAGGTCGGCGATCACCGAGCCGACGGTCGCTCTGGCGAGCCCGGTCCGGCGCATGAGATCGGGCCGCGACAGCCGGCTGGACAGCCGCCGCGCTTCGGCCAGCGCCTCCAGGACTCGCACCCGGCCCAGGCTGCGCAGGTTGACCGGCGAATCGGCCGTCGGCCGGACAGCGGGGACCGGAGGCGACATCAGGCCACGGTAGCAGGGGCAGTTATGCCGACTTTGACGCTAAGTAATAACTGGGAAAGCCGGATGGACCTAGATTACCGTCCAAAACTGGCGAATTCTGTGGCCCGCCCTACCTGTCTCAGCCCAATGACGTCGGAACGACGAGAGCCACCTGCGCTGACGGAGGTACTCATGTCCCCAGTCCTCATCGGTCGTCGGCAAGGGCGGGTGGCCGTGGTTTCGCTGCTGGTCACGGCACTGTTGGTGCCCGCGCTCGGCGCCCACGGCGTCGAGCAGGCGCAGGACCAGGGCAGACAACCGGTCTACCTGGACACCCGGTACACCTTCGCCGCGCGGGCCGCGGACCTGGTGTCGCGGATGACGTTGAGCGAGAAGGTGCTGCAGCTGCGCACCAACAGCGCACCTGCCATCCCGCGGCTGGGCGTGCAGCAGTACACGTACTGGAGTGAGGGCCAGCACGGGCTCAACCTGCTCGGCGCGAACACGAACGACGGCGGAGTGGGCGGTGGCGTGCACGCCACCAGCTTCCCGACCAACTTCGCGAGTTCCATGTCGTGGGACCCCGATCTGATGTACCAGGAGACGACGGCGATCTCCGACGAGGCCCGCGGCGTGCTGGACAAGTCGCTGTGGGGGGTGGGGCAGAACAACATCGGTCCGGACAGGGCGAACTACGGCTCGCTGACCTACTGGGCCCCGACCGTGAACATGGACCGCGACCCCCGCTGGGGCCGCACCGACGAGGCGTTCGGCGAGGACCCGTACCTGGTCAGCCGGATGGCCGGAGCGTTCGTCAACGGTTACCAGGGCCAGACCCGCAGCGGGCGACCCATGTCGCGTTACCTGAAGGTCGCGGCCACCGCCAAACACTTCGCGCTCAACAACGTGGAGAACGACCGGCACGCGGACAGCTCGGACACGACCGAAGCGAACATCCGCAACTACTACACGCCGCAGTTCCGCAGCCTGATCGAGGACGCGCGCGTCTCCGGACTGATGACGGCGTACAACAGGGTCAACGGCACCCCGGCCCCCGCCGACACCTACATGGCGAACGCGCTGGCGCAGCGGACCTACGGCTTCAACGGCTACACCACCTCCGACTGCGGTGCCGTCGGCGACGTGTACGCGCCGGGCAGCCACAACTGGGCACCGCCAGGCTGGACCACCTCCACCGTCAACGGCGCGGTCACCTGGACGATCACCACGACCGGTGCGAAGGTCTCCGGGGCAGCGGGCGGCCAGGCGTACGCGTTGCGCGCCGGCACTCAGCTCAACTGCACCGGTGCCGAAGCCACTGTCGCCAACGTGCAAGAGGCGATCAACGCCGGGGTGCTCAGCGAGGGCGTCATCGACAACGCGCTGGTGCACGTGTTCACCGCGCGCATGCAGACCGGCGAGTTCGACCCGCCGGGCAGTGTGCCGTACACGAAGATCACCAAGGACAAGGTCGAGAGCCAGGAGCACCACGCACTGGCCGCGAAGATCGCGGCGAACTCGTTGGTGTTGCTGAAGAACGACGCGGTGCCCGGCACGAGCACCAAGCTGCTGCCCGCCGACCCGGCGAAGCTGAACAACGTCGTGATCGTCGGCGATCTGGCAGGCGTGGTCACCCTGGGCGGCTACTCCGGTGACCCGTCGGTGAAGGTGAGTCCGGTGCAGGGCATCACATCGGCGGTCAAGGCGGCGAACCCCAGCGCCACCGTCAGCTTCGACGCCTGCGGCACGTCCACGACGGCGACGACCCCGGCGAACTGCTCGGCGCAGACCCTGGCCGCGATCTCCTCCGCCGACCTGGTGATCGTGTTCGTCGGCACCGACTCGAATCTGGCGACCGAGGGCAAGGACCGCACCACCATCGCCATGCCGCCCGCCTACCGCTCGTTGATCGACCAGGTCGGCGCGGTCGGCAACCACCGGATGGCGCTGGCCATCCAGGCGAACGGCCCGGTGACCGTCGACGACGTGCGGGGCCGCTTCCCGGCCATCGTGTTCAGCGGCTACAACGGGGAAAGTCAGGGCACCGCGCTGGCCGACGTGCTGCTGGGCAAGCAGAACCCGAGCGGGCGCCTGAACTTCACCTGGTACAAGGACGACACGCAGCTGCCGGACGTGAAGAACTACGGGCTCACGCCCTCCCAGACCGGCGGTATCGGCCGCACGTACCAGTACTTCACCGGCACCCCCACGTATCCGTTCGGCTACGGCGGCAGTTACACCACGTTCGCCTACTCGCACGTGGCGACGACTCCGAGGGCGGCCACCGCGGACGGCCGGGTGACCGTGCACGCCAACGTCACCAACACCGGCTCGGTGGCGGGCGCCACCGTGGCCCAGGTGTACGTGGCCACACCGTTCACCGTGCCCGGCGTGGAACTGCCACGCAAACGGCTGGTCGGATTCCAGAAGACGGCCGTGCTGGCACCCGGCCAGACGCAGCACGTCGCGATCCAGGTGCGGATCAGTGATCTGGCGTTCTGGGACCAGCAGCGGCAGAAGCAGACCGTCTACAACGGACAGTACGTGTTCGGGGTGGGCGCGGACGCCGAGCACGTCGTCACCTCGCGTCCGGTGGCGGTGACGGGGACGATCAAGCCGCACGTCCAGTACGTCACCGTGCAGCCCACCCAGACGGTGTACGCGCCGGGCCAGAGCATCGACCTGACCGGCAAGAACCCGTGGATCGCCGACACCACCGTGCGCCCCGGCGAGCACGTGATCGCGGACAGGATCGTCGAGGCCGTCAACAACGACGAGTCGTTCGTCGACCTGACGAAGGCGCACGTCACCTACCGCAGCAGTGACCCGAAGGTGGCCACGGTCAGCAGGACCGGCAAGGTCACCACGGTGGCGCCCGGCGTCGCGACCATCAGCGCCACCGTCAACGGCGTCACCGGCTCGACGCCGGTCGTGGTCAAGCAGCCGTTCACGCTCAGCGCACCGACGCGGGTGTCAC
This sequence comes from Lentzea indica, assembly GCF_012184385.1. Classification (GTDB taxonomy): domain Bacteria; phylum Actinomycetota; class Actinomycetes; order Mycobacteriales; family Pseudonocardiaceae; genus Lentzea; species Lentzea indica. The sequence goes on from NZ_VSRL01000099.1 coordinate 10,321, forward strand.
CGGGCACGGCCTTCACCGCCACCACCACGTTGCCCAACCCTGCGAACGCCCGGCCGCTGCACGACGTCGCCATGACGCTCGACGCGCCGAGCGGATGGACCGTCCAAGCCACCTCGCCGGCCAGGTTCGCCACCGTCGCGCCAGGAGAAACCGTGCGCACCACCTGGCAGGTGACCGCGCCCGCCACGACGCAACCCGGCAAGTTCGCCGTCACGGCTCAGGCGACGTTCACCTCCGTCAACGGCCGTGGCAACTCGAGTGACGCGACCGTCCTGATCCTGCCGCATCCCCCGTACCCTTCGCTGGCGGCGGCTTTCGACAACGTGGGCATCACCGACGACGCCAACCCCGCCCCCGGCAACCTCGACGGCGGCGGCGCCAGCTTCTCCGCCCAGGCACTGGCGAACGGCACGCCCAGCCTCACCCCCGGAGCCACGTTCGTCCACAACGGACTGACGTTCACCTGGCCGAGTTCGCAACCGGGCACGAAGGACAACGTGGTGGCCGGTGGAGCGGCCGGGGGTCAGATCATCGAGATCTCCGGCTCCGGCAAGACTCTCGGTCTGATCGGTACCGGTGACTACGGCAGCCCCTCGGGGACCGCGACGGTGACCTACACCGACGGCACCACCCAATCCCACACCGTCTCCTTCGCCGACTGGTGGGCCAACGCGGCTGTCGGTGGCGACGTCGTCACCACCGTTCCCTACATCAACACCAGCACCGGCAGGCAGAACCAGCAGGTGAGCATGTACTACGCCCCGATACCGCTGCAGGCGGGCAAAACGGTGCGGTACCTGACTTTGCCGGACATCAGCAACGGCGCGAACAAGGGCGAGACGGCGATGCACATCTTCGCCATCGCCATCGGATGACGACTCGGGTCGCTCGACTCGGGTCGAGCTGTGGCGTGCAGCAGCTCGCCAGGAGATCAGGTGCCAATGGAAACGAGGTCTTGATGAGATCGGCTCGTTCTGTCATCGCGTTGTTCACTGCCGTGGCGTTGTTGGTGCCGTTGACTCCGGTGGCCTCGGCCGAGCCGGCGACGGGCGGCCACCAGCAGACCTTGCGCTCGGCAGCGCCCAGGGGTTTCCACATCGGAACCGCGGTCGCCGGCGGCGGTCATCACGAGGAGCAGCCGTACCCGGACCCCTTCACCTCGGACCGGAAGTACCGGCAGGTGCTGGCCGCGGAGTTCGGCTCCGTCTCGCCGGAGAACCAGATGAAGTGGGAGTACATCCACCCGGAGCGCAACCGGTACAACTTCGGCATGGCGGATGCCATCGTCCGGTTCGCCAAGCAGAACCGGCAGGTGGTCCGCGGACACACCTTGTTGTGGCACAGCCAGAATCCGGAGTGGCTGGAGCAGGGCAAGTTCACGGCGGCCGAACTGCGCGAGATCCTGCGTGAGCACATCACGACCGTGGTCGGGCGGTACGCGGGCCGGATCCAGCAATGGGACGTGGCCAACGAGATCTTCACCGACTCGGGTGCCCTGCGGACCACGGACAACATCTGGATTCGCGAGCTCGGCCCCGGCATCGTGGCGGACGCGTTCCGGTGGGCGCACCAGGCCGATCCCAAGGCGAAGCTGTTCTTCAACGACTACAACGTCGAAAGCGTCAACGCGAAGAGCGACGCGTACTACGCGCTGATCAAGGACTTGCGCGCCGCGGGCGTGCCCGTGCACGGCTTCTCCGCCCAAGCGCACCTCAGCTTGGACTACGGCTTCCCCGACGACTTGGAGCGCAACCTGCGGCGGTTCGCCGATCTCCGTCTGGAGACCGCGATCACCGAGCTCGACGTGCGGATGACCCTGCCCGCGAACGGCGTGCCGACGGCGGCCCAGCTGCAACAGCAGGCCGACTACTACCAGCGCACGCTTTCCGCCTGCCTGAAGGTCCGCACCTGCAAGTCGTTCACCATCTGGGGTTTCGTCGACAAGTACTCGTGGGTGCCGGTCTTCTTCCAAGGGCAGGGCGCGGCCACGGTGATGTGGAACGACTTCACGCGCAAGCCCGCGTACTACGCCCTGCGGTCCACGCTGGCGAAGCGGGGCGCCTGACCGAAACCAGCAGCGTCCGCCCCGTCGATGACGGGGCGGACGCTGCTGGTTTCGGTCACTACGCGTACTTGAAGTACCGGCAGTTCATCGGGCCGCTGTCGTTGAAGGCCATCCAGTTCATGGCCCCGCGGGTGTTCGGCCCGAAGATCCCGTCCGCACTGACTCCGATGCGCTTCTGCACGGCGATCAGCGCGGCCCGCGTCTTCGGCCCGAACTGTCCGTCGGCGGTGATACCGGCGCCGTAGCAGGAATTCAATCCGCGCTGCATGGCCTTGACACCGGCGCCGGAGCTGCCCTCGGACAGGTGGCACTCGCCAGGGTTCCAGGAAGCACCGCCGCTGACGCCGGGAACGACCGCGTGCACGGTGTGGCTGCCATCGCTGTAAATCGTCACCGCGCTGGTGCAGGTGGCAGCCGCGTTGGCAGGAGCGGCGGTCAGCGTGGCCAGCGCAGCACCCAGCATCGCCGCGGAAAAGGCCGAACCGAACAAACGAGCCTTGAACTTGCCCATTCACACTCCTTGGTGATGATGAAATCGCGCATGGACACCCGAGCAGGTATCGGTGCCGCGGCTGATCACAAGGTAGGGAAACGACGACTCCGCCGGTGTCCGGTGAACACCCGACAAGGTGTCTGAGCGCCCCTCCGGTTGGCGGGCACGATCCGGTCACCCGGCTGGACGGCCCAGCCGGCTCACCGATGTCGCGACGTGTGCCGCACGGCAGAAGATCGAAGAGCAGATCCGAGTTGCAGCCCCGTCTGCCCGGATCGCGTTCTTCAGCCGAAAGACCAAGAAAACGGAGTTGCTTCACCGTGCGCACCCCGATCGACCGCTCAGCCTGGCGAATGCTCGCGGGGTACGTCAGGCCACAGCGGCGCAGTGTCCTTTTCGGAGGGTCGCTCGTCCTGCTCGGCGGCCTCGCCGCCGCGGCCCAGCCGCTCGCGGCGAAGGCGCTCGTGGACCGGCTCGGCACCGGTGAGGCGATCACCGGGTTGCTCGCGTTGCTGGTCGGCCTCGCGCTGGCCGGTGCCGTGATCGCGATGGTCGGTGACTACGTGCTCGAACGCGCGGCGGAGTCGGTCGTGCTGGTGGCCAGGAATCGGCTGACCAGACGGTTGCTCTCGCTGCGCGTGCCCGCCGTGCAACGTGCCGAGCCAGGAGACCTGCTGTCCCGGTTCACCAGCGACACGACGTTGCTGCGCGAGGTCTGCACTCACGCGCTCGTCGCACTGGTCACCGGCTCGGTGACGACCGTCGTGATGGTCGTGATGATGGGCGTGATGGACCTCGCCCTGCTGGGCGTCACCCTGGCCGTGCTGCTGGTGGTCGGCCTGCTCGCCGGCGCCGGTCTGCCGATGATCGAGAAGGCGTCCCACGCCGCCCAGAGTGCTATCGGTGAGACGGGTGCGCGGATGGAGCGCGTGCTCGGCGCGTTCCGCACCGTGAAGGCCGCAGGGGCGGAAGCCAGGGAGATCGCGGCGATCGAGCGCGGTGCCGAGGACGCGTGGCGTGCCGGTGTTCGCTCGGCGCGGTGGGAGTCGCTGGTGCACGGGTCGAACACCCTCGCGATCCAGGCGTCCTTCCTCGCCGTGCTCGGCATCGGTGGTGCGCGGGTCGCGACCGGTGCCATCTCACTGTCCACTTTGGTGGCTTTCCTGTTGTTCCTGTTCTACCTGACCGAGCCGATCGGGCAGCTGCTGCACGCGGGCAGCAGGCTGCAGATCGGGCTGGCCGCGGTGCGGCGTCTGTCCGAGGTCGAGGAGATGCCGGCCGAGCAGACCGGTTCCGGTGGCGCCCTGGCGGATGCGGTTGGGCGGCACGAGGGCCGGTTGGTCTTCGAGGACGTGCGGTTCCGGTACGGCCCGGACCTGCCGGAGGTTCTGCGTGGCGTCAGCGTCGACGTCCCGGCGGTGGGCATGACCGCGTTCGTCGGCCCGTCCGGTGCGGGCAAGTCCACGCTCTTCGGGCTGGTCGAGAGGTTCCACGAACCGGACTCCGGCCGGATCCTGCTGGACGGTCGCGACCTGGCCGACTGGGATCTGGTGAGCCTGCGCGCGGGCATCGGATACGTCGAACAGGACGCGCCTCTGCTCTCCGGGACGTTGCGGGACAACCTCATTTACGGCCGGCCGGACGCCACCGAGGAGGAGATCCGCGATGCGGTGGCGCAGACCCGGCTGGACACGCTCGTCGACCGCCTGCCGGACGGGTTGGACACCGCTGTCGGACACCGCGGCAACTTCCTGTCCGGTGGTGAGCGGCAACGGGTCGCGCTCGCTCGGGCGCTGGTCCGCCGTCCTCGGCTCCTGCTGCTCGACGAGATCACGTCGCAGCTGGACGCCGCGAACGAGATGGCGATCAGGGACGTGGTCACGACGGCGGCGAAGACCATGCTCGTGCTCGTGGTGGCGCATCGGCTGTCGACGGTCACGCAGGCGGACCGGATCGTGGTGCTGGACAACGGAACCGTGCGGGCGACCGGCACGCACGACGAGCTCCTCGCGAGCGATTCGCTGTACGCCGACTTCGCCGCGACTCAGCTGCTCACCGGTGAACGCGACGGATGAGCGGGGTGCTCGGAGCGCGCAGGCACGCCAGCACCACGGCCGGGAGGACTCGGACCCGCCACGTCACGGCGGGAATCCACAAATCGACTGCCTCCACGGACCAGGGTGCGCGGCAGGCGTCCCGAGGGGGGAGTGGTGACGCCTGCCGCGCTGGTTCGGGATGCGGCGTGGAGCGGGTGGTGCGGCAGGCGCAGGGGGCCACGCCTGCCGCAGCGGTTCATGAGGGGAGGGGCGCGGCAGGCGTTGCGGGGGAGTGGCCACGCCTGCCGCGCCGGTTCGGAGGTTCGAGTCAGCCCTCGTCGTCGCCGAAGAACTCCTCGGCGACACCTCCGAGCACCATGCCGCCGACCACGCCACCGGCGACACCGGCCGCACCGGCGGCGAGCATGCCGCCCGTGCCAGGGCCGCCCATGCCGGGTCCGCGCTGTTGGCCGCGCGCGTAGCCGTCGTGGTCGTGGCCGTGGCGACCGAAGCCGCGGCGGTCGGCGTGGCCGTGCTGGCTGAAGGCGGGGTTGTAGCCGGCCTGACCGCCGCTGAAGGCCGGGTGCTGGAACGCGGGGGTGTGCCCGCCGCTGAAGGCCGGGTTCACCTGGCCGCGCTGTGCGACCTGGGAGAGCCAGCCGTTGATCGCCGACACCCAGTCGGTGACCTGGGCTTCCTGGTGGGACAGCCGCATCTGGCCGAGCGCGTCACCGCCGGAGGAGGCGGTGAACATTCCCTGGCCGCTGCGCTTGTCCGCCTGCAGCACGACGTGCAGCTCGTGCGGCGAAGCGACGAACGTCAGCTCGACCTCGCTGATCCTGCCCGTGAACTGGGCGGGCGGGAAGAACTCGAGCTCCTGGTAGAAGCCGGTCTCCTGCGGTGCACCCGGGATGCGGCCGGCCTCGACGTCGGCGCGGCGGAAGGTGAAGCCGAGCTGCCCGAAGGCGTCCAGCACCTGGTTCTGCGACGGCAGCGGGCTGACCAGGATCGGGTCGAGGTCGCCCCGGTCCGGCGCGCCCGCGATCATCAGCTCGGTCCGCACCCCCACGTTCATGCCCGGCAGCTGTGCGCCGCCGACCGCGGTGATTGGGGTCTCCCAGGGCACCTGAAGCTGGAACGGGATCGTCACCAGCTGGCCGGCGGGCACCCGCACACCCTGCTGCACGACCAGACGGAAGAACTCGTGCTCGGCCTGCGTCACGAGCGAGAGAACGACCTGACCGATCTCGGCGTCCGAGCTGCCGCCCTGGACACGGACCTGGCCGGTGATCGCCTGGCCTGGCACGGCGTGCGGCGAGTCGAGGACCGTGTCGACGGACGGACCGCCGATGCCGAAGGCGTTCAGCATCCGGTTGAACATGAGCAATCTCCTTCTGCGGAACAGATGTGGTCAGGTCTTGGGCACAGCGACGCGGGTGGTGGTCGCCTTGTTGAGCAGGAACTCCAGCGGCCCGCGGCGGAAGAACCTCGACCACACCAGGGCGAACACGATCGCTCCCGCGATGAACGCGAGCAGCACGGACAACGGTTGTGCTCCCGACGTCAAGCCCGTCGCGTCGATGGCGATCACGTGCAGGACGTACGCGGTCAGCGACATCGACCCGACGGCGGTCACCGGACGCCACAACCGGGGCAGTTTCTCCGCGAGGACAAGCGCTCCCACCAGGATCGTGATGGCCACACCCACCGAGCCGATGATCTCGAACGACGTACCGCTGTGCGGATCCGAACCCAGCAACCGCAGTGGCGTGTCGGTGGGCACCGCGCCCATCGGCTCACCGTTCTCGGTCAAGGCGGACATGCCAGGCACTCCACCGCTGCCGCCCTCGGGCATGTCACCGAACTTCTTCATCCCACCGGGGAACCGACGCGACAGGTCCGCACCGCCGAAGATCTGCAACGCGATCCAGGATCCGCCGTAACCGATCACGGCCAGCGCCGGGCCGATGATCGCCAGACGGATCCGTGTCGTGACGGCGGTGAGGTCGAGGCGTCCCAACGCCATGCCGGCGAACACGAACGGCATCCACGTCAGCACCGGGTATCCACCCGTGAGCAGGAACTGCACCATGCTTTCGCCACCGATCATCCTGATCGGGTCGTTCGCGATGAGCCCACGGGCAAGTCCGGTGGTCGTCAGCCAGTTACGCACCACAAAGGACAGAATCGGGCCGATGATCGCCGTCACCGCCGCGATGATCGCCAGCGGTACCGACCGCAAACGGGTGAACGGCAGCGCCAACAAGAAGAACAGGCCGTAGTACGCCAGGATGACGACCACGCTCGTGCCGGTCATCGTCAGCAGCGTTCCGAACACGAACAGGATGACGGCACGGATCGCGATTCTGATGCGGGCCTGGCGCCCTTTCAGTCCGGTCGCGGGCTCCTGCCGACCGGACATGATCGCGAGCGACAGGCCCGCCAGCGTGGCGAACAACGCGGATGCGCGCCCCTGGGAGAACTGCATCAGGCCGCCGATGATCCCGCCGGACGTGGGATCGGGACCGACGTGCGCGGCGAACATGCCGAAAACCGCCAGGCCACGGGCGAGGTCGACGCCGGCGAGCCTGGCAACTGACGGCTGCTGTCTCACCTCAGCGCGTTCTACGAGTGCCATGCCACCAGCCTCGCGGCGATCACCCGTCCGCAGCCATCTGCCGGGCGTCCGGAACACCCCGTCGGTCGGCTGGAGATGACCCCGCCGGGTGGCGGACCACGGCTGGAATCCATTGTGGACTGAGTGGCGTGAGTGGCTGACCGCAAGTCGCCGATCGTCTCGATTTCGGCCAAGCCCTCAAGGCGATGTGTGCCGCGTCACTTCGCGTGGTGTCACGTTCGGCGGGTCTGCGGTGTCTTGGGAGGCATGTCAGAGCACAACACACCGACCAGGTCAGCGTGCGGGAGGCCACTTCTCCATGATCACCGACGAGTACGCCGAGCGGTTCACCCTGTTGCGGCCACTGCTGTTCACGATCGTCTACGAGATCCTCGGCTCGGCGACCGAGTCCGATGACGTGCTGCAGGACAGCTATCTGCGGTGGGCGGAGGTTGACCTCGCGACGGTGCGGGACACCAAGTCGTATCTGGCGCGGCTGGTGACCAGGCAGGCGCTCAACGCGCTGCGGGCGAGCGCGCGCCGTCGCGAGAACTACGTGGGTCCATGGCTGCCCGAGCCGCTGCTGCTCCACGAGCACGACGCGTCGGCCGACGTGGTGCTCGCCGAGTCGGTGTCGATGGCGATGCTCGTGCTGCTGGAAACGCTCACCCCCGACGAGCGCGCGGTGTTCGTGCTGCGCGAGGTGTTCGGCTTCAACCACCACGACATCGCCGCGGCGGTGGGCAAATCCGTGACGACAGTGCGCCAGGTGGCGCACCGCGCCCGCGAGCACGTCCAGGCGCGGCGCAAACGCTTCGAACCCGCCGATCCCGCGACTACCGCGCGGATCACCGAGCAGTTCATGGCCGCGGCCACCACGGGCGACGTGGACGGGTTGCTCTCGCTGCTCGCGCAGGACGCCACCTGGACCGCCGACAGCGGCGGCAAGACCACCGCGGCACGCCGTCCGGTGGTGGGCGCGGAGAAGGTGGCCGCGCTCCTCGTCGACCTCTTCCGCATCAGGCGGCGGATGCCGGACGCGCGGATCGAGACGGTCAACTGCAACAACACGCCCGCGCTGGTCGCCTATCGCGGCGATCACCTCGAAGGCGTCTTCCTGATCGAGATCGCGGACAGCAAGATCGCCAACTTCTACGCCATCCGCAACCCGGACAAGCTCCTCACGGTGATGGTGCCGCGTCAGATCAGCCGGTGAACAGGTTGCGATCACTCACAACCCTGCAAAAAGAACCTTCAGATCGATTTGACGAGGAGGCTGCGATGCAGACTCGAACGACCGAGACGTTCCGCCCCATCGCCTTTTGGGCCACCACGTTCGTCATCGTCTTCGAGTTGACCGCTGGATCGGTGTGGAACCTTCTGACGATCGAATGGGTGGAAGTCCAGTTGCACCACCTGGGATACCCCCACTTCTTCTCCTACGTCCTGGGCGTGGCGCAGGCCGGTGCGGCCGTCGCGATCATCGCGCCAGGGCTTCGGCTGATCAAGGAATGGGCGTATGCGGGTGCCTTTTTCCTGTGGTCGGGTGCTGTGGTGTCGCACGTGGCGGTCGGCGACGGCCTGGAGTCGTGGTGGGTGCCGCTGATGTTCGGGGCGTTCGCCGTCGCGTCGTGGATGCTGAGGCCGGCCGACCGTCGGCCCGGTACCAGTCGTCGTGCTTGGGCCGTTTCGATCGGGCTCATCGTTGTTCTGTACGCCGTTTCGTTCCTGACGTTGCCCGCGGTCGAAGCCGGCATGCACGAGCACGCGGTGAAGCTCGGCTGGATCGCCGAGTAACTCGTCTACAATGGACAGTTGCCGTGGTGTGTGGGCCCGGTTCGCTTCAGCAGCCGGGTGGCGAGCACTTCGGTGGCGACGTTGCGGCCGATGGCGAGACCCGCCTGGTTGCTGAACTCGAAGTGCTGTCCACCGAACACGCGCGACCGCCCGGCCTCGGCGGCGGCCGCGGAGAAGCTCGGGTAGGTGCGCGCCTGGCCACCCGGTGCGGTGTCCGTGGTGTGCATGAAGCGAATGTTGTCCGCGCAGAAGAACCCGGCCAGCACGGCGGCCGCCGCTCCGCTGTAGGAGCTGTGTCCGGACGGGTACTCCGGTGTTCCGCCTGTGCTGCCGGCTCGCGGAGCCCAGTCCGGGTTCGGCTGCGTCAACGGGTTTCCGTCGGTGTCCGCCTCGCGGATCGCCGTGGCGGGACGCCAATGACGGTGGGTGAACTTGGTGCCGACGGTGGGAACCGTGGTGTCGGCCAGCGCCATCGTCAGCAGGGCCATGAGGCGCGCCGAGGTGGGCAACGGCAGGTCGTGAGACACCGTCAGTGCGATCTTCACCCACTCGCCGGCGGGTTGGCCGGTGCCGGCGGGCACGGACCAGAACTGGAAGGTGGCGAGCTTGTCGGGGGCGGGTGTCCCGGCGTCGCCGAGCAGCGCGACCTCGGCGAAAGCGGCGGCGTAGTCCAGGCTGTCCAAGGCGGGTGGCGGACCCGGTAGGTACACGGCGGGGTTGTTGACGGCGAACGGACGAACGTCGCGGTACTGCACGCCGGACCACTCGGCTCGGAAAACACCGGGGCCCGAGCCGGCGGGCTGACTTTGCACCGGAGTCGAGCCGTCGTGGGCGCGTGAGGCCACCACACGGTGGCCGACTTCACGTCCCCAACGCACCCCGGCGTCGCGCTGGTGGCCGGGACGCAGGCCGGCCAGGTCGGCCCGCAGTTGCGTGTCGTAGCCGTCGGCTCGGTCGGGGTCCAGCCGGACGAGGACGGTGTGTGCCGCGGCGACGGCCGCGGCGCGGGGATCGGCGCCGCTCGGGCCGGGGCCAGGTATCAGCGCGTGGGTGCGTGCCGGGCTGGCGAGTCCGTTGACCGCGTCGTAGATGGCCACGTTGAGCATCGCGTAGGTGCGGGCGGCGTCGGCGTCAGTGGCACGGGTGGCGCGCACCGCGGCCAACGCGAGCTCGTTCCACACTCGCACGCTGTCCGGCCGTGGCTCGGCGTCCGCGGGTGCGCTCAACCCGGCTCCGGCCAGACCGAGCACCAGGGCCAGGACGATCTCCTTCACGACCTCGCCTCCCAGGACGCCCCAAGAAAATCGCGGTCTTGATGGTCTTATCGTGTCGTGGTTCCGGCAGTCCTGGTACGGCTACTTGAGGGTGGCCTGGCTGGTACGAACGGCAGCCGATCCGAACATCCGTCGCTCGCTCAGGTCCCCGACTTGCGGCTGCGGCCGCGTGACGCCGTGGCGGCCGGGGTGCGGAGGTCTTCGAGCAGTTCCATCTGGCCGGTGATGACTCCGGTCAGGATGCGCCTTGCGACCGCCAGCAGCTCGGCAACGTGCGGCGTCGTGAGCGAGTAGTGGACGTTGGAGCCTTCTTTACGCGTTGTGACGAGCCCGGCGCGCCGGAGCACTGCCAGTTGCTGGGAGAGGTTGGCGGCTTCGATGCCCACCTCGGGCAGCATCTCCGCGACGGAGTGCTCGCGCTCGCTGAGCAGTTCGAGCACGCGGATGCGTGCCGGATGCCCGAGGGTTTTGAAGAACTCCGCCTTGACCTGGTAGAGGGGCCTGCTCATCGTTGCCCCTTCCCGCCGATCGTCGTCATGGTGCTGATCCTCCCTGGTTGATCCCCGCTGTTGCGACTCGGGATGCGTTTCAACGGGATTCAGCAGTTGCTAATCTTATCAAGTTGGCAACGCTGGTCACCTCGCACACGGCGGTGGGAGGGCGGGCATGAGTGAGCTGAAGACAGCGGACGTGATGTGCCGGCGGGTGGTCACCGCGGCGCTGGACACGTCGTTCAAGGAGCTCGTCGGCATCATGATCGCCTACGACGCGGGCGTGATCCCGGTGGTGGACTCGCGCGGTCGCCCCGTCGGTGTGGTGTCCGAGGCGGACTTGGCGACCAAGCTGGAGTTCCACTGCGGTGCCGCGAGCCCGCCGCTCCTGGGAGGCCTGCGCCTGCGATCGCGGTGGCACAAGTCGTCCGCGACGGTGGCCGCCGAACTGATGAGCACACCGGCCATCACCGTGACCGCGGACGTGACGTTGTGCTCCGCCCTGCGCCTGCTCAGGGGCGAGCAGGCGAGCGTGCTGTGCGTGGTGAACGATGCGGGCACGCTCGTCGGCATGCTCAGCCGGCGCGACGCGCTGCGGCTGTTCCTGCGTGGCGACGACGCGATCCGCGACGACCTCGAGCGGCAACTGTGCCCGGCCTCCGCCACAGTGTGTCGAGTCGCCGTCCTGGTGTGCGACGGAGCGGTCACGCTCGACGGTGCCCTCAGCCTGCGCAGCGCGACCGAGCGAGCCGAGTGGATCGCGCGCGGGGTGCCCGGTGTGATCTCGGTGCGCAACAACCTGAGTTTCGACGTCGACGACCTGATGATCACCGGCCTGTGAGCGCGGGTCTCAGCCGAGACCCTGTTTCAGCGCCTGCAGTTCGTCGTGCAGCACGTGCGTCGTCGCGGCGTCGACGATCAGCCGGGTGAGGGCGTGGTCCGGGCGCCGGGGCAGTTGTTCGCCGGGTGGTGTGGCGGCGGAGAGTGCGATCGCGCAGGCGTGTTGCAGCTGAGGGGTCAGCCTCGTGTGCGGGTGCAGGCTGAGCACCTGGAGCAGGCCGGGCAGGGCCAGCAGGGGATCGCGTCCCGTGTCGGGCACGATCACCGACGGCGCGGCGTGCCGCGGCCAGGCGAACCGGCCGCCTCCGCCGACCAGGTTGATCACGGCGTCGGCGTCGGAGGCGATGCGGCGCAACGGAAACGCGAGCGCGTCCGCGGGATTCCACGCGGTGACGTCACCGATTCCTGCGGTCAGCAGAACCGGGCACAGCGCCGGCAGGGCGTGGGCACCGGCGATGACGACCCGGCTCGCCTGCGGCGTGCGGCCCGCGCGGGTCAGCGCTGTCAGCAGTGCGGCGGTCAGGGCGATCGTGGTGGTGTCCTGGTCGGTGACGATCGGCACGCCCGTGGCGGCGCCGCGCACCTTCGGCTCCCGATCGGGCGCGGTGCGGACGAGCAGCACCGCGCCGACGTCCGGCGACAGGCCGTGCAGTCCGTAGTCGGAAGCGATGACGCGGGTCGGCAGACCCGCCTGGTCCTCGATCAGCTCCGCGTACCGGCGCAGCACCGCGGTGGTGGCGCCGATTCCGCCGACCACCGCGACGACCTTGTCCCGCGATTCGCCCATGGTCAGTGCCCGAGCCCTGAGTTCTCCAGCAGTCCCAGGTCGACCCAGCCGCCGGCGTCGATGTCGTGCTGCGCGGCGAGGTCGAGCAGGTCGCGGATGCGGGCACCGTGCAGGTGGATCTCGTAGTCGTGGCCGGCCTGGCGCGCCTCGTTCAGCGTCTGTTCGGCCTCGGTGACCTTGTTCCGCAGCTCTGCTTCGAACTCGCTCATCGTTCTCGACATCTCCCCTCACCCGAAGGGTCGATAATCTGCGCAGTTAAAGAAGCTTGCAAGTGTTTGAGCGTGCGAGGCTGCACACACTCGATCAGGTGGCGCTACAGATCGTTGCCGGCGTAGGAGAGGTTGAAGCTCTTGTTGGTCAACGGAAAGTCGGGAACGATGGTGTCGGCCAGCGCGACCGGGAGCGCCGGCCAGTTGAAGAAGCTGGGGTCCACGATCTTCACCCGGTTCAGCGATCCGTCACCGGCGAGCTCGACGCGATGCACGATCGTGCCGCGCCAGCCCTCGACGATGCCGACCCCGGACCGGCCTGTGCCTGTGGTGACCGGTGCGGTGGCGGAGGTTCGGCCGCCGAGCATGTCGGCGAGGCTGGTGATCTGACTGATGGAGGAAGTGAACTCCTCGGCGCGCACGAGGAAGCGGGACAGGACGTCTCCGTCGGTCCGGGTGTGCGTGGTGCGGGGGAACTCCGCGGACAGGAACGGGTGGTCGTGCCGGGCGTCGGTGGTCAGGCCGCTGGCGCGGGCGACGACGCCCAGCGTGCCGAGGTCGGTGGCCTGGTCGTGGCTGAGCGGGGCGGTGCCGGTGAAGCGGTCCGCCACGACGGTGTTGGACAGTGCCAGCGCGACGATCTCGGCGACGTCGGCGCCGATCGCGGCGAGCTCGCGCGGGTCGGGAAGCGCGGTGACCGTCGCGCCGCCGGGATGGATGGCGCCGCGCAGCAACCGGTGGCCGGTGACGGTGTCGTTGATGCGCAGCAAGCGTTCGCGGACGCGTTGGGAATGGGCGTTGAGCACGCTGTAGGCGACGTCGTTGCACAGCGCGCCGATGTCGGTGATGTGGTTGTAGAGCCGTTCGAGCTCGAGCAGGATCGCGCGGATGCGTTGTGCGTCTTCCGGCACGGCGAGCTGGTGGGCGTCCTCGACGGCGAGGCAGAACGCGAGGGTGTGGCCGACGCTCGTGTCGCCGCTGACCCGTTCCGCGAGTTCGATCCCGTGCTCGGGCGTTCGCCGGTGGAACAGCTTCTCAAGTCCTCTGTGGACGAACCAGAGGCGGGCCTTGAGGTTGAGGATGGTCTCGCCGACCACGGAGAAGCGGAAGTGGCCGGGGCCGATCATGCCGGCGTGCACCGGGCCCACCGGGATCTCGTACACCCCTGGCCCTTCCACGGTCCGGAACGGGTACGGGCCGTCGACGTCGCCGAACTCCGGTGGATCGCCCGCGTCGGCGAGCATGGGATACCAGCCGCGGGGCCAGTGGAAGTGGCGTACCAGCCGCTGTGGCAACGGGTGGTCGGTGGGCACGATGCCGAACAGGTCGTGCATCTCGCGTTCGAACCGTCCGGCGGCGAATGACAGCCTGGCCAGGCTCGGCACCTCAGGCGTGTCAGGGTCGAGCGGGACGTGCAGTTCGACCCGCCGGTCCGGTGCGGCGGTGAACAGGTACACGGCACGCAGCCTGTCCCCGTCGTCGTGGCCGGCCACCAGTGCGAGCCGGAATCCCTGTTGCAACAGGGAACCGGCGTGCTCTGGCAGGTCGGCAGGAGTGAGGGTCGTGATCATCGGGTCACCACCAGGGAGTCAGTGGCCAGGTCCAGCAGGATCGGCAGCAGGCCCGCTGCGACGCCCAGTGCCGCGCACACGAGCAGTCCGCCCGCCAGTGCGATCGGGATCGGCGAGGCGATCGTGGTGTCTGGAGTGGACGGTGGTGGTCCGAGGAGCATCCGGCTGGTGCTGGTGATCAGCGCGGCGGCGATCACCAGGACGAGCAGCAGCGCGGCGGTGGTCGGCCAGCCGAGTCCGGCGGTGAAGCCGGCGCGGACGATGCCGAGCTCGCTGGCGAACAGGCTGAACGGGGGCAGCCCGGCCAGTGCCAGCACACCGAGTCCGAAGGTCGCCGCGAGCGCAGGCCTGCGTGCCATCAGGCCGCGCACGCCGTTGATCTGGCTGGTGCCGGTGACCTGCAGGACGCGGCCGGCGCCGAGGAACAGCACCGCTTTGGCCAGCCCGTGCCCGAGGACGTGCAGCAACGCCGCGGCCAGCGCCAGCGGGCTGCCGATCGCGGCTCCGAACGCGACCAGGCCGAGGTGCTCGATGCTGGAGTAGGCCAGCATCCGCTTGTAGTCGCGCTGGGCGATCAGCAGTGACGCGGCCAGCAGCAGCGACGCCAGTGCCATGATCGCGAGCAGTGTGCGGGCGAATCCGGTGCCGAGCGCGCCGTCACTGATCACCTTGACCCGCAGGATCGCGTAGAACGCCACCGACAGCAGCACGCCGGACATCAGCGCCGACACCGGTGCCGGGGCCTGGGAGTGCGCGTCCGGGAGCCACGCGTGCAGCGGGGCCAGTCCGGCCTTGGTGCCGAACCCGAGCACCAGCAACACGATCGCGATGCGGGTGACACCGGGGTCCAGCTCCGGTGCGTGGGTGGCGAGCGCGGCGAGGTCCAGCCCGGCGGCGCCAGGTGCGTGAGCGGCGGCGAAGTTGAGCACGATGGTGCCCAGCAGCGCGAGCGCGATGCCGGCCGAGCAGATCACCACGTACTTCCACGCCGCCTCCACGGAGGCGCGGGTGCGGCGTTGCCCGACCAGGAACGCGGTGACGATCGTGGTGGCCTCGACCGCGATCCACACCACGCCGAGGTTGGCGGCGAGCACCGCCAACGCCATGGTGGCCAGGAACAGCTGCACGAGCAGGCTGTGCCACGTGGCCGTGCGGGCCGTGGCCCGGCCCGCCGCGATCTCCTCGCGCAGATACGCCGGGGTCGCGGCGGTGGAGATCAACCCGACCGCGCCGATCACCAGCAACATGAACGCCGACAAGGCATCCGCGCGCAGCAACCCGGAAAGCGCGGTCACCGGGCCGGACCGGGTCACCGCGGCCGCCAGCACGATCGCGGTGGCCAGCACCACGGTCGTGCTCAGGGCACTGATCCAGGCCGTGGCACGCCGCCACCCGAACACGAGGTACGTGAGCGCGCCGAGCACGGGCATTCCCACGGGAACAAGCACAGTCATCAGTCGCGCAACTCCCGCAGTTCGTCGAGGTCGGTGTCGCCGAAGGTCTCCCGCATCCGGGTGGTGAGGATCTGCAGGACCAGCACCGCCAGCAGCACGTCCAGCGACACCCCGAGTTCCACCACGAGACCGACCCCGATGGTGGTGAGGAACCCGACCGCGGTGATCCCGTTGTCCATCAACAGAAAACCGACCAGTTGCGACAGGGCGCGCCGCCGGGTCACCAGCACGAAGAACCCGATCAGCACCACGGTCACGCCGACCGGGATCGCTTGCGTCGCGGCGGACGGCGCCAGTGCCACCAACGGCTGCGACACCGCGTAGGCCAGCAGCGTCAGCGCGGCGGCGGCCAGCAACGACGAGGCCACGTTCACGAGCGGGCTGGTCTCCCGTCGTGCCTCACCCGCGCCGGCCAAGGTTCGGCGCAACAGATACGGCAGGACTCCCGCGCGCAGCACCAGCACGCCCACTGCCACAGCCCACAGCTCGCCCGAGTTCTCGTGGGCCGCCAGCACACCCACGAGTGCGGCGAGTGCGGCCCCCTGCAGCGCGAACATCCGGATGATCACCACGAGCTCGCGCAGCCACAACACCAGCACGGCCGTCAGCAGCAGCGCACCGCAGGCCAGGTACAGCAGCTGCACGTACAGGCTCTCGCTCATCGAGTTTCCCTTTCAGCCCACGGGATTCAGACGAGGAAGAACGAGGCCGCGACGGCCAGCAGGGCGAGCAGGAACGACCCGGCCAGCAGCTCGGGCACCCGGAACAGCCGCAGCTTGGCGACGAACACCTCGCCGGCGGCCAGCAGCACACCGAGCACACCGACCTTCACCACCAGAGCGAGGATTCCGACCAGCAGCGCCACCGGGGTGGCCGTGGCAGCGATTCCCCACGGCAGGAACAGGTTCGCCAGCAGTCCGAGGAACACCGACAGCCGCATCGCGGACGCCAGTTCCACCAGCGCCAGATCAGGGCCCGCATACTCCAGCACCATCGCCTCGTGCACCATCGTCAGTTCGAGGTGCGTCGACGGGTTGTCCACCGGCAACCGCCCTGTCTCCGCGATGATCACCAAGATCAGCGCGACCGCGGCCAGCAGGCTCACCGGGGAGATCACCCGTGCCGGGTCGTCGAGGGTCGACGACACGATCGCGCCCAGGTTCGTCGACCCGACCCGCACGGACAACGCGAAGATGGCCACCAGCAGAGTCGGCTCCACCAGCGCGAGAATCGTCATCTCCCGGCTGGCGCCCATCCCGCCGAACGCCGTACCGGTGTCCAGCCCTGCCAAGGCGAGCGCCACCGCACCCAGCGCCAGCAACGCCACCACCGCGAACAGATCCGCTGCCGGATCCAGCGCCGAGTCCGTCGTCACGAACGGCGCCACGACCGCGACCACCAAGGTCGTGGCGACCAGCACCAACGGCGCGAGACGGAACACCTCGCTCGTACCGCGCGGGGTGATCTGTTCCTTGCGCATCAGCTTGCGCAGGTCGCGCCACGGCTGTGCGACTCCCGCACCGGCCCGGCCCTCGAGCCGGGCGCGGACCTGTCGCATGAGCCCGACCAGCAGCGGTGATCCGGCCACGATCAGCACCGGCTGAACCACCCCGCCGACCACGCCCAGCGCGCTCACCGGGTCACCGTCAGCAGGATCAGCAGCCCGCACACCGCGTAGAAGCCGTAGCCGAGATAGCGGTGGACGCTGCCCGGAGCCAGCCCACGCCCTGCCCGGCCCCACGCGGCGATCATGTCCAGCACCGGTCCGTAGAGGCGCCGCTCGATCCGGTCCGGCACTTTCCTGCGGTAGGCCACGGCCCGCACCAGATACCGCGACTCCTCGTGATGGGACACGTCCACATCCAGCTCGGGCTGCACCACGTCGTCGAACACCCGTTGCAACGGCTCGGCGAACGACGTCGCCGTGTACTCCATCCGCGCCGACATCGGCCCGCCACCGCAGTCCCACAACCGCGCCTCCCTGCGGGCCCGCCGTGTCGCGGCCAGCCGCACCACACCGGCCACGACGACCAGCGCGACGACGAGCCCGAGCGTGAGCAGCAAAGGCGACAACGCGCCGGTCACGTGGGTCAGCCGCAGCGTCACCTCGCCGGACACCGCGGCCTCACCGACCGCTGCCCGTACCGCGGGCAAGATCCCGGCGGGCCAGAGCGCGAGCACCACGCAGGCCAGGCCCGCGACGCCCATCCCGGCGAGCATCGTGGAGGGGCTCTCGTGTGCGGCCATGGCCGCCTCGCTGCGCGGTTTGGCCAGGAAGCCAACGCCGAACGCCTTCACGAACGTGGCCACCGCCAGCCCGGCGGTCAGCGCCACCGCCGCCACCGCGACCGGCATGGCGACCGTCGCGGCCACCCCGCCCGAGGCAGTCCGTGGATCAACGCCTGCAGCAGCCATTCCGACACGAACGCCGTGCCCGGCGGCAGGGCAGACGCCGCCAGCGCCCCCAACCCGAACGCCGCCGTGGTCACCGGCATCACCGGGCGCAACCCGCCCAACGCGTCCAGGTCACGACTTCCGGTCGCGTGCAGCACCGACCCGGCCGCCAGGAACAACAGCGTCTTGAACGCCGCATGACCGACCACGTGCATCAACGCCGCCGTCAGCGCCAACGCGGCGAGCACACGATCACCGGACGAGGCGAACAGCCCTGCCGCGCCGACACCGACCAGCACCAGCCCCATGTTCTCGGTCGTCGAGTGCCCCAGCAGCCGTTTCAGATCGGCGTTCATCGCGGCCTGCAGAATTCCGTACACCGCGGACACCGCGCCGAGCGTCAGCACCAGCAGCCACCACCAGGCCGCGCCACCGCCGAGCAGGTCGACCCCGACCCGCACCAGCCCGTACACGCCGAGGTTCACCATCGCCGCCGACATCAACGCCGACACGTGGCTGGGAGCCTCCGGATGTGCCCGCGGCAGCCACGCGTGCAACGGCACGATCCCCGCCTTCGACGCGAAGCCCGCCAGCGTCGCCACGAACACCACACCCGCCACCGCGGGCGACAGGTGCCGGCCCGACTCGCGCAACGCGGTGAACGAGTCGTCCCCGGTGTGCGCGACGAACACCATCAGTCCGATGAGGACGGACACGAAACCGAGGTGCGTCATGACCGCGTACCACCGGCCCGCCGACGCCACCTCCGGGCCACGCCGGTGCTCGGCGACCACCAGCACCAGTGACGCCAGTGCCATCAGTTCCCAGCACACCAGCAACGTGCCCACGCTCGCGGCTGCAGGCACCAGCACCATCGCGACCACGAACAGCGGGAACGCCACCTGCACCGAACGTGCCCGCAGATCCGGTGAGTCCGAATAGGACATTCCGTAGATCCCCGCGGCCACCGCAACGCCACCGATCACCGCCACGAACAACCCGCCCAGCGGGTCCAGCGTCAGCGACACCCCGGACAGCGGTAACAACCCAGGTAGCACAACGGAAAACGACTCCCCGGCCACTGCCGCGGCACCGGCGGCCACCGCGGCCGCACCGGTCAACGCGGTCCCCGCACCCACGACCGCGGCCGCGCGGGG
>NZ_VSRL01000009.1 GCF_012184385.1 Lentzea indica
CCCCCGTCCCGCCTGCGCCAGGACGACCCCGGCGCGGAACCGCAGTCGTCGCAGAACTTCTTCGCCGCCCGCACGGCTGCGGACAGCACAGGCGCGGATTCCCAGGCATCGCAAGACTTCTCCGCCGGCGCCCACTCCGACCATCCTGACCGCCTCGCCGACCCCGCGTCCCCGGACATGGCCGACCGCCCGACCCGCACGGGCCTGTCCGCGGCGTTCAACCGCCCACCGGCGGCCCCGGACTTCGGCCCCCACGTGGACGACCCGGCCCCGTCCTACCCGCTCTACACCCCGGCATCGGGCTTCCCTGCCACGCCTGCCGACCCGGACGAGCGCAAGCTCCCCGACCTGGACTTCAGCTCGCTCGACTTCAGCACCCCCAAGTCACAGGAGCAGCCCGCCGCCTCCGTCCCCTCCCCGGAGCCGGCGGAACACCCGGAGACACAACCGGATCCGGACCACAAGCCGCTGCCGCCCATCCCGGACCCGGTCCCGTCGGTGCCGATTCCGGACGAGATCCCGCAGTCCCCGGAACCGGACCTGCTGTCGAGCACCTTCCTGAGCTCCGCGGACGTGGAGGACGACGCCTCGGACGTCCCCACGGTCCCGGTCCGCGTGTCCCGCGCCCCGGACCAGCCGGCCTCCACCGACGTGCCACCGACGCAGGCCGACCACACCGCCCAGCCGACCTTCGGCACCCAGACCAGCTTCGGCACGCAGACCAGCTTCGGTACGCAGCCGAGCTTCGGGACTCAGAGCTTCGGCACGCAGTCCGGGTTCGGGACCCAATCCGGTTTCGGAACCCAGTCAGGCTTCGGCGCCCAACCTGGTTTCGGGGCGCAGCCCGGCTACGGTGCCCAACCCGACCCCGCCACGCCGGCTGAGCCGGATGCCCAGTCCGAGCCGGCCGCGCAGTACGACTTCTTCGCGGCGCAACCCGAGTCTCCGGCCCGACCGGACTCAGCCGAGTCCGCTCGGACCGAACTCGACCACGCCACCGACAGCGAGATGGCGGCGTCAGGTCTCACCACGCCGACCGTCAGCGAACCGGTGGGCGACGCGACCCCCGCCGAGTCCAATGACGAGTCCGGCACGCGAGCAAGCCGTCCGAGCAGCCGCCGCAAGCCGAGCGACCTGAGCCTCGCCGACCTGCTCGCCGAAGCTCTCGTCGCCTACGAGACAGGCCGCCGCTCCGATGAGGAGCAGCTCGACTCCGCGGACATGACCGCCCCGGACTGGTCGGCGGTCGAACCCGGGCCTTCCCCGGAAGCCTCCGTTCCGGAGCCATCCGACGCGGCGGAGCAGTCCTACCTGCCGGAACGATCCGCCGAGGTTGAGCAGCCGTCCAGCGCGGATTCCCTCTTCCGTCCGGGGGAGTCGTTCGGCTCGCATCAGGCCTCAGCGGAGTCGGCCGGCTCGGACTCGGACTTTCGCCCTGGCCAGTCGTTCGGCTCGCCTGAGCTGGGCGCGGACACCACGTCCGGTTCGGACTCCTATTTCGGTTCTGGTCCGTCGTTCGGCGGGCAAGAGGATTCGGCTGCGGAGGCGCGGCCCGGTTCGGACTTCCTCTTCGGCGCTGGTCAGTCCTTCGGTGCACAGCAGGAATCGTCCGCGGAAGCTCGGACCAGTTCGGACCCCGTCTTCAGGCCCGGCGAGCCCTTCAGCTCACCGGAGTCAGGCGAAGCCCGGCCCAGCTCGGAGTCCTACTTCCTCCCCGAGCAGCCCTTCACCCCTCAGTCGTACTCCCCGGACCCGGCTCGACCCACCCAGGAGCCGGCCCAGCCGTCGGAGTCCGAGAAAACCGGCCCGATCGTCCCCGTGGGCGCCGCGCCGGACAGCGAGACCACCGGCCCCATCCGCCCCGTCCCGCCAGCCGGTCCCGCCGGGTGGACGTTGCCGGGGACGTGACAGTGGCCAGCTCCACACTTCGGAGCGCCCGCGAGGAAGAGATCTCCTCAACAGCGAGATGACCACCCGAAGGTGTGCGGTGGGTTATTTACACGGTTCGGCGGTGAGCACGACGCCGCCGGGCCATGATCGTTGTGTGTGCCACGGATCGACCGGATGCCGGGGCCGGCTCGCTCGTCGGAGCCGGCCGGTGTGCTGTCGCGTCCACGATGCGGAATGCGTTGCCGCCACTGATGATGTGACTCGATTCAGCCCTCGATTCAGTGGTCCGTCAGTGCCCCTCCCGTTGCCGGTGACGGCCCACACCCCATCTAGGGTGGGGTCGGACCCGGCACACAGAGGTGCCGGATAGCGTGGAGTCGCCTGAAGATGACCTCGACTGGAGCCCCGACCCGAACCGACGATGCCTCCGCGGTGAGTACCGCGGACGGCGAAAGTCGAACGGCCAGTCCTGAGCAGGTCCGTGACGAGCTGATCGAACGGGCCGCCGCCAATGCCCCCGAACTCGCTGATCTGATCCGCCTTTTCTACCGGCACGTGCCCGCTGAGGAAGTCAACGACGACGACCCGGTGGACCTCGTCGGAGCGGTGCGGTCGAACTACCAGCTCGCTGAGAGCCGCGTCCCCGGACGCGCCGCGGTGCGCATTCTGAACCCGACACGCGCGACCGACGGGTGGCAGTGTCCTGTCACCGTGGTCCAGGTTGTGACGGACGACATGCCGTACCTCGTGGACTCGGTCGCGTCCGAGCTCACGCGCGGCGGTGTGCAGGTGCAGCGCGTTGTGCACCCGATCGTCGTGGTGCGCCGTGATCCGGTCACCGGTGAGCGCATCGAGGTGCTGCCGACCGCGGATCCGGCCGACCCGCCCGCGGACGCGCTGGCCGAGTCGTGGATGAACATCGAGGTCGACCTCATCACCGACGCCGATCGGGCCCGCGAGCTCGAGAACAGGCTGCTGACGGTGCTGACCGACGTCCGCGAGGTCGTCGAGGACACCGACCGCATGGTCACCACGGCGTTGCAGCTGGCCGACGAGCTGGAGAAGGACTCGTCCGAGGACACCACGGACGGCGCGAAGCTGCTCAAGTGGCTTGCGGACGGGCACTTCACGTTCATGGGCTACCGGCAGTACGAGCTGGTACAGGAGGACGGTGAACCCGCGCTGCGGGCCGTGCTCGCGAGTGGTCTCGGCGTGCTGCGGCAGGACAGCCTCGCGGCGCGCAGCCTGACCGCGGGCCCGGACAACGGCGCGCAGGCGCTCAGCCCCGAACTGCTGGTGCTGACCCAGGCGAGTGCGCAGAGCAGTGTGCACCGCAGCGTCTACCCGTACTACGTGGGCGTGAAGACGTTCGACGGCGAGGGCAACGTCTCCGGTGAGCACCGGTTCCTCGGCGTCTTCAGCACCACGGCGCTGCACGAGGACGTGCTCGACATCCCCGTGATCGAGCGCCGGGTGCGCGACGTGATCCACCGCGCCGGCTTCCCGCTGCAGTCGTACTCGGGCCAGCGGATGCTCGAGGTGATCCAGAACTACCCGCGCACCGAGCTGTTCTCGGTCGACGCCGACACGCTCTACCAGACGACGACGGGCGTCATCGCGCTCGCGGAGCGGCGGCGGCTGCGGCTGTTCCTGCGGCGCGACCCGTACGGCCGCTTCTTCTCGTGCCTGGTCTACCTGCCGCGCGACCGCTACACGACGACGAGCCGCCTCGCGATGCAGGAGGTGCTGCTCGCCGAGCTCGGCGGCCTGAACCTCGAGTACAGCGCGCGCATCGGCGAGTCCGCTCTGGCGCGCGTGCACTTCATGGTGCACACGGACCCGGCCCGCACGATCGAGCCGGACACCATGGCGATCCAGCACAAGCTCGCCGAGGCCGTGCGCAGCTGGGACGACCGCATGGTCGAGGCCGTCGTCGGTGACGACGGCGTCGGCGCCGAGTCGGCCACCGAGCAGGGCCAGCGGTTCGCCGCGGTGTTCCCGGAGGCCTACAAGGAGGACTTCCCTGCGAGCACGGGCCTCGAGGACTACCGGCGCATCGAGGCGCTCGCCGAGGGCGACCTCGACATGGTGTTCTACGTGCCGGACGACGCCGAGCCGGGGGAGCGGCGCTTCAAGCTGTTCGTGACCGGTGAAGGCATCACGCTGTCCGACGTGCTGCCGATGCTGCAGCGCATGGGCGTGATCGTCGTCGACGAGCGGCCGTACGAGATCGCTCGTGAAGACGGCGTGCAGTGCTGGATCTACGACTTCGGCCTGCGCATCAACGCCGCGGCGCTCGCTCAGCTGTCCGAGGCTGACCTCGAGAACGTGCGCGTGCGGTTCCAGGACGCGTTCGCCGCGGTCTGGCGCGGTGAGGCCGAGGTCGACAGGTTCAACTCGCTGGTGCTGCAGGCCGGGCTCACCTGGCAGCAGGCCGCGATGCTGCGCGCGTACGCGAAGTACCTGCGCCAGGCGGGCACGCCGTACTCGCAGGACTACATCGAGGACGCCGTGCTCGGCCACACGAGCGTGGCGATCGCGCTGGTCGCGTTGTTCGAGGCCAGATTCGACCCGCGGCTCGACGACGCCACACGCGCGGACCGCACCGAGACGATGGTCGTCGAGACCGGCAAGCTGATCGACGACGTCACGAGCCTGGACGCGGACCGCATCCTGCGCAGCCTCCTCACGCTGATCAACGCCACGCTGCGGACGAACTACTTCTTCCGCGACGCGGAGGGCAACGCCCGCCCGTACCTGTCGGTCAAGCTCGACCCGCAGGCGATCCCGGACCTGCCGGCCCCGCGGCCGAAGTTCGAGATCTTCGTGTACTCGCCGCGGATCGAAGGCGTGCACCTGCGGTTCGGCTCGGTGGCGCGTGGTGGTCTGCGCTGGTCCGACCGCCGCGAGGACTTCCGCACGGAGATCCTCGGCCTGGTGAAGGCGCAGGCGGTGAAGAACGCGGTGATCGTGCCGGTCGGCGCGAAGGGCGGCTTCGTCGTCAAGCGCCCGATCCCGGCGACCGGTGACCCCGGCATCGACCGCGAGAACTTCATGTCCGAGGGCATCGCCTGCTACAAGATGTTCATCTCGGGCCTGCTCGACCTCACCGACAACCTGATCAACAACGAGGTCGTGCCCGCGCCGCAGGTCGTGCGCTACGACGGCGACGACACGTACCTGGTCGTGGCCGCGGACAAGGGCACCGCGACGTTCTCCGACATCGCCAACGGCGTGAGCCAGAGCTACGGCTTCTGGCTGGGCGACGCGTTCGCCTCCGGTGGCTCGATCGGCTACGACCACAAGGCCATGGGCATCACGGCCAAGGGCGCGTGGGAGAGCGTGAAGCGCTCGTTCCGCGAGCTCGGCGTGGACACCCAGAGCGAGGAGTTCACCGTCGTCGGCATCGGCGACATGTCCGGTGACGTGTTCGGCAACGGCATGATGCTGTCCGAGCACATCCGGCTCGTGGCCGCGTTCGACCACCGGCACATCTTCATCGACCCGGACCCGGTCGCGGACACGTCGTACGCCGAGCGTGTGCGGCTGTTCACCGTGCCGCGCTCGTCGTGGGACGACTACGACCGCTCGCTGATCAGCGAGGGCGGCGGCATCTTCCCGCTGACGGCGAAGTCGATCCCGGTCTCCGAGCAGGCCCGCGTTGCGCTGGGACTGCCGGAGGGCGTGGTGAAGCTGTCGCCGCCGGAGCTGAAGAAGGCGATCCTGCTCGCGCCGGTCGACCTGCTCTGGAACGGCGGCATCGGCACGTACGTGAAGGCGTCGACCGAGTCGCACGCCGACGTCGGCGACAAGGCCAACGACGCGATCCGCGTCAACGGCGCCGACCTGCGCGTCAAGGTCGTCGGCGAGGGCGGCAACCTGGGCCTGACCCAGCGCGGCCGCATCGAGTTCGCGCGCATCGGTGGCAAGGTCAACACCGACGCGCTCGACAACTCCGCGGGCGTCGACTGCTCCGACCACGAGGTCAACATCAAGATCCTGCTGGACCAGCTGGTCCGGGAGGGATCGCTCGAGCAGCAGCAGCGCAATGACGTCCTCGGCGAGATGACCGACGAGGTCGGCGAGCTCGTGCTGGCGGACAACTACTCGCAGAACAACGTCCTCGGCGTCAGCCGGGCGCACGCGGGCCCGATGCTGTCGGTGCACGCGCGCCTCACGGCCGACCTCGAGCAGCGCGGCGCGCTCAACCGCAAGCTGGAGGCGCTGCCGAGCGTGGCGGAGTTCAAGGCGCTGGAGAAGAACGGCGAAGGCCTCACGTCGCCGGAGCTCTCCACGCTGCTCGCGTTCACCAAGCTCACGCTGAAGGAAGAGCTGCTCGCGAGCGACATCCCGACGATCGACACGTTCAAGAACAAGCTGCCGGACTACTTCCCGAGCCTGCTGCGCGAGCGTTTCGGCGCGGCCATCCCGAACCACCCGCTGGCCAAGCAGATCATCACCACGGTGGTCGTCAACGAGGTGGTCGACGGCGGTGGCGTGTCCTACGCCTTCCGCCTGGCAGAGGAGATGAGCGCGCCGGCGACCGACGCGGTCCGCTCCTACGCCGTGGTCACGGAGGTCTTCGACCTGCCGTCGATCTGGCGCGAGATCCAGGCGCTGGACAACGTGGTGCCGACGGACGTCCAGGACAACATGGTTCTGGAGACCCGCCGTCTCCTGGACCGCGCGTCCCGCTGGCTGCTCTCCAACCGCCCTCAGCCGCTGCCGGTGGGCTCGACGATCAACCGCTTCCGCGGCGTGGTCTCCGAGCTCAGCCCCTTCGCCCTGGACCTGTTGCAGGGCAAGGAGTACAGCGTGGTCGCCGACAAGGCGGACAGGTTCGTCGAACAGGGCGTCCCCGCCGAGCTCGCCCGCAAGGTCGCGGCCCTGCTCTACATGTACGGCCTGCTCGACGTCACCGAGATCGCCGAGCTCGCCGAACGCGAGATCGGCCCGGCCGGTGGAATGGGCCCCGAGCGTTCGCACCGGGAGACGGCCGAGCTGTACTTCGCGCTCTCCGACCACCTCGACATCGACCACATGCTGGACTCGGTGACGAACCTGGAGCGCGGCAACCGCTGGCACGCCCTGGCCCGCCTGGCTCTCCGCGACGACTTCTACTCCTCGCTGCGGGCCATCACCCTCGACGTGCTGAGGGCGAGCGACCTGGGCGACACGGCGAGCGAGAAGATCGCCAAGTGGGAGCAGGCCAACGCTTCCCGCCTTTCTCGCTCGCGCGGTGCGCTGGACGAGATCAACCGGGTCCACCAGCTGGACCTGGCCACCCTGTCCGTCGCCGCACGGCAGGTGCGGAGCATGGTCCGGTAAAGCTCAGCAGTTCGTCGCCGGGGCGCTGTGGACGACTCTCCACCGCGCCCCGGCGCTGTTCCGGGCTGTTTTCGCAGCTCAAGATGGTGTCGCCCGAGTTATCCACAGGTTTTCGGAGGCACAGGGAACCGAAATTGTCTCTCACTCGTTGCGCCAGGAGGAAGCGCGCGGGGGAGCACGTGCGTCGTGTCGGATACAGCGGCGAGCGACCAGGATCGTCGTGTCGAATGCGGTGGTCGTCAGCTGACTCGTCGTCCCTGTACCCGCCAGCACAGCGCGTAGGCCGGGCCCGAGTTGAGTCGGGCAGGTCAGCATGGGGCACCCCCGAGGTACTGTGCCGCACCAGGCCAGCACGGGGCATCTGAGGCACTGTGCCGCACCAGGCCAGGTTGCCAGTCGCCAGGTTGCCAGTCGGATCCCAGAGACAGATCGTCAGGCCGAGCGGGTTCAGGTGAGACGTCGAGACGCTCCCGCCGTCGGCCGGCCACACAACAGGCCACGTGGCTGTGCGGCATCGGCCATGGCGGCGATCAGACCAACAAGACGATCAGACCAACAAGATGATCAGGCCAAACAAGAGGGTTCGGGGTGGGGATGGCTCTACCGCTACGGGTGGGTAGGGTCCCTGTATGGGTGTCTTCGTCACTGGTGTGCGACCGCGGTGGTCGGACATGGATGCGTTCGGCCACGTCAACCACGCGAACACCGTGACGTTGCTGGAAGAGGCCCGGATCGAGCTGCTGTTCACCGAGGCGGCGCGCCACGGGGTCAAAGAGATGGCCGAGGGCATGGTCGTGGCGCGGCTGGTGGTCGACTACGTCGCGCCGATCGTGTTCACCGGCGAGGCCATCGTGGTCGAGATGTCGGTGCGGGAGTTGAAGTCCGCGTCGTTCACGCTCGACTACGTGGTGCGCGGCAGCCGCGAGCTGGACAGCCCTGTGGTCACCAGGGCGGAGACGCTCATGGCGCCCTACAACGTGACGACCGCACGGCCGCGGCGGCTGACCGAGGCCGAGCGTGATTTTCTCGCCGGGTGGCGGGCAGGGGGTAATGGTGCCTGAGCTGGTGTTGGCCGACGCGGCCGAGAGAGACGACCTCGGGGCGTTCGCGGCGCGGGCGGTGCGGCTGGACGGGCAGACCGTGGTGCGGCTGCGCAACCGCAACGAGGAGCTGCTCGACGCGTGGGTCGCCACGCCGTTCGACACGCTCGCCACGCGAACCGTTGCGGGACAGGCGAATCCGGCTGACGTGACGGTGTCCGGTTCCGAGCTGCTGACGGGACTCGCGGTCATGCGCGACGAACGCATCGATCCGGGGCCCGCCAAGGACCTGATGTGGCGCTCGGCCCTGCCGCCCGCTGAGGGCTGGCTCATGGTCGACCGGTTGCCCGTCGAGGTCATTGCGAAGCTCGCGGACGAGGGCGTCGAGGTGGCGCGGGAGAACACCGGGCCGCAAGGGACGCCGCCGGCCTCGTTGCTGGATCAGACGGTACTGACGGTCAGCGGGTCCGGCTTGGACGTGAAGATCCCGCTGCGGTGCCTGTTCGCGTTGTCGGGCATGGGTTTTCTCGGCGACAACGGCGAGGTCCGGGTCACCGCGACCGACTCGTGGCTGCGGATCGACGCCAAGTTCGGCGCCGTGGTCCGCCGGCGGCACTCGATGCTGCCGCTGCTCGTCTGACATCGGCGCTGACCTGGAGTTAGCTTCAGGTTCGCCGTGGGAGAATTCGGGGCGCCGCAAGCGGATGCGCGTGGCACGATGTCGCGCGTGTCCGCCGAAACGCACGAAACGAACGAAGGCCACGAAGCGCACGAGGAGACCGAGTACCGCGTCTCGACGCTGGAGCTCTTCTTCGACCTGGTCTTCGTCTTCACGATCACGCAGCTGACGAGCACGCTGGCCGACGACACGTCACCGCTCGGGTTCGCGCGGGTCGTGATCATGCTGTTCGTGATCCTCTGGATGTACTTCGGGTACGTCTGGCTCACCAACTCCGTCCCGCCGAACACCACTGTGCGGCGGTTGCTGCTCATGGGCGGCATGGGCGGGTTCCTGGTCATCGCGCTGGCGATTCCGAACGCCTTCGGCGCAGCCGGTGCCGCGTTCGGCGTCGGCTACCTGATCGTGAACCTGGTGCACTCCGGCCTGTTCATCTCGGCAGGCGGCCCCGGATCGGCGGCGGCCATGGCACGGCTCGCGCCGTTCAACCTCGGGTCTGCCGGACTGGTGATGGCCGGTGGGTTCCTGCCACCCGCGGCGAGGGCGGCGGCGTGGACCGCCGCGGTGGTGCTCATGATCGTGTCGCCGTACGTGAACCGGCGGCACGGGGAGTTCCGCATCAGGTCGGCGCACTTCGTGGAGCGGCACGGCCTGGTGGTCATCGTCGCGCTCGGAGAGTCGATCATCGCGATCGGCATCGGGGCGGCGGGTCTGCCGCTCAACCTGGAGCTCGTGGTGGCGGCGTTGCTCGGTCTCGCGCTCGTCTACCAGCTCTGGTGGTGCTACTTCGGCCGCGAGCAGGACACGCGCGCCGAGCACAGCCTCGCGAGCATGACGCCATCCGACCGGGCACGGGCGGCGCTGTCGGCGTTCGGGTGGGCGCACGCGCCGATCCTGCTCGGCATCGTCGTCGTGGCGGTCGGAGTGAAGAAGACGATCGGCCACGCCACCGAGCACCTCTACCTCAGCGGCGCGCTGGCACTGGGTGGCGGGGCGGCGATCTTCCTCGTCGGCGAGATCTACTTCCGGTGGCGGCTCAGGATCGGCGCCAACAAGTGGCGGATCATCGCCGCCATCGCCGCTCTCGCGACTGTGCCGATCGGGTTGTGGCTGGCCATCGCCCAGGTCGCGGCACTGGTGCTCGTGTTCGGCGCACTGCTCGCGGTGGAGCAGAAGACGCAGGCGTGACTCTTTCAGAGGCCGCGGGCTTTTCACCCGCGGTCCCCTGTCGAGAACTGTCGGTCAGACGAGCCAGACCGCGGTGTCCGGAGGCAGCTGATCGCCGTCCATCGGGCCGGACGACAGCAGCACCTGGCCGGGAGGCAGCGGCACGGACGCACCGGACGTGTTGAGCGCGCAGATCAGGCCGCCACCCTTGCGGCGGAACGCGAAGCAGCCCGCCGGGGCGCCGTACCACTCCAGCTCCTCGCCGGCGAACCCCGCGTTGGACTTCCTGTGCTCCAGCGCCTCCCGGTACAGGGACAGCATGGAACCGGGGTCCTCCAGCTGGGCTTCCGCCGTGAGGTGGTCCCACTCGTTCGGCTGCGGCAGCCACGTGTTCACCGCGGTGGAGAACCCGAACGGCGGGGTGGTGCCCTCCCACGGGATCGGCACGCGGCAGCCGTCACGGCCGCGCTCGGTGTGGCCGGAGCGCTCCCACGTGGGGTCCTGCAGCGCCCAGTCGGGCAGCTCCACGTTCGGCAGGCCGAGCTCTTCGCCGTTGTAGAGGTAGATCACGCCCGGCAGGGCCAGTTCGACCAACGTCATCGCGCGGGCCCGCTGCTCGCCGAGCGCGCCACCGCCGTAGCGGGTCACGTGGCGCACCACGTCGTGGTTCGAGAGCGTCCACGTCGCCGAGGTCCCGGAGAGCGCGACGGCGCCCAGCGAGTGCTCGATGGCCGTACGCACGGCGTCGGCGTCGAAGCCGGCCTCGACCAGCCGGAAGTTGAAGCCCAGGTGCAGCTCGTCGGGGCGGACGTAGGCGGCGAAGCGCTCGTCGTCCTTCACCCAGATCTCGCCGACGGCCATGGTGCCGGGGTAGCCGTCCATGACCTTGCGGATCATGCGGTGGATCTCGTGCACGCCTTCGTTGTCGAAGCGCGGGTCGTGGGCGTCGTCGGACAGCACGCCGGGAACCTGCGCCCGGATCTCCATGTCCGGCAGGCCCTCCGGCTTGGCCATGCCGTGCGCCACGTCGATGCGGAAGCCGTCGACGCCGCGGTCCAGCCAGAAGCGCAGCGTGTGCTCCAGGTCGGCGCGGACCTCCGGGTGGTCCCAGTTGAGGTCGGGCTGCTCGGGCGCGAACAGGTGCAGGTACCACTGGCCGTCGGGCACGCGGGTCCAGGCGGGTCCGCCGAAGACGGACACCCAGTTGTTCGGCGGCTGCGAGCCGTCGAAGCCGCGGCCCTCGCGGAAGATGTAGCGAGACCGCTCCATGCTGCCGGGCCCGGCCTGCAGCGCCTCCTGGAACCACTCGTGGAGGTCGCTGGTGTGGTTCGGGACCAGGTCGACGGTCACCCGGATGTTGTGCTCGTGCGCGTCCGCCACCAGCCGGTCGAACGCGGCCAGGTCACCGAAGAGCGGGTCCACGTCGCGCGGGTCGGCCACGTCGTAGCCGTGGTCGGCCATCGGCGAGCGGTAGAACGGGGTGAGCCACAGGGCGTCGACACCGAGCAGTTCCAGGTAACCGAGGCGGGACCGGATGCCGTCGAGGTCGCCGACGCCGTCGCCGTTGGAATCGGCGAAGGAGCGCACGTAGACCTGGTAGAAGACGGCGTCACGCCACCAGACGGACTCTTCGGCGATCTCGGTGGTGAGGTCGGAGGATCGTCGCACGGGGGGTCATCCTGCCATTCGTCTCGCTGCGAAAGGACCCGATCGGTGATGGGCGATCAAGACCAGCTGTTCATCAGGCTGTTCGCGGCCATCTCGAGGTAGTCCCAGAGCTGCTTGCGGTGGGCCTCGTCCAGGCCTGCCTCGTCGACGGCGATCCGCATGCAGCGCAGCCACGCGTCCCGTTCGATCGGTCCGATCTTGAACGGTACGTGACGCATCCGCAGCCTCGGGTGGCCGCGGTTGTCCGAGTACGTGTGCGGGCCGCCCCAGTACTGCATGAGGAACAGCCGCAGCCGCTCCTCCGCAGGTCCGAGGTCCTCGTCCGGGTACAGGGGGAGGAGGACCTCGTCAGCCTTCACCTCTTTGTAGAAGCGCGCGACGATGCGGTGAAACGTCTCCTCGCCACCGACCTGTTCGAAGAAGCTCACGGGGTTGCCCACACAACCATCCTGACTCACGCGAGCCGCGGCGCGCAGGCCGCCCCGGCTATTGGCTCCGCCACAGGGGCGTGAACTGGCAGGACGCCGGTTGATCGCCGTCTCGAATGGGTGTTCTAACTCACTTGGCCGTGAAGCCCGCTTCTTCGAGCGCCGGCATCAGCTGCGCGCGCAGGTTGCGCTGGACCGCCCACTGGCGTCCTGGACGCGTCTTCACGGTGACACGCAGGGTGATGTTCTCCGGCGTGAACTTCTCCACGCCGAGCACCTCGGGCTTGGCCGTGATGTCCGTCTTCAACGGCTCGGTGTCGGCCACTTCGGCGACTCGGCGCTCCAGCACCTTGGTGGCCTCGGCGAGGTTCGCGCCGTAGCTCAGCGGCAGGTCGACGACGGCGACCGCGAAGCCCTGCGACGAGTTGCCGACGCGCAGGATCTCGCCGTTGCGGACGTACCAGACCGTGCCGCCGGTGTCACGGATCGTGGTGGTGCGCAACGCCACCGCCTCGACGGTGCCGGTCGCCGGGCCGAGGTCCACGACGTCGCCGACGCCGTACTGGTCCTCGAGCAGCATGAACATGCCGGCCAGGAAGTCCTTCACCAGGTTCTGGGCGCCGAAACCGATCGCGACGCCCAGGATGCCGGCCGAGGTCAGGATCGGCGTGATGTTGATGTTCACCACGAGCAGGATCTCCAGGAACGCGATTCCGAAGATCAGGATCGTGACGATGGACTTCAGCACCGAGCCGATGGTCTTCGCCCGCTGCTCGCGGCGTTCGGAGATCAGGTTCCCGAGCGCCTGCGGAGCGCGTTCTCTCAACGGCTTGAGCAGACCCGGCTTCTTGCCCTCCTTGCCGGGCGTCGTGATCCGGTCGATGACCTTGCGCAGCATGGCCCTGATCACGAAGGCGGCGATCAGGATCAGGACGATCTTGATCGCGCCCGCGAGGATCGTGGGACCGTACTTCTCGAAGAACTCGACCGCCTGCGCGGTCTTGTTCGCGGCGTCATCCACTGGACTCGTCGCCAACACGTGTTCGTGCCCTCCTACAACTCCATGCCGGTGGCATTGGCCAGGAACGTCAGTTGGTCCACGGCGAGAGCGACCGTCCGGCTGACCGACCTGCCTGCGTGACCGACCTCGGTCTCGCGGCGGATCAGCACCGGGTGCTTGGCCGGATCACTTGTCGAAGCGTGCTGCAAGGCCGCGCACATCTTCCTGGCGTGGTTGGGGTCCACACGAGAATCCGACTCGAACACCGTGAACAGGACCGAAGGGTACTCAACATCGGCTTCGACGCGGTGGTACGGAGAGTAGGACAACAGCCAATCCAACTCCTCGGGAACCGAAGCGCTGCCGTATTCGTCGGCCCACAACCGTCCGAGCAGGAACTTCTCGTAGCGCACCATGTCGAGCAGTGGCGCTGAGCACACCACGGCCGCGTAGAGCTCGGGACGCTGGGTGAGAGCGGCGCCGACGAGCAGGCCGCCGTTGGAGCCGCCCATGATCGAGAGCTGCTGCGGCGTGGTCCACCCGTCGCGCACCAGGCGTTCCGCGGCGGAGTGGAAGTCGTCGAACACGTTCTGCTTGTTGGCGCGCATGCCGGCGACGTGCCAGTCCTCGCCTTCCTCATCGCCACCGCGCAACGACACGTGCACCCACACGCCGCCCGCTTCCACCCACGCCAGGGTGGTCGCGCTGTAGCCGGGGCCGCGGCCGATCGCGAAGCCGCCGTAGCCGGTGAGCAGCGTGGGACGGGGCAGGTCGGGCTTCTGCTCGCCGCTCACCACGAACATCCGCACGGTCGTGCCGTCCTTGGACGTGTACGCGATCTGCTGCGTCGTCACGGTCGGCAGCGCGACGCGACCGGGCGCCGCCTCGTGCAGCACGGTCTCGCCGGTGGAGGTCGAGAAGCGGAACACCGACTGCGGCGTCACGAAGTCCGTCCATCCGAACCACAACGTGTCCTGGTCGTGGTCGGTGTGAGCGTCCACGACGGACATGCCGTGCAGCGAACCGGTGCCGGGCAGCGGGATCTCCTGCTTGTACGCGCCGGTGGCGGCGTCGTGCAGGTGCAGTTCGGACACCGCGTGCCGGGTGCGCAGCACGACGAGATCGCCGTTGAGCCACCGCACGCCGTCGAGCACCGAGTCCGGTTCCTCGCTGATGAGCTCGGTCCACTCGGCGGGGTTCGCGGGATCGGCGACGCAGAGGCGCTGCCGGGGCGCGTCCAGCGTGGTGTGCAGGTAGAGCCTGCCGTCACGCGCGACGAACGCCGAGCACTGCACGCCGGCCTCGGACAGGATCACGGGCTTGAGCGCCCCGTTGCCGTGCAGGTCCGCGATCCACACGGAGTCGTGCTTCATCGTGCTGGGCGCACCGCTCACGATCAGCCAGCGACCGTCGTGCGAGAGGTTGAGCGAGTAGTAGAAGGTGTGCTCCAGGCCGTCGCCGTGCACGTTGACGTCCGTGTCCGGGTCGGTGCCGACGCGGTGACGCCACACGCGGCGGTGGAACAGCTTCTCGTCCTCGGGCAGCAGCGCCGGGTCGAGCTGGCGCACGTAGAAGAACTCCTCGCCTCCGGCCAGCCAGCCGATGGCGGAGTAGCGGCACCTGTCGATCGGGCCCTCGATGAGCTCGCCCGACTCGACGTCGATGACGTGCAGCAGTGAGTGCTCGTTGCCGCCGACGGACACCTGGTACGCCAGGCGCGTGCCTTCGAGGCTGGGGGACCAGCCGTCCAGAGTGGTCCGGCCGGACGGGTCGAGCACGCTGACGTCGAGCAGCACACGTTCGGTGCCGTCGAGCTCGCGCACCATGACGACGGGGTGGTCCTGCTCGGGACCGCGGCGGGTGAAGAACGCCCTGCCCGCGCGCCAGGTCGGCGTGGACACCGAACCCGTGCGCATCAGCTCCTTCAGCCGCTCGCCCAGGCGTGCGCGGCCCGGCATCGCGTCCAACCAGGAACGTGCGAGCACGTCCTGGGCCTGCGACCACTCCTCGGTGCGAGGGTCCGCCGTGTCCTCGAGCCAGCGGTACGGATCGGCGACGTCACGGCCGTGAATCCGCTCGGCGAGGTTTAGCCGCTCAGCGATCGGGTAAGAGATCGTCGCTGGCAGTGGTGTGGAAGGAGCCTGAGTCACCTTGTCAAGCGTAGCGGGCGATGAAAACCATCTCCGATAGGGAGCTGGTTAACCCCGGGTTCGATCACACATCCATGACGCGTCACTTATCACACGTGATTTTTTGCTGGTATGTGTGGTCTCCTATGGCTGAACCGGTGGAGGTGGTCGCGTGCCAGACCGACAACCGACCCCTATCGGCGCCTCGCCACCAGGCGAGACGACGCCGACGGTCCCCCCATGCCGAAAACAGGCCGAGTTGCGGGCAGTGCCCGATGGGGATCGAGATGGGGGAGGTTCCGGTCCGACGCCGGCGGTTTTCCCCTGGGGAAGACGCAAGGTCCTGCTGCTGAACGCCACGTTCGAGCCGCTCACGGCGTTGTCACTGCGCCGGGCGGTTGTCCTGGTGGTGTGCGGGAAAGCCGAAGTCGTGCACGGAGACGCTTCGGGGCTTGTTCTGCACTCGTCGAAGTCCGAGGTGCTCGTGCCGTCCGTGATCCGGCTGAGCACCTACGTTCGCGTGCCTTATCGAGGTCGTGTGCCGATGACCCGTGCCGGGCTCATGCACCGCGACCGTTATCGCTGCGCCTACTGCGGCGGGCGGGCCGAGACGATCGACCACGTCGTGCCGCGCTCGCGTGGCGGACCTCACACCTGGACCAACTGCGTCGCCTGCTGCGCGAAGTGCAACCACCGCAAGGCGGACAAACTGCTGTCCGAACTGGGCTGGCGGCTGCGCGTCGTTCCCGCGGCGCCACGTGGCCCTCACTGGCGGCTGCTCGCCGGGGTGGCCGAGGCTGATCCGCAGTGGTTGCCGTACCTGGGTGAACCCGCGGCCTGATCGGCCGGCGTCGAGCTGGTGGGTCAGGCCGCGAGGCTGAAGTCGTCCTGGCGGGCCGTGATGCGCACGGAGTCGTCGTGCGCGGTGATCCGGACCGAGTCGTCCATCGTGATGCGCACGGAGTCTTCACGCGCGGTGATGTGGACGCTGTCCTGCTGAGCCGTGATGCGCACCGAGTCGTCGAGCGCGGTGATGCGCACCGAGTCGTCCATGGTGATCCGGACAGAGTCGTCGTGCGCCGTGATGCGCACGGAGTCGTCCATCGTGATCCGGACGGAGTCCTCACGCGCCGTGATCCTCACCGAATCCTGCTGAGCGGTGATCCGGACCGAGTCGTCGAGCGCGGTGATGCGGACCGAGTCGGAGGCCGTGATCCTGACCGAATCGCTCGCAGTGATGCGCACGGAGTCCGTCATCGTGATGCGCACCGAGTCAGCGGCCGTGATGCGCACCGAATCGGCCGCCGTGATCCGAACGGAGTCGCTCGCCGTGATCCGGACGGAGTCACTTGCCGTAATACGCACTGAATCGTCCTTGTAGCTCGGAAGAGTGAAGGTCACGGCCTGGGGGCGGGTCATCGTGAACATTTTGTGTCCTCCAGGACTCTCGGGGCGGGTGCGCAAGACCCGTATAGGTGAAAAGCTAAGAGGTGGGTGTTCCGGGAACAAGACCCCAAACCGGCACCCGTTCGCATCCGACCGGGTGAGGCCTGACCGGGTGTAACCGCTGCGCCGCACGAGAGCACTCATTGCCTCTACTGGCCGGTATGGACACGCTCTGTAGCGTTCAAACTGATGGAACGTGACGTGCGTCATACCCCTCAAGGCGTGCGCGGACGTGGTTTCCGAGCGCTCACCGCCGCCTGGGCGGTGTCGCTCGTCGGGGACGGCGTACGCATTGTCGCGCTGCCCTTGTTCACCGCCGCGAGCACCCGTAGTCCGCTCGCCGTTTCCGCGGTGGCAGTCGCTGTCACTCTGCCCTGGTTGCTCGTCGCGCTGCCCGCGGGTGCGCTCGTGGACCGCTGGCGGCCAAGAACCGTTGTCGTGGTGGCACATTGGCTGCGCGCGGGGGTGACCGGACTGCTCGCGCTGGCAGTCCACACCGGACACGCGACGGTCGTCGTTTTGTGTGCCACAGCTTTCGTGCTGACCTCCGCGGAGACGTTCGCGGACTCGTCGTCGCAGGTGTTGCTGGTCGAGCTGGCGGGCGTGGCCGAGCTGGAGGCGGCGAACAGCAGGTTCGTCACGGTCGAGACGGTCGGCATGGACCTGGCCGGTCCCCTGGCCGCCGCGGTGCTGTTCTGGTGGGAGCCGGCCGCCTGTTTCGCGCTCGACGCGGTCTCGTTCGTCGTCGCCGCGCTGCTCGTGTCACGCGTGCCGGATGTCGCGCCCGAGCGCGGGCGTGGTGATCTTCGCTGGCAGCTCGTGGAGGGCGCGCGGTACCTCGTGCGGACCCCTGGCCTGCGGTCACTGGTAGTTGTCGTTGCAATCACAGCCGTCTGTGCGGCCGCGATCAACGCCATGCTGGCGCTCTACTCCATCCAGGTGCTCGGCCTCGCCGAACCGGTGGTTCCCGGCCTTGTCATGTGCATGGCGGCCGGTGCTCTGCTAGGTGCCTGGCTGTCCCCTCGGCTCGCGTCCCGGTGGGGCGCCGGCCGGGCCATGGTCGGGTTCCTGGCGTTGCTCGGCGCGGCGTTCGCGTTGTTCGGTCTCGCGCCCTGGCTGGTGGTGGCGGTGTTCGCGTGCCTGCTGTTCGGCGTGGCGTCCGCGGGCTGGAACGTGTTGTCCGCGACCCGCCGCCAACGGCTCACACCCGGACCGATGATGGGCCGCGTGACGAGCGCTTATCGGGTTCTCGCATGGGGCCTCTCGCCGCTGGGCGCCGGCCTCGCGGGACCGCTCGCCTCGGTGACGTCACTGGGGACGGTCTACGTCGTGGCGGGCTCGATCGTGGGATTGACCTCGATCTTGCTGGCCCGGCCGCTCGTGCGCGGCTGAGTTCGGCTACCGTACCCGCCGTGACCATCGTGGAGACCGTTCTCGTCTTCGCGCTGATCCCGCTGGCGATCTACGGCGTGATCACGCTGCTGACGGTGAGGCCAAAGGCCACCCGGATTCCCCGGTACAGGCCCGGCCAGGAGTGGGGCTACGCCCCGGTGTGGTGGAGCGCGAACCCTGCCGGGTTGAGCGCGCACCACCACGGCGCCGCCGAGCCCGCTGCCCAGGACTCGGGCTCGACCGCCAAGGGAGGTGCCCGTGGCAACTGGTAAGGCGATCGAGGCCGTCGACCCGTCGACGCTGCCGGTCGGCGCTGTCGTGACGAACAGCGGCCGCGTGTCCGCCGCGAAGATGTACGAGCCGCACGCGCCGGAACTGCCGTTCACGCCCGCCCAGCTCGCGCAGCTGGACGAGGCGCTGACGCTGTCCAGCCGCACCACCGGCCTCGACTTCAGCGTGTACCTGGGAGAGCTCGGCTCGTCCCCGCGTGAGCGCGCGGAGGAGCTGCACGGCTCCACCGAGCGCCCGTCGCACCACGTCCTGGTGGCCGTGTCGCCGGGCGAGCGCGTCGTCGAGATCGTGACGGGCGAGGAGTCCCACCGCCGTCTCGCCGACCGCGGCGCCAAGCTCGCGGTGATGAGCATGGTGGCGTCCTTCAAGGAGGGCGACCTCGCGGGCGGCCTGCTGTCGGGCCTGCGGATGCTGACCGACCAGGCTGGCGACGCACCGCGTTCCTGATTTCGCTCTGTGAACGCCCCCGGTGTCGTGCCGGGGGCGTTTTCTACGCGCTGACGTCGTTGCGCGCCACCACGAGGTCGGAGATCTTCTCCCACCCCAGCCTGCGGTAGAGGTGCAGGCCTTCGGTCGAGGAGAACAGCAACCCGGTCAACGCCGCGTCCTTCACCGCTTCCCGTGCCAGCGTGCCCATCACGACGCTGCCGAGCCCACGGCGCCGATGTGCGTCCGAGGTCTCGATGCGGTGCGCGACAGCGTCTTCGCCGACGACAGCCATCAGCCCGCTCGCCGCCTGTTCGCCGTCCGGCGTCAGCACCCGCACCTGGATGACCGGACTCCTGGTCACCTCGACCGCATAACCCGCGGGTGAATCGAACAGCGGGTGGTCGGCGAGCGAGCGCCGCATGAAGGTCTCGTCCGGACGGGCCACGATCATCCCGGCCGCTTCGATCTCCGCGAACACCTTCTGCGGCGCGTCCGTCGCCACGCTGAGCCAGTTCGGTTCCGCGGTGGTGGCGACGAGCTTGGCGACCTCGGTGACGTCGTCTTCGTCGGTGATGATCCACTCGTACTGTCGGCGGGAGCGGTTCACGTGGACGACCAGGTGTCCGTCGCGCCGCTCGGAGGTGAGTCCGTCGGCCGCGATCCAGCCGCGGTGCCAGCGCTCCACCAGATCACTGATCATGATTCCCCTCGGTGTTGGACGCGATCACGACGTCGGAAACCGTTTCCCAGCCGAGTTTCCGGTACAGGGGCAGGCCGTCCTCGGTCGCGAACAGCAGCCCCGTGGTGGCACCGGCGGCGATCGCCTCGCGGACCAACGCGCCCATCACCACACTGCCGAGGCCGCGCCGCCTGTGTTCCGGCGTGGTCTTGATGCGGTGCGGCGCAGCGTCTTCATCGACCACCGCGATCAGGCCGCTCGCCACCGCCGAGCCGTTCCACGTGACCTCGACCGAGATCACGTCTCCGCGCTTCACCGTCACCTCGTAGCCGTCGGGTGCGGGCGGCGCCGGATGGCCGGCGAGGTCGCGGCGCAGGAACGTCTCGGGCGGCCGGATCCACAGCCCCTCGTGCATGATCGCTCGCGTTACCGCTTCCGGGGAGTTGGTCGGCGTGGTCAACCATTCCGGGTCCGGCGACAGGGCCATCTCCGCGGCCGCCCAACGGACCTCGGCCGAGGTGTCGGTCACGATCCGTTCGTAGCGCCATCCTGGCCGGTTCACGTCCACGATCCAGGTGTGCCGTTCCCTGGCCTCGTGCACGGTGAGGCCGGCGGCCTTGGCCCAGGTCCTGCACCATCGCTCGGTCAGCTTTCTGAGCGCGGCGAGGCCGTCCGCAGCCACCAAACCGTCCAAAGTGGAGTCGAGCTCGACGGTCGCACCGAAGGCGCGCAACTTTTCCAGCACACGGGTGAAGTAGTCGCGATCAGCGTCATGGGCGACGTGCGCGTCGTGCCACACAAGCGTGAATTCGGTGAAGTCCAGACAGTCGGCGATCTCATCGATGTTCCGCCCGAAGTACCCGCCAGGACCGGCCATCGCCTCACCGAGCGCGAGGTGCAGACCCTCGCGGTCGGTCGCGAACCTGCCGTCGAGGTGGTGGACACCGGTCTGGTCCGCGGCGGGCCGCTGGTTGCCGTGGGTGAGGTCGAGCCAGGCGCGGCGCCCGGCGGAGTCGAACGGCGCCCACAGGTTCTTCTTCTCCGGGACGCCGTCGCGCCAGAGCTCCCACACCGGGCGGCTCGCCGGCCCAGGCCGTTCCCTGTAGTAGCCCGGCGACCACGTCACGGACGACTGGTCGAGCACGACGTCGAGCAGATCGTTGCCGAGCACCGAAGGCCGGATGTCCGTGACCACGAACTTGATCATCGCGAACGACATCGGTCTGCCGTCGTGGTCGAGCGCGCGGATGCCGCCCCAGTCGTTGACGGCCACCAGGTCGCGGATGCGGTCCGGCCGGTCGCAGCCGATCAGCGTGACGGCGGGCCATCGGTAGCGGGGCTCGTCCTCCGGCAGGCCGTCCACCGTCCGGCACGTGCCGGCGAAACGTTCGCCCTCGAAGAGCCGGTACTGCGCGGGTCGCGCCTTCTTCCGCGGCCTTGCCGGACGATCGTCGCGCAGACACACCGCCGCGCTGAGCACCACATCACCGTCAGGCAGTGTGGCGTGCACGACCGGGTCGACCAGATCCCACCAGTCCATCGAGTCGTCGTGGTAGCGCAACGCCACCGCCAGGTCTCCCACCGGCGCCTCGAGCGGGGAGCCGCGCAGCACCAGCGTGCGCCGTTCGGGCAGCAGCACGTCGGCGCACCAGCCGTCGACGTCGACCGCCCTCGCCAGCACCTCGCCCGCCACGGTGTTGACGAACTCGTCCTCGACCGCCTCGACGAGCTCGTAGCGGAACGGAAAGTTCACTGCACCCCCATGAGACGGGAAGGCCCCGTGCCGCCATCAAAGCGTCACGGGGCCTTCACCGCACAGCGATTTTCAGGAGCGGTCGAACTCCTGCGCGGCCAGTGCACGCACGATGCCGGCGCGGCCCTCGGACACCAGGCGGCGCAGGGCCGGCGGGTGGTCCCCCGCGAGCCACGCGTCAGCTGCCTCCACAGTGGACCGAGCGATCGACCACGCAGGGAACATGCCGACCACCATGGACTGTGCGCGCTCGGAGGTGCGGCGGTCCCACACGCCCTTCACGTCGGCGAAGTAGCGCTCGACGTACGGCGCGAGCAGCTCCTTCTGGCCGGGGTGCGAGATGCCCGCGATGATCGCCTCGCTGACCGCGTTCGGCAGGTCGTCGTCGTTCACCGCGCGGTCCCATGCCTCGTCCTTGGCCGCGATGGTCGGGCGCAGGGCACGGGTCTGCTGGGCGCGGCGATGGCCGGTGGAGGTCGGGTCGCGCTCCTCCTCGGCGTTGATCTCCGGCAGGTCCGCCTTGCCGTGCGCGACAAGGGCTTGCAGCAGACGCCAGCGCAGGTCGGTGTCCACGTCCAGGCCGGGAAGGACGGCGGAACCGTCGTACCAGCCGCGCAGAACGTCCAAAGTGGACTCGTCGAGCACCGACGAGGACAGCGCGTTCACGAACGCCAGCTGGTGATCCGATCCCGGCTCGGCGGCCTGAGCCAGTTCCAGGGTCGTGGCCACGAAACGCCGCCATCCCTCGCCACGCCACGAGTCGTCCGCGTAGGACGACAGCGAGGTCTGGGCCTGCAGCAGAAGCCGTTGCACGACACCGACCTCGGACTCGGCGTGCAGACCGCCGAGCACCAGGTTCACGAAGTCGCGGGCCTTCAGCTCGGCCTCGCGGGTCATCTCCCACGCGGCCGACCAGCACAGCGTGCGCGGCAGCGGCTCCGCGATGTCGGAGATGTGGTCGATCAGCCCGGCCAGCGAGTCCGGGTCGAGGCGCATCGTGCAGTACGTGAGGTCGTCGTCGTTGACCAGCACGATCTTGCCGCGGTGCACGCCGACCAGTTCGGGGACCTCGGTGCGGTCGCCCGTCACGTCGAGCTCGTGGCGGTGCGTGCGAACCAGCTTGCCGTTCTCGTCCGCGTCGTACACGCCGATCGCGATGCGGTGCGTGCGCAGTTCGCCTGCACCGGGACGCGCGCCGCCCTGCAGCACCGCGAACTCGGTGAAGCGGCCCTGCGCGTCAACGGTGAACTTGGGGCGCAACAGGTTCAGGCCGGTCGTCTCCAGCCACTGCGCGCTCCACCACGACAGGTCGCGTCCGGAAGCCTCCTCCAGCGCGCCCAGCAGGTCGGCCAGCGTCGCGTTGCCCCAGGCGTGCTTGCCGAAGTAGACCCGCAGGCCCGCAAGGAAGTTCTCCAGCCCGACGTACGCGACGAGCTGCTTGAGCACCGAAGCGCCCTTGGCGTAGGTGATGCCGTCGAAGTTGACCTCGACCGCCTGCACGTCGGAGATGTCCGCGGCGACCGGGTGCGTCGAGGGCAGCTGGTCTTGCCGGTACGCCCACGACTTCTCGATCTTCGCGAACGTCGTCCACGCCTGGCGGTACTCGGTGGCCTCGGCCTGCGCCAGCACGGAAGCCCACGTGGCGAACGACTCGTTCAGCCACAGGTCGTCCCACCAGCGCATGGTCACGAGGTCGCCGAACCACATGTGCGCCATCTCGTGCAGCACGGTCTCCGCGCGCCGCTCGTAGAGGTAGCGGGTGACCCGGCTGCGGAAGACGTAGTCCTCCAGGAACGTGACGCAGCCCGCGTTCTCCATCGCGCCCGCGTTGAACTCCGGCACGAAGCACTGGTCGTACTTGCCGAACGGGTACTGCACCCCGAACGCCTTGTGGAAGAACCCGAAGCCCTGCTTGGTCTCGGTGAACAGCCGCTCGTGGTCCATGTGAGGAGCGAGCGAGGCACGGCAGTAGATGCCGAGCGGGATGCGGAAGTCGCCGTCCACGAACTCGTCACGCCATTCCGCGTACGGCCCGGCGACCAGCGCCACGATGTAGGTCGACATCGGCTTGGTGGTGGCGAACGTGTGCACGTCCGAACCGCCCTCGCCGTCCTCGGTGGCGATGATCTCGCCGTTCGAGATGACCTTCCAGTCGTGCGGTGCCGTCACCTTCATCGAGTAGACCGACTTGAGGTCGGGCTGGTCGAAGCACGCGAACATGCGCTTGGCGTCCGCGGTTTCGAACTGCGAGTACAGGTACACACCGCCGTCGACCGGGTCGACGAACCTGTGCAGGCCCTCACCGGTGTTCATGTACCGGCAGTCGGCCTCGATGGTGAGCTCGTTGGTATCCGCGAGGTCCGGCAGCTTGACGCCGTCCTCCTCGCGGTACTCGGAGACGTCGAGCTCGCTGCCGTTCAGCACAGCGCGGTGCACGGTCGCCGCCACGATGTCGATCCACGAGGAAGCACCCGGAGTCCGGCTGCGGAACACCACGGTGGTGGTGGAGCGGAACGTGTCCGAACCCGGCTTTCCGCCGCCGTCGGTCAGATCCAGCTCGATCCGGTAGGACTCCACTTCCAGCAGCTCAGCACGTTCCTGAGCCTGGTCGCGGGTGAGGTTGGGCGCGGCCACTGTTCACCTCGTCTGCCGCGCGTGTGGTTACGCGCTGACGTCGTCGGGAATGGTTATGACTCCCGCATCCAATCACGGAACCGGCGTACGGGAAGAGATGACAGGGTGATCTCGTTGGGCTGATGGGGCGATAACGCCACCTACCGTCACTAAAGGGGCACGCATGGCCGACAAGGCGAAGGTCGACTTCTACTTCGACCCTCTTTGTCCGTTCGCCTGGATCACCTCCCGGTGGATCCTCGAAGTGGAGAAGGTCCGCGACATCGACCTCAGCTTCCACGTGATGAGTCTCTCCGTGCTCAACGAAGGACGCGATCTGCCCGAGCAGTACAAGGAGCTCATGACCAAGGGCTGGGGTCCGGTTCGCGTCGCCATCGCCGCCGAGCAGAAGTTCGGCAACGAGGTGCTGCCGCGGCTGTACGCCGCGATGGGCACGCGCATCCACAACGAGGGCAACCAGGACTTCGACGAGATCATCAAGCTGGCTCTCGCGGACGCGGAACTGCCGGCGGAACTCGCTGAGGCCGCCACCTCGACCGAGTT
This sequence comes from Lentzea indica, assembly GCF_012184385.1. Lineage (GTDB taxonomy): Bacteria > Actinomycetota > Actinomycetes > Mycobacteriales > Pseudonocardiaceae > Lentzea > Lentzea indica. The sequence goes on from NZ_VSRL01000009.1 coordinate 24,497, forward strand.
CGACGAAGAGCTGAGGGCCAGCCACCACCGCGGCATGGACCCTGTCGGCATGGACGTCGGCACGCCGACGATCCACATCGACGGTGTCGCGTTCTTCGGCCCGGTGCTCACGAAGATCCCGCGGGGCGAGGAGGCGGGCCAGATCTTCGACGGTGCCCGGCTGCTCGCCGGCTACCCGCACTTCTTCGAGCTCAAGCGCACGAGGTCGGGCGAGCTGGACTTCAGCTGAGTTTTTTGTCGGTGGTGCTCGCTAACGTGCTTTGACATGGCACACCACCGCGTCGAAGTCGCAGTTCAGGGGCCCTGGTCGCTCGCGACCAGCCGCGCCTTCTGGGAGGGCTTCACGCCGTCCGCGTTGCCTCAGCGCGAGGGCGAGGCGCTGCGGTCGACGTTCCTGGTCGAGAGTGAGTGGCGCCGTGCTTCGGTCTCCGTGACCCAGCGCGGCGCCACAGCTGTGCTGGAGCTCGCGGGCGACGGTGACCTCGACCTGGCGGCGGCCCAGGTGTGCAGGTTCCTGTCGCTGGACGTCGACGGGCGCGCGTGGCCCGAGGTCGGCTCGCGGGATCCGGTGATCGCTGCGGCCCAGTCGGAACTACCCGGTTTGCGGCCGTGCGGGTTCTACTCGCCGTACGAGGCGGCGGCGTGGTCGGTGCTGTCGCAGCGGGTTCGCGTGTCGCAGGCGGCCAAGCTGAAGGCCAGGCTCGCCGTTGACGGCGTGTTCCCGGCGCCTGCCGTCTTGCGGTCGCTGGACCTGGATCTGCCCGGTCGCAAGGCCGAGTACTTGCGCGCAGTGGCTGAGGCGGCGTTGGACGGGCTGCTGGACGCGGTCACGTTGCGTTCGATGAAACCTGCTGCAGCTGTGCTCGCCGTGCAGCGGGTGAAGGGTCTGGGTCCGTTCGCGGCCGAGCTGGTCGTCTTGCGCGGAGCGAACGCGCCGGACGCCGTGCCGCACAACGAGTCCCGGCTCACCGACGAGGTGAGCGAGCGGTACGGCAGGCCGTTGGCCGAGGTGTCCGAGGCGTGGCGGCCGTATCGGACGTGGGCGTCGGTGCACCTGCGAGTGCTGCGTGAGCGGCGGCTGGGAGGTGCGATGGCAGCTTCGGGGTGACCACCGCGAGGCGATGTGACAGGCTGGACCGTTGTCAGCGCATTGGTGTCACATCCGTCTGGAGGGCTCTCGTGATCGAGGTCGTCAACCCCGCCACCGAGGAAGTCATCGGCACGCTCGCCGAAGGCACACCGGCCGACGTCGACACGGCCGTGGCCGCCGCGGTGGCCGCGTTCCCGGCGTGGTCGCAGACCTCGGTGGAGGAGCGGGCGAAAGCCGTTCGGGCGATCATCGACGGACTCAAGGAACGTGGCGGCGAGCTCGCGGCGACCATGACCCGTGAGATGGGCACGCCCCTCACGTTCAGCCAGAAGGTGCAGGTAGCGAACCCGATCGCCATCGCGGAGGGTGTCGCGGACGTGCTGGAGCGCGGCTACTTCGAGCCCGAGGAGATCGGCAACTCGCTGATCTTCCGCGAGCCGATCGGGGTCGTCGCCGCCATCACGCCGTGGAACTTCCCGCTGCAGCAGATGGTCGCGAAGGTCGTGCCGGCGCTCGCCGCGGGCAACACCGTTGTCCTCAAGCCGAGCGAGCTCGCGCCGGGTACCGCCGGCCTGCTCGCCGAGATCATCACGGCCGCCGTGCCGGAGGGTGTCTTCCGGCTGGTGCACGGCACCGGGCCGGTCGTCGGCGAGGCGCTGGCCGCGCATCCGGACGTGGACATGGTGTCGTTCACCGGTTCCACGAAGGCCGGGCGCCGGGTGTCTGCGGTGGCGTCCGAGACGGTCAAGCGGGTCGCGCTGGAGCTGGGCGGCAAGTCGGCGTGCATCGTGCTCGACGATGCCGACTTCGGCCGGGCGGTGAAGATCGCGGTCGCCAACTCGTTCATGAACAACGGCCAGGCGTGCAGCGCGTGGACGCGTCTGCTGGTGCCCGCCGACCGTCACGACGAGGCCGTCGAACTGGCGGCTGCCGCTGCCCGGAAGTACACCTCGGCCGACCCGAGCGACCCGTCCACGCGCATCGGCCCTGCCGTGTCCAAGGCGCAACGCGACCGCGTGGTCGGCTACATCCGCAAGGGTGTCGAGGAGGGCGCTCAGCTGGCCGCCGGTGGGCCGGACGCGCCGTTGCCGCAGGGCTTCTACGTCACGCCGACGGTGTTCGGCGGGGTGACGCCGGAGATGACGATCGCGCAGGAGGAGATCTTCGGGCCGGTCCTGTCGGTCATGCCGTACGCGGACGAGGACGACGCGGTGCGGATCGCGAACTCCACCATCTACGGCCTGGCGGGCGGTGTGTTCTCCGCCGACACCGACAGGGCGATGCGGGTGGCCAAGCGCCTGCGCACCGGTCAGGTCGACATCAACGGCGCCGCGTTCAACACGAGCGCGCCTTTCGGTGGCTACCGCCAGTCGGGCAACGGTCGTGAGTTCGGCAGGTTCGGCCTGGACGAGTTCTGCGAGATCAAGTCGGTCCAGCGGTAATTGAGCTGCGGGAGTGGCCATGGCGGCGTATCACTGCCGCTATGGCTGACTCGACGCTGAGCATCAGGACCATCGACGAATCCGACATCCCCGAGTTCCAGCGGGTGATGGCGTGGGCGTTCCTCAACGACCCCCGAGGCGTGGACAGCAAGTGGCTCAAGGTCCTCGAGCACGACCGGGCGCACGCGGTTCTCGACGGCGACGAGATCATCGGTACCGCCGGGATCCTCAGCCGCGAGATCACCGTTCCTGGTGGCCTGCAGGCGCCGGCCGGCGCGGTGACGGTCGTGACGGTCAAGCCGGGCCATCGGCGGCGGGGTGTCGCGTCGTTGCTCATGAGGACGCAGCTGCACGGCATGCACGAGTCGGGTGAGCCGATCGCGATCCTCTGGGCGTCGGAGGGCTCGATCTACCGCCGGTTCGGTTACGGCGAGCTGGCCACCAGCATCAACCGGATGACGATGCCGACGCGGATGCCGTTCCACGCCGGCGTCTCGGTGAGCGACACCCGGATCCGGCAGGTGACTCGCGAAGAAGCGATGCCGTTCATGCGAGAGGTGCACGACAGGGTGCGCCGCACGCGGGTCGGCTGGCTGAGCAGGGTCGATGCGACGTGGGACGTGCAGCTCGCCGACCGCGAGGTCGATCGCGACGGCCTGACCTCCTACCGCTACTGCCTGCACCCCGAGGGGTACGTGGTGTTCCGGGTCAAGGGCGGGCACGGCCCGCGCGGGCCGCAGGACGAGCTGCACGTGCGGGAGCTGGTGTGCGAGACCGAGCAGGCGTACGTGGACCTGTACCGGTTCCTGCTGGACATCGACCTGGCGACGGAGATCTCCTTCTACACCGCCGCCGACGACCCGATCGTGCACCTGGTCGACAACCCGCGGAAGGTGGGGCGCGACCTCGGCGACGCGCTCTGGCTGCGGCTCGTCGACGTCGACCGGGCTTTGCCGCTGCGCCACTATTCGTCCGATGTGGACAGTGTGTTCGACGTCGAGGACTCCTTCTGCCCGTGGAACTCCGGCCGCTGGCGCTTCACCGTGAAGGGCGGCGAGGCGGTCGTGGCGCGCACCGAGGACCCCGCGGACGTGTCGCTCGACGTCGCCGCGCTCGGCAGTGCATTCCTCGGTGGTGTACGGCTTTCCGTGCTCAAGCGGGCACACCGTGTGGTCGAGCACACGCCGGGTCACGTGGACGCGCTGACGATGGCGTTCCTCGGCACGCAGGAGCCGCACTGCCCCGAGGTGTTCTGACGGAACTCAGGGCGGATGTTGCTCGTTGACGGTTTACCTGGTGTGGGAGGTAAAGCCGTGGGCACCATCGTGTGGGTGGTCGTACTGGTACTGGTGATCGCAGGGGTGTTCTACCTGGTCAACCAGAGCAACGCGCGCAAGGCACGTGAGCTCGACGACGCCAAGGCGGAGGCCCGCCGCTGGGTCGAGCGGCTCGGCGGGCAGGTGATGAGCCTCACCGGCAGCAACACCGCGTCCACTCAAGCGATGGCGGACGCGTCCGAGCGCTTCACCGCAGCCGGTTCGCAGATGGAGCAGGCCCGCACGATCCCGCAGGCGCGGCTGGTCACCCAGACCGCGATGGAAGGGCTGCACTACGTGCGCGCGGCGCGTGAGGCGATGGGCATGGACCCCGGACCCGCGCTGCCCGAGATCGCCGGGCAGAAGCAGGCGGGTGCCGTCAGTGAGGACCGTCAGGTCAGCGTCGAGGGCCACCAGTACGCCGCGTCGCCGCACTCCGGTTCCGGCACGCCTTACTACTACCCCGGTGGCATGGTGGCCGGACGTCCGGTGCCGCGTGGCTGGTACTCCGAGCCGTGGTGGAAGCCCGCGCTCGTGGCCGGTGCGTGGGGCGTCGGCACGTTCCTGCTGATGGATGCCATGTTCTCCGGCATGCACGGCGTCGGCGACTACGGCATGGGCGCCGGTGATGCCGGCGGCGACATGGGCGGTGCTTCGGACGTCGCCGACACGGGTGACGCCGGTGGCTTCGACTTCGGCGACATGGGCGGCGGGTTCGACTTCTAGCCGAAAGTGCTCATCAACTGAGCACTTTCTGGCCGGACCCAAAAAGCCACCCCCGGCAAAAATTCAGGGCTGGCAAGCAGGGCACCAGAACAGGTTGCGCGCCGCCAGTTCCGTGGTCATGACCTCGGTGCCGCAGATCAGGCACGGCTCGCCGGCACGGCGGTAGACGTACACCTCACCGCCGTGCCGATCCACGCGTGGAGCCCGGCCCATGGCACGCGGCATGTGCTCCCGGCGGACGGTGTTGATCTGGCCGACCTTCACGCCGTCCTTCATCAGCACGACCAGGTCGTCCCACACCGCGTCCCACAGCTCGCGGCTGACCTTGTTGCCGACCAGCAACGGGTTGACGTTGTGCCGGAACAGCACCTCGGCCCGGTAGACGTTGCCGACGCCCGCGAGGATCTTCTGGTCCATCAGCAGCACGGCGAGCGGCTGCTTCGAACGGATGATCCGCTCGTAGGCACGGTCGGGGTCGGCGTCGCGGCGCAACGGGTCGGGTCCGAGCCGTTCCCGGATCGCCTTGACCTCGTCGGTGTTGAGCACCTCGCACGCCGTGGGGCCGCGCAGGTCCGTCCAGTGCGTCTCTCCGACCATTCGCATCCGGACCTGGCCCACAGGCAGCAGCGCCGGCAGCGGCGACTCGGTGAACGTCCCGTACAGCCCGAGGTGGACGTGCACGACCGCGTCCGGGCCGTAGACGTGGAAGAGGTGCTTTCCGTGCGCCTCGGCGCGGACGAGCTTGCGTCCGTCCACAAGGGACGCCGCGAAGCGTCCCTGCGGACTGGTGACGGACACGGGCTTGCCCGCGTACCTGCGCTGGTGCAGCCGCGCGAGGCGGTGCAGGGTGTGGCCCTCGGGCATCAGCGTGAGCTCAGCCGGCGTGCGCGTCTTCGTAGGCGCTGACCTGGTCGATGCGCCGCTGGTGCCGGGCCTCGCCGGAGAACGGCGTCTCGAGGAACGCCGAGACGATCGCGGTCGCTTCCTCCGCGGTGTGCTGGCGAGCGCCGATGCCGACCAGCAGAGCGTCGTTGTGCTGGCGGGCCAGCTGCGCGGTGTCGACGTTCCACGCCAGTGCGGCGCGTGCACCCTTCACCTTGTTCGCGGCGATCTGCTCGCCGTTGCCGGAGCCGCCGATCACGACGCCGAGGCTGTCCTGGCCGTTGGCACGGTCGTTCACGACTCGCTCAGCGGCGTCGGTGCAGAACGACACGTAGTCGTCCTGAGCGTCGTAGGTGTGGGCACCGACGTCGACGACCTCGTAACCCTGCTCGTCGAGAGCCTTGGACAGGTGGGACTTCAGCTCGAAGCCCGCGTGGTCTGCTGCCAGATAAACGCGCACGTCACGGAGTCTGACACGCTGGTGAGCATGTTTGCTCAGGAGGGGTACCGGCTCCGGCTGGAGTGGGGGCCTGAGGGCGTTGAGGCGCTGCGGGGCTGTGACGTGCTGGTTGTCGTCGACGTGCTGTCGTTCACGACGTCCGTCGACCTGGTGGTCGGCAACGGCGGACAGGTTCGGCCGTCGCGGTGGCAGCCCTCGTCGGGCAAGACGCTGCGACCAGCATCACTCGTCGGGGCGGCCGGGTTGGTCGAGCTGCCGTCGCCGAACGGGTCGAACCTCTGCTCACTGGCGGCGAAGACCGGTGCTCACGTGCTGGCGGCCTGCCTGCGCAACGCCTCGGCGGTGGCCGAGCGGGCGCAGGAGCTGGGGAAGACCATCGGGGTCGTGCCCGGCGGCGAACGGTGGGGGCTCGACATCCTCAAGAGCGGGCCGCGTGAGTTCGGGCCGCTGCGGCCGTGCGTCGAGGACTTCCTCGGCGCGGGGGCGGTGCTCGCGGCGCTGGACGGGGAGGCTTCGCCGGAGGCGCGGCTCGCGGCCACGGCGTTCCTGAACACCGACGTCGCGACCGCGGTTTCGGAGTGCGGGTCGGGCAGGGAACTGATCGAGAACGGGCACGCGGCCGATGTGGCGCTGGCGGTCGAGATCGGCGTGAGCAGGGCGGTGCCGGTTCTGGTCGACGGGGTTCTGATCAACGGGGTTCTGCGGTGATCGAGATCGCTTCAGGGGTGTTCATCCGGCGGCACACCGAACTGGACCTGACCCTCGGTCTCATCACCGGATCAGGTGATTCGCTGCTCGTGGACTCCGGGATGGACCCGGCGCTCGCGCGCGAAGTCCATCCGTCGCGAATCGTGTTGACGCACAACCACTTCGACCACGTGCTCGCGACGGAGGCGTTCCTGCCGTGCGAGGTGTGGGCGCACGAAGACTGCGTCGTGGACGAGAGCCTGCTCGAAAGCCGCGCCAGGTACTACGCAGAGCCCTTCGAGGGCAGGCTCATCGCGCCCACCCACACGTTCCGCGACACCGTCACGCTGGACGTCGGCGGCCGCAGGGTCGATCTGTACCACTTCGGCCCAGCGCACTCCTCGCACGACGTGATCGTGCACGTGCCGGACGTTGATGTGGTGTTCGCGGGCGACCTCGTGGAGGAGGGTGCTCCCGCTCAGGCCGGATCGGATGCCACGCCGTCGAACTGGCGCAACGTTCTCGACCGGATGCTGGAGCTGAACCCGCGGATCGTGGTGCCGGGCCACGGGAACCCGGTCGACGCGCGGTTCGTGCGGGAGATGGCGATTCCGGGGGAGATCAACCCGGAGGCCACGTGAGACCGCGTCCACCCAGGACGTGGCAGTGCACGTGGAAGACGGTCTGGCCGCCGTCCTTGCCGGTGTTGAACACGAGCCGGTAGCCGGACTCGTCGACGCTTTCGGACTTCGCGACCTGGTGCGCGGTCGCGAGGATCTGCCCCGCGAGCACGGGGTCGACGTCCCCGATCGCCTGGTGGTGTTCCTTGGGGATCACCAGGACGTGCGTGGGGGCCTTGGGGTCGATGTCGCGGAACGCGAGCGTGGTGTCGGTCTCCGTCACCACGGTCGCCGGGATCTCGCCCGCGACGATGCGGCAGAACAGGCAGTCAGTCACACCGAGATGGTATTGGTCCCGATGGGTGCTGTTGTTCTCGCTGTTCACCGTTGAATCATGGCGGGGTGAAGGGCGCCAAGCTGCTGATCATCGTTCGGTGCCTCATCAGTTTCGCGATCGGCGTGCTGCTCGTGATCGTCGCGATCCGCTTCGGTGAGGCGCTCTGGCGCGCGGTTCAGTAGTTCCTCAGTGGACGAAGCAGAACTCGTTGCCCTCCGGGTCGCGCATGACCTGGAAGCTGCCCTGTTCGTCCGTGACGATCAGGCCCTCGCGCGATGCCCCGAGGTTGACCGCCTTCACGACAGCGGCCTCGATGTCGTCGACCTCGAAGTCGAGGTGCAGCCGGTTCTTCACGTCCTTGCGCTCGGGCACCGGCTGGAACGACATCCGCACGCCACCGGCCGGCGCGACGTGCGCCCACCCGTGCTCGCGGTTCACCGGCTCGGCGCCGAGCATCTCGGCCCAGAACCGGACCAGCCGGCTCGGGTCGTTGCTGTCGATGACGATCTGCTCAAGACGCATCGGTCTCCACCAGGTTCTCCCGGACCCAGTTCTCCCTGGCCCAGTCACAGCACAGGTCGAGCAGTCCGAGCATCTTGCGGCCCTGTCCGGTCAGCTCGTACTCGACCCGCGGCGGGTTCTCGTCGAACGCCTCGCGTGTCACCGTGCCGTCGCGCTGCATGGCTCGCAACGTCTCGGTGAGCACTTTGGGCGTCACGGACGGCATTCCAGCCCGCAGCTCGGAGAACCTCTGGCGCCCGTGCTGCAGCCCTCGCAACACGTGCGCGGTCCACTTGTCACCTATGCGGTAAGGCAGGTCACCGTGCTGGCATTCCACCTGGTCACCCCCGATATCGTTGCGGAAACCGGACACCCGCACCCTACCTTCGCGCTCATGGCGAAGATCGTTGTTTTCGGAGCGTCCGGCAAGGCAGGACGCCAGATCGCGGCCGTCGCGGAATCCCGCGGCCACGAGGTGACCAAGATCGGGCGAGACCCAGGCGTGCAAGCCGCGGCACAAGTGGCCGCGGGCCACGACGTCGCTGTGAGCGCGGTGGCGGACCTCTCCCGCGACCCTGCAGAGTTCTACACAGAGGCGGCCCGCGCCCTAGTGGCGTCCGGGGCCGGGCGGATCATCGTGGTCGGCATCTACACGCTGATGGAGACCTCACCGGGCGTGCGAGTGATCGACAGCCCAGACTTCCCAGACGAGCACAAGCCGTTCTGCCTGGGCCACGCAGCGGGCATAGAGGTGCTGGCACGGTCCAACGCGGACTGGCTGGTGATGAGCCCCGCCGGAAACTTCGGCGGCAAGCCCACAGGAACGTACCTGCTGGGCCAGGTAGACCCAACAAACGAGCTGACCTACGAGGACTTCGCCCAAGCAGTAGCAGACGAAATCGACCGCCCCACCCACCACCACACTCAAATAGGAGTGGCCTCAACCTGACCCACGAGTGACCAGCCCATCCGGCACAGCCTCAGTACCAGCCACACGCACCGGCGCACACAGCGGACATGCCCCCGATGTGAGCCACGTCATACGGGGCTCGCTCCAACATCGGATCGGGTAACTCGGCCCCCGGGACAAATGCAAGGGCCAACCCGACCCTGCGTCCCACCCGCACATAACCACGGCGCCCACCACCGCACTCCGCCCCCACCACCACACTCTGCCCCGACAACGTCACTCCGACAACGTCATATGGGGGTCCGGGGGCTCGCCCCCGGCTGGGGGTCTGGGGGCTCGGCCCCCAGAAAAAACCCGAGAGACCGACCCGGTCTGCGCATTCCGCAGACATGGGTCGGCCTCGGTCGCGAGCGGGCGACGGGAATCGAACCCGCGTAGCTAGTTTGGAAGACTAGGGCTCTACCATTGAGCTACGCCCGCGTGGCCCCTCGAAGAGGGGCTGCGGTTATGAGCTTAACGTAGGGCGGTAAGCTGGTTGCAACCGGGGCGTGGCGCAGTTTGGTAGCGCACCCGCTTTGGGAGCGGGGGGTCGCAGGTTCAAATCCTGTCGCCCCGACTGGTTGACGTTGGCCCCTGGCGAAGGAACCTCGCCGGGGGCTTTCGTCGTCATTCCACCAGGTAGCGGCTGGCCCACGCGGCGAGCACTTCTGCCACGTAAGTGGCGTCCGCGCGGTCGGTCAGCAGGTGATCGGCGCCGTCCAGTGAGACGAACGACTTGGGGTGGCGGGCCGAGTCGAAGATCAGTCTGGCGTTCTCCACTCCCACCAGGTCGTCCTGCGGCGAGTGCATGACCAGCAGTGCGCGGTTCAGCCCTGCGATGCACGCCGTCTGGTTCTGCTGGTTGATGTCGACCAGGAAGTCGTTGCTGATCCGGAACGGCCGCCCGGCCAGCAGCACCTCGGCGACGCCGAGCGCCTCGATCTCGTCTTTGGACGGTCCGAGCAGGTGCTCCACGTGGGTGGTGTTGGCGGGAGCGCCGATCGTGACGACGGCACGGACCTCCGCGACGCGGTGGGCGGCGGCCAGCACCGCCGCGCCGCCCAGTGAGTGTCCGATGAGGACGCTCGGGGCGCCGATGGTGTCGCGCAGGTGGTTGGCGGCGCACACCAGGTCGTCGACGTTGGACGTGAACGTGGTGTTCGCGAAGTCGCCGTCGGACTGGCCGAGGCCGGTGAAGTCGAAGCGCAGCACCGCCACGCCGCGTGCGGCGAGCTCGCGGGAGATCCGTGTGGCGGCCACCGAGTCCTTGCCGCAGGTGAAGCAGTGCGCGAACACGGCGGTCGCCACGACCTCTCCGGCAGGCAGTTCGAGCCGGCCGGCCAGCGACTGCCCGTCGGTGCCCGCGAAGACCGCTTTCCTGTTGTCCATGAAGTCTATGGTGCGTCACGTGCGCTACCAGTACCTCGACGCCCGGCTGCGGCACGCGTTCGACGAGGCCGGGCTCGATCGCGGGCAACGGGCGTTGCTGCAGGGCGTGCTGCGCGCTCTCGACCCCGACGCGCACCTCGGCGAACACGTGGCGGGCCTCAACAGTGCGTTCCTCGCCGTCACCCGCGCGCAGGCCGCGCTCGAGAGTCACGCCACCGAGGACCAGCCGCGGTGGAACCTGTTGCGGCGCATCATCGCCACGTCGCTCGCGTGCATGGACGCCGCCAGGCCCGCGTACGCCCGCGGTGGGGCCAAGGAGCTCGCCGCGGCGCGCAAGGTTCTCCTCGACGTCGACGCGGCCGTCGCGGCGGACGGCCAGAAGCTCGATCCGCAGGTCACGGCGGCGGCTGCCGCGAAGCTCGACCCGGCAGCGCTCAAGGCAGCGGTGCAGGGGTGGATCACTCCACTGTGGAACGGTGTCGAACTTCCCTTGCGCGCCAGGATGATCGCCGAAGTCGCGGTCGTCGTGGCGGTGCACGGCCGCGACGGCAGGCAGCTTCGCGCGGACCTGCTGAGGTGGCTCAAGAAGCCGGGAGGCCTCAAAGAGGTGCTCTGGCCGGACGAGCGCAAGCACGTCGTGGCGCTCGTGGTGAGAGGCGCGCGGGTCCTGCGACACCTGGACGAGCTGCTGCCGCAGGCGAGGCAGGAGCCGTTGCACCGCAACCGGTTGCCGAAAGACGACTTCCTGAAGGAGGCCGTGAACGGCTCGTCGGTGCTGGTGCGGCTGCCGGTCGACGCGGCCGACACGCACACGGCGGCGCTGCGGGGCCGGCGGATCCTCAACGAGGTGCTCGACCAGTACGCGGCGGGGGAGCGGCTCACCGAGCTGAACATCGCGCCGGTCTGGCAGGTCAGTGGCCCTGGCGGACGGGTCACGCGCGGCACAGAGCACCAGCGCACGGTCGGCAACGCCTACCCGCTCACCGCGTACTGGGCCGCCGAGCTGCGGAGTGCGATGCGGGTGGCGAACCTGGCCCGCCAGGTCGACGCGCCGATGGCCAGCGCAGGGCTCGCGTGGAGCGCGCTGGAGGCGACGGGGCTCGACCCGAGCAAGATCGCGTGGCTGGCCAAGGCGTGCGCGCTGCAGATGTTGCGGCAGCACCTGATCAGCCTGCACGTGGTGGTCACCAACCACGACGACCAGCTGCGGCTCCCGCTCGCCGCGCAGGTGCCGACAATCGGAGTGAAGCACCACCTGAGGTCGGTTGACGCCTGGCTGGAGGTGCTGATCAGGCACAATCGCCCGAACGAGCAGCTCACAGCCGCCCAGGAAGCCGTCACGGCGCTGGCCGAGAACGAGGGTGGCCTGGTGCAGGACCTGGTGGAGCTCTGGCGGAGCAGGCTCGCGGACTCGAAGGACCTCGCCGGCTGGCTGCGCGAACAGGAGAACACCGCCGCCGCGGTGCTGGAATGGCTCTACGTCACCAGGAATCTGGCGTTTCACGCGGGACGGTTCGCGTCACCCGCCGACACTCTCACGGCACATGCGGGGCAGGCCGTCGCCGATCTGACGCTGGAGTTCCTCGGAAACTGGCGGACCGTCGAAAGACAGCGGAGCCGGCAGGAGACCTCCACGGTGGAGATCTACCGCCGGCTCGCGCAACGACAAGACCAGCTGGTGGCCCGGCTCAAGCGAGCGGGGTCCGTTCGCAGGCTCAGCGTCGAGGACATCTCCGGCCCCGACGAGAAGTGGTGGTCCAGGGGCAACAGCTAGGGCTTGGCCTTCGTGAGCCAGTCGTCGACCCGGTCGGGGTTCGCCTCGATCCACCGCCGCGCCGCCTCGTCCGGCGACATCTTGTACTTGGCGATGAACGACGCGACCGCGTCCTGCTCGTCGTTGCTCCACTGGAAGTTCTGGATCAGCCGGGCGGCGGGACCGCCCTTGTCCATGAACTTCTTGGAAGCGATCTTGTCGAGCTCGTAACGCGGGTAGTCGCAGGCGACCTTGGCCGCGTCCGCGTCACAGCCGGCCTTGTACTCGGGCAGGTCGATCTTGACCAGCTCGATGTCGAGGTGCAGCCACTGCGGCTCGAAGAAGTAGCCGATCAGCGGCGTCTTCTTCTCCTCGGCCTGGCGGAACGCCTTGATCGACGCCAGCTCGCTGCCCGCGTAGACGACCTTGTAGTTGAGACCCAGGTTCTTCACCAGCGCCTCGTCGTTGGTCACGTACGAGGGGTCGCCGTCGAGCACCTGGCCCTTGCCCTCGGACTGCGGGGTGACGAACAGGTTCGCGTACTTGTTGAGGTTCTGCCAGTTCGTGATGTCCGGGTAGGTCTTCTTCATCCACGGCGGCACGTACCAGCCGATCACGCCCTTGTTGCCGGACGGGCCGACCCGTACGGCGGTGCGCCTCTCGTCGATGTACTTCTGCTTCAGGTCCTCGTGACCCCAGTTCTCCAGGATCACGTCGATCTCGCCGGAGTCGAGTCCCTGCCAGGCGGTCTGCTCGTCGACTTCCTTCTTGGTCACCTTGCAGCCGAGCCGCTTCTCGGCGAGGTACGCGATCACGGCCGCGTTCGCCTCGTAGCCGACCCACGGGTTGACCGCGATGGTGATGGAGTCGCAGGGCTCTGTCGGTGCTGCCGAACTGGAGCGCGGTGAAGACGACGTCGATCCACCGCCACATCCGGCAATTGTCAACACGAGCGTGATTGCCAGAGCGATTCTGGGGGCTTGCACGAACAGCTCCTCGTCGAGGGGAACAGCGGTACAGGAGACCGCTCAGTTCAGCTTTTCCCGATCGATCACACTGCGTCAAGTCATGGGATGATTGGTTGTCCACAAAGGACGGAATTTGTAGCAGCCCTTGACCGCATCCGTGCGAAGGTTAATGCTGGCGCGCATCGAGGAACGGTGTGCGTAGTCCGCAACAGGTCGGAGTGGTTTGGCGTGGATCCCGTGATTTCGGTCAGGGACCTGTGGAAGGTGTTCGGCCCGAACGCGTCTCAAGTGGTGGCATCGGACGAGCTGAAATCGTTGTCACGGCAGGAGCTGATGGACCGCACAGGTGCCGTCGCCGCCGTGCGCGGAGTGGACTTCGACGTCGCTCCTGGTGAGATGTTCGTGGTCATGGGCCTGTCCGGGTCTGGAAAGTCCACACTGGTCCGTTGCCTCACGCGGCTGGTGGAGCCGACCGCGGGCACGATCATGTTCGAAGGCGAGAACATTCTCGAGGCGGACGCCAAACGTCTGCGTGACCTGCGCAGAAACAAGTTCTCCATGGTGTTCCAGCACTTCGGTCTGCTCCCGCACCGGACCGTGGCCGACAACGTCGGTTACGGGCTGGAAATCCGCGGGGTACCGCGGGCGAAACGTGGAGAGCGGTCACAGGAAGTGATCGACCTCGTGGGTCTCACCGGTAATGAGAAGTCCTATCCGGACCAACTCTCCGGCGGTATGCAGCAGCGCGTCGGTCTCGCGCGCGCCCTCGCCGGTGATCCAGATGTATTGTTTTTCGATGAACCTTTCTCCGCGTTGGACCCGTTGATCCGGCGCGACATGCAGTCAGAGGTCATCAGGCTGCACCGCGAGGTCGGCAAGACGATGGTCTTCATCACCCACGACCTGAGCGAGGCGCTCAAGCTGGGCGACCGCATCCTGATCATGCGTGACGGCCAGGTCGTGCAGGTCGGCACCGGCGACGAGCTGGTCGGCGCGCCCGCGGACGACTACGTGCGCGACTTCGTGAAGGACGTGCCGCGCTCCAACGTGCTGACGCTCAAGTGGATCATGCGCCCGCCGCGTCCCGACGACGAGCTGGACGGACCCGAGCTCGGGCCGGAAACCGTTGTGCGTGAAGCCGTGCGCAGCGTGCTCAGCGCTGACAAGCCGGTGAAGGTCGTGCAGGACGGCGAACTGCTCGGCGTGGTGGCGGACGAGGAGATCCTCGGGGTCGTCGCCGGGGAGGCGTGATGGTCGCCGTTCCCGCGCCGCGGCAGGTCCCACTGTTTTTCGATCGATACAAGCGGCTTGTGATCGTCGGCGGGATCGTGCTCGCGTGGCTGGTGCTGTGGCTGGTGTTCCGCAACTTCGGGACGCTGCCGCTGGACGCCTCCGAGCTGACCCCGCTGCACCGGTGGGTCAACAGCGTCAACGACGCGATCGGCGCGTCCAGGAACTCCAACCCGGTGTTCCTGTACTTCTTCAACGAGATCCGGCTCGTCATCGACGAGTTCGTGACCTTCATCCAGGCGTTGATCGCGCAGCCGTCGTTCGGCAGGCCGGTGCCGATGATCGGCTGGCTCGGCGTGGTCGGGATCGCGGGCTTCGTCAGCCTCGCGGTCGCCGGCTGGCGGGTCGCGCTGCTCGCCATCGCGGGCTTCGTGTTCCTCGGACTGCAGGGCCTGTGGCAGGAGAGCATGGACACGCTCTCGCTGACGCTCGCCGCGGTCGTCATCTCGTTGCTCATCGGCATTCCGCTGGGAATCTGGGCCGGCCTGTCCGATCGGGCCAACCGGGTACTGACGCCGGTGCTCGACTTCATGCAGACCATGCCGACGTTCGTCTACCTGGCACCGTTGACGTTGTTCTTCCTGATCGGCCCTGCCTCGGCGACGATCGCCACGCTGATCTACGCCGCGCCGCCGGCGATCCGCATCACCGCGCACGCCATCCGCTCAGTGCCGCGCACCACGGTCGAAGCGAGCGAATCTCTTGGCGCGACCCGGCAACAGACGCTCGTGAAGGTGCTGCTGCCGTCGTCGCGCAAGACCATCGTGCTCGGCATCAACCAGACGATCATGGCCGCGCTGTCCATGGTCACGATCGCCGCGCTGATCGACGCGCCGGGTCTCGGCAAGACCGTGGTGAAGGCGTTGCAGACGCTCGACGTCGGCACGGCGTTCAACGCGGGCCTGGCGATCGTGGTGCTGGCGATCGTGCTGGACCGCGTGACGACCGCCGCGACCGAACGCCGCTCGCTCCCGCGCTGGGCGCTGTTCAGCGGCCTCGGCGTCACGGGCGTCTCCGTGTACTTCTCGTACACCTACCTGTGGGCGGCGGAGTTCCCGACGGACGTGGAGATCGGCAGCTCCATCCGGCAGGGCGCGACGGCCGTGACGGAGTGGGTGCAGGACTCGCTGCCGGTGATCACGGGCGGCTTCAAGGACTTCGTCACGTTCGCGCTGATCAACCCGTTGCAGGCGCTGCTGGCGGAGTCGCCGTGGTTCCTGGTGGCCCTGGTGATCGTGGCGCTGTCGTTCATGATCGGTGGCCTGAAGTCCGCTGTGGTCTCCGCGGTGTGCCTCGGTCTGTTGGTCGCGACCGGCCTGTGGCAGGACTCGATGATCACGCTGGCGTCCACTCTGGTCGCCACGATCATGGTGATGGTCCTCGGCGTCGTGGTCGGCGTGTGGATGGGCCGCAGCAGGCGCGCGGACCGGGCCATCCGGCCGATTCTCGACGCCGCACAGGTGATGCCCGCGTTCGTGTACTTGGTGCCGTTCCTCGCTTTGTTCGCCGCGTCCCGCTTCACCGCGATCATCGCGGCCGTGGTGTTCGCAGCCCCGGTCGCCATCAAGATCATCGCGGACGGTGTGCGCGCGGTGTCGCCCGCGACCGTCGAAGCTTCCACGGCACTCGGTTCCAGCTCGTGGCAGACGATCGTGAAGGTGCAGCTGCCGATGGCGCGCGGGGCGTTGACCCTCGCCGCCAACCAGGGGCTGATCTACGTGCTCTCGATGGTCGTCGTCGGCGGTCTCGTCGGCGCCGGCGCGCTCGGCTACGACGTCGTCGCCGGATTCTCGCAAGGCCAGTTGTACGGCAAGGGGCTCGCGGCCGGTGTCGCGATCGTCGTGCTGGGCGTGATGCTCGACCGCCTCACCCAGGCGGCCGCCAAGCGGTGGACCAACTAGGAGGTTCGGAAGTGGCTAGGCACAACGTGCTGGGAACTGTGAGCGCAGGGCTCGTGGCGCTCGTGGTACTGGCCGGTTGCGGTGGCGCCAAGGTCGGTGACACCTCGTCGGGTGCGGCCGGTGACTGCGGCACGTTCAACCTCGCGATCAACCCGTGGGTCGGTTACGAGGCAAACGCGGCAGTGCTCGCGTACGTGGCCGAGAAGGAGCTCAAGTGCAAGGTGACCAAGAAGGAGCTCAAGGAAGAGGTCGCCTGGCAGGGCTTCGGCACCGGTGAGGTCGACGCCGTCGTCGAGAACTGGGGCCATGACGACCTGCGCAAGAAGTACATCGACGAGCAGAAGACCGCCGTCAGCGCGGGCTCGACGGGTGTGAAGGGCCAGATCGGCTGGTACGTGCCGCCGTGGCTCGCCAAGGAGCACCCCGACATCCTCGACTGGAACAACCTCAACAAGTACGCCGACCAGTTCAAGACGTCCGAGTCCGGCGACAAGGGCCAGCTGCTCGACGGCGACCCGTCGTTCGTGACCAACGACGAGGCTCTGGTGAAGAACCTGAACCTCAACTACAAGGTCGTCTACGGCGGCAGCGAGACCGCTCTGATCCAGGCGTTCCGCCAGGCGGAGAAGGACAAGAAGTGGGTCATCGGCTACTTCTACTCGCCGCAGTGGCTGCTCAACGAGATCAAGCTCGCGAAGGTGAAGCTGCCCGAGTACAAGGCGGGCTGTGACGCCGACGCCGAGAAGGTCGCCTGCGACTACCCGGACTACGACCTCGACAAGATCGTGTCCAAGAAGTTCGCCGACGCCAACGGCCCGGCGTTCCAGTTGGTCAAGAACTTCAAGTGGACCAACGAGGACCAGAACACGGTCGCGAAGTACATCGCCGAGGACAAGATGAAGCCGGAGGACGCCGCCAAGAAGTGGGCGGAGGCCAACGCCGACAAGGTGAAGGCCTGGCTGGCCAAGGCGTAGTCAGCGCAAGGTCGTGGGGTGGTTCCCGGACGAGAGGAACCACCCCACGACCACCCCCGGCATCCAGGCAGCCTGTTGTCCGTTGGGGACCTCAGGCTCGTGCCGGTGTGTCATCCGGTGCCACCACGAGCGGGGCTTCCCGCCGTTGCGGTAGTACTCCTGGACGCGGCGGGCGTCCTCCCACAGGGCGGCCTGCCGGTAGTCCATCTCCGCCTTGATCGCCTCGGGCGTCCACTCCATCTGACTCACTCCTCAGTTCGTCTTGCTGATGAGGATGAGAGTGCTGCTGAGGGGTGGGCCCTTACATCAGACGATCACGTAAGGCTGCGCCGTGAGACCCCTTACTCCGGTGCTGAGGCGCAGGTCCTAGAGGCTCCCGCGGCCGCGTAAGGGGCCTGCGCCGAACGTCGCACCGCAGGTTCGCTCGTGAACGGGCGGGGTGCCGGGCACCCCGCCCGTTCACGGTGGAACTAGCGCTGCATCGCCGTCACGTCCGCGCTCCACCGCCACGGCGCCGCGGTGCCGCCGGGCAGCGAGTTGAAGTACTCCCACCCCGCCACGCCACCGAAGTTGGCGTACTTGGTCTTCAACGACCGCACGGTGTTGCCCAGCGTCGTCATGTTCACGTAGCCCGACCCGCCGTTGGCCGGGTTGGTGAGCGTGCCGAGCACGACCTTGTTCGCCGGGATCACCCGCCGGTTGATGATCTGGTCGTAGTTGGTGGTGCTGCCGGCGTTGCCCCAGCCGTTGTAGAACTGGCCGTTGAACCACGCGATCTTCGAACCGTGGCTGCGGTACAGGTCCTCGTAGTTGAAGCCGGACAGGTTGCCGCCGCCCTGCAAGGCGCTGGCGACCGGCGAGAGCGTGACGATGAAGCCCGCGCCGAAGTCCGCCTTCAGCTGGTCGATCACCCGCCGGATGCCCGCGATCGACATGCGCTCCTCGACGTCGAGATCCACGCCGTTGAGCTTGTACGTGCGGATCACGTCTCGCAGCAACGGGTAGTACTCCGTGAACCTGGTGTCGAGCCGCTGGAACGAGCCCGGCGCCGCGCCGCCCACCATGCCGATCACGTTGACGCCGCGTGCCTGCATCGCGGCGAGGTCCTTCCACATCTGCGTGTACCGCGAGTGCGACGGCGGGTGGTCGTTGAGGTGGACGATCTTGTTGTCGTTGAGGTGGATCGCGGCGACGAGGACGTCCGTCACGCCGGTGTTGCGGTCGATCAGAGGCTTCGGCGAGACGTACGTTCCGGTCGCACCGTTGCTGTACTGGGTTTGGTAGTAGACGACGGTCCGCTTCTGGGTTGCGGCCTGCGCCGGTGGTGCGGCGAGCACCACCAGCAGCAAGGCCAGGAACAGCTTCTTCATGCGCTACCTCGTAATCCGCAGGGTGATCACTTGGAAGGGGCGCAGCACCACCTCTGCCGAGGCGTCACCGAGAGGCCGTTCGAGCAGGTCGGTCTCCTGGATTCCCTTGTACGCGAAGGAGGTGCTGATCGAGGCGCGTGCACGACCGCCGTGCGCCTCGTAAAGCCGGACGACGACGTCGCCCGACCGGTCGTCGGCCAGCTTCACGGCCTCGACCCTGACCGCGGGGTTGTCGGTCCGCACCAACGGTTCTGGTGCGGCTGAGCCGCGGACGGCCTGCGGCGGCAGGTTGATGCGGTACCCGGCGTCGATCGCTTCCTGCACTCCCGCTCCGACCACGAGGGCGTAGCGGAAGCGGTGCTCGCCCTGGTCGGTCTCCGGGTCGGGGAACCGCGGTGCGCGCAGCAGGGACAGGCGCACGGTCGTGGTGGTTCCGCCGTCCTCACGGGTGGTGCGGGTGACCTCGTGGCCGTAGGTCGAGTCGTTGACCACCGCGACGCCGTAGCCGGGCTCGCCGACGTGCAGGAAGCGGTGGGCGCAGATCTCGAACTTCGCGGCCTCCCACGAGGTGTTGGTGTGCACCGGGCGGTGCAGGTGCCCGAACTGGGTCTCCGCGGTCGAGACCTCGGCGCGCAGGTCGAGCGGGAACGCGATCTTGAGCAGCTTCTCCCGTTCCTGCCAGTCGACCTCGGTGTCGAAGTCGACCTGCTTGGCGCCTTCCCGCAGCCGGATGGTCTGGGTGAGCACCGAGTTGCCGAACTTCGCCCGCACGACCACGCCGTCGGAGGAGTCGACCCGTTCGGACGGGACCAGGTCGGCCTTCCAGTTGCGGTAGAACGGGTCGATGTCCCAGGCGTCCCACTGGTTCGGGTTGTCGCGGTGCAGCTGGGGCATGCCTGCGAACCCGTGCGGCGGCAGGACCTCGCGGTTCTCCTCCAGGTCCAGGATGGACAGCACGATGCCGTCGGCGTCGATCGTGACGCGAAGCCTGCCGTTGTCCAGAACGCCGTCGACGGGCGCGACGAACGGCTTTGGTGCGCAGCCTCCGAGCACGTCGAACGTCAGCTCCTCGTCGCCGTCGCCCTTGATCGCGTCGATGGCCTTGGAGGTCAGCGCCTTCAGCTCGGACGCCACACGAGCGTAGGTGGCCTCGGCCTCGCGGTGCACCCAGGCGATCGAGCTGCCCGGCAGGATGTCGTGGAATTGGTGCAGCAGCACGGTCTTCCACAGCCTGTCGAGGTCGTCGTACGGGTACTCGTGGCCCTCCAGCGCGGCCGCGGTCGCCCAGTGCTCCGCCTCGCGCAGCAGGTGTTCGCTGCGCCGGTTGCCCTGCTTGGTCTTGGCCTGCGTGGTGTAGGTGGCGCGGTGCTTCTCCAGGTACAGCTCGCCCGCCCACACCGGTGCGTCCGGGTACTCGTCCTGCGCGGCCTGGAAGAAGTCGCGCGGAGGTTCCACCCGAACCGTCGGTGAGCCTTCGAGGTTCGCGACCCGGTGCGCGGTCTCCATCATCTCGCGGGTGGGGCCGCCACCGCCGTCGCCGTACCCGAACGGCACCAGCGACCGCGAAGCCTTGGCGTGCTCGGCGAACTGGCGCGACGCGCGGGCCAGCTCCTCACCTGAAAGAGAGGAGTTGTAGGTGTCGACCGGCGGGAAGTGCGTGAAGATCCGGGTGCCGTCGATGCCCTCCCACCAGAACGTGTGGTGCGGGAACTTGTTGATCTGGTTCCACGACAGCTTCTGCGTCAGGAACCAGCGCGAGCCCGAGAGCTTGATCAGCTGGGGGAGCGCGGCGCTGTAGCCGAACGAGTCCGGCAGCCAGACCTCTTCCGTCTCCACCCCGAAGTTGTCCAGGAAGAAGCGCTTGCCGTGCACGAGCTGGCGTGTCATCGCCTCGCCGCCGGGCATGTTCGTGTCCGACTCGACCCACATGCCGCCGACCGGCACGAACTGTCCACTCCGGACCTTCTCGCGGACCCGGTCCCACACGTGCGGGTGGTGGTCCTTCATCCAGGCGTACTGCTGCGCCTGGGAGCACGCGAAGTAGAAGTCCGGATACTCGTCCATCAGCTTGGTGACGTTCGAGAACGTCCTGGCGCACTTGCGGACGGTTTCCCTCAGCGGCCACAACCAGGCGCTGTCGATGTGCGCGTGGCCGATCGCGGAGACCTTGTGCGCGGAGGC
This sequence comes from Lentzea indica, assembly GCF_012184385.1. Taxonomy (GTDB): domain Bacteria; phylum Actinomycetota; class Actinomycetes; order Mycobacteriales; family Pseudonocardiaceae; genus Lentzea; species Lentzea indica. Next base: position 45,333 of record NZ_VSRL01000009.1, read on the forward strand.
GTTCGCGGGCAACGCCAGCACACCGGAAAGCTCTTGTCGTGCCAGGTCGGCGGTGGCGGCGACCTCGTTGAGGTCCAGCGCGTCCATCGCCCGGTCCAGCGCGTGCAGGATCTTGTGCCGGCGCGGGTCGTGCTCCTGCAGTTCCTTCATCAGGCTCTGCAGCACCTCGATGTCGAGCATCAGGTGCCACACCTGCGGCTGGAACACCGCGAGCTCAGCCTTGAGGATCTTGTACAACGGCTCGGACCCCGCAGTTTCCTTGTCTCCCAGCGGGGTCGGCAGGAACGGGTGGAAGTCCAGGATCGTCGGGTTGCCCGCGGCCTCCAGGTAGAACAGGACTTCCGAGCCGTCCACTGGCAGGTACGTGTTGCGCGGTTCGATGCCCTTGATCGGTTCGCCGGCCGCGTTGTACGCGAGGCCTTCCGACTGGAAGCCGGGGCCGGGGTGGGTGAAGCCGAGGTCCAGCACGACCTCGACCTGCTTGCCCTGCCACGCCTGCGGAACCTGCCCGGTCAGCCTGAACCAGCTCGTGCTCCACGGTGCGCCCCAGGCGTCGCCGACGCTCGCCGGTTCGTAGGTGGCTCGAAGGGCTTCCCCGACAGGGACGGGCTCGTCCGGCACGGTCCACACGGCCAGGTCGAGCGGTGCGGTCTCGCCGTAGATCGCCGGGCGGATGCGTTCCTTCAGCGTGCGGTTGAGTCGTTCTTCCAGCAGCGCGCGTTCGTCGTGCATGTGTTCACCCCAGCTCGATCGAGGCCCGCACGCCGTTGCGCGCGAGATTCATCCACTCTTCGAAGAAAGCGCCACCCGGTCCCCACGAGGGCCGGTTGCCGTGCAGCTTGATCGGCGTGCGCTCGACCGGTGCCGGCGTCGCCTCTCGCCCTGCGTCGCGGACGATCCGGGCGATCGCTTCTCCGAGCGGCTTGACCTTGCGTTCCGTCGTCAACAGCCCCAACTCGTACTCGCGATCGGGGAAGTCCACCAGCGCACGGTCGACGTCGTGCGAGCACCACCACGTGATGCCCCACAGGTTCGCGCAGGTCAGCACGTTCGCAAGCGTTTGCTCCGCGAACTCGGGCGCCTGCTCGGCACTGATCTCGGGCTGGGCGGCGCCGACCTCCTGCAGCCACACGGGCCGCTGCGGGTCCTTCGCGTGCGCCTTCGCCAGTTCGACGAGGTATTCGGCGTGATGGACGCTCTCGGCGGAGAGAGACCCGTAACGCTGTGCCGTGCCGTTGAAGACCCACGAGTGCACTGTCGTCATCGCGCCCTTGTTGGCGGCGTGCTCGGGCAGGAACGAGTGTTCGCTCTCGTACCAGACGGCGTCGTACTCGGAGTGGACGTGCGGCCGGCCCGGTGCGGCCTTGTCGCACTCGGCGAGCAGCGTGTCGATCCACTCGCCGGCCTGTTCCGGCGTGCAGGGGTTCGATTCGGTGAGCAGGTTGACCTCGTTGCCCAGGGTGAAGCCGAGGAAGCTGGGCTTGTCTTTCAGCGCCTCGGCGAGCGTGCGGATGTAGAACCTCTGCCCGCTGATCACCTCGGCGTCGGTGAAGATGTTGCGGCGGTGCCAGGTCTGCACCCACGACGGGTAGAAGTCGAAGCTCGACAGGTGGCCCTGCAGCACGTCGACCTGCACGTCCAGACCGGTCTCGTGGGCGGCGTCGAGCATTTGCGCGAGCTGCTCGACGGCCTTGGGGCGGACCAGTCCGCGGTTGGGCTGGAACACCGGCCACAGCGGGAACACCCGCACGTGGTCGAGGCCGAGGCCGGCGATGGACTCGAAGTCGGCTTTGACGTCGTCGATGGAGAAGTCGAGCCAGTGGTGGAACCAGCCGGTCGACGGGGTGTAGTTCACGCCGAAACGCAAGGCCGAATCTCCTTCTGGGGTTTCATCCCTTGATCGCGCCTTCTCCGACACCGCGGAAGAAGTGCTTTTGCAGCAACAGGAACAGCAGGATCAGCGGGAGAACGGCGATGATCGTGCCCGCCGCCACCAGCCGCTGGTTCTGCACGAACGTGCCCTGGAGGTACGCCAGGCCGATGGTGAGCGTGTACTTCTCCTGGTCGCTCAGCACCACGAGCGGCCAGAGGAAGTCGTCCCAGCTGAACATGAACGAGAACAGCGCCACCACGACCAGCGTGCCCTTCACCGACGGCAGCGCGAGGCGGGTGAACCGCTGCCACGCGTTGGCGCCGTCGATGACCGCGGCTTCCTCGACTTCGGCGGGGAGTGCGAGGAAGGCGTTGCGCAGCAACAGGACGTTGAGCGCGGCGATCGAGCCGGGCAGCACGACGCCGGTGAGCGTGTTGGTGAGCCCGAGCCCGCGCATCACCAGGAACAGCGAGATCAGAATCGCCTCGAACGGCACCAGGATGCTGCTGGCGAAGATCACACCGGCGAGCTTGCGGCCTCGGAACTTCAGCCGTGCCAAGGCGTATCCGGCCATGGCCGCGCCGAGGCAGTTCGTGATGACGTTGACGCTCGCCACTCCCAGCGAGTTGAGCGCGAACGTCCAGACCGGCACGACGTCGGCGACCGCGGCGTAGTTCCCGAACGTCGGGTCGTCCGGGATGAAGTCGGGGACGAAGACGTCCTCGTTCGGTCCCTTGATGCTGGTCGCGAACTGCCACAGGAACGGCCCGATGCTGATCGCGAGGATGGCCAGCAGCGCGCTGTAGCGGAGCACGAGCTTCACAGCTGGTCCTCCCTGCGGTTGAGCTTGAGGGTGATCAGCAGGAGCCCCAGCAGGATCACGAAGAGCACGAAGCTCAGCGCCGAGGCGTACCCGACCTCACCGGTGAGGCCGCGGCCGGTCAGCTGGATGAGCATCACCATCGTGGTGCTCGCCCCGCCAGGACCGCCGGACCCGCCGGAGAGCAGGTAGATCTCGGAGAACACGCGGAACCCGTTGACCGCGCTCAGCGCCGCGACGAGCACCATCGTGGGACGCAGTGAGGGCACGGTGACCGACCAGAACCTCCTGACCGGTCCCGCGCCGTCGACCATCGCGGCCTCGTGCAGGTCCTTCGGCACGTTCGCGAGCGCGGCCAGGTAGATCACCATGTAGTAGCCAAGGCCGCGCCAGACCGTCACCACCATCGAGCTGACCAGCAGCAGTGTCGAGTCGGTGAGGAACCCGATTCTGGTGCCGCCCAACGCTTCGACGACGTTGTTCACCAGGCCGCGGCTGTCCAGCAGCCACGTCCAGATGAGCCCGACCACGACCGCGGACGCGATCACCGGCGTGAAGAACGCCGTGCGGAAGATCCCGATGCCCGGCACGATCTTCTGTGCGAGCATCGCGATCAGCAGCGGCAACAGCACCAACGGCGGCACGACGCACACCATGTAGAGCAGGCTGTTGCGCGCGGCCAGCCAGAACTTCGGGTCCTGCGCCATCCGCACGAAGTTGTCCACACCGGTGAACTGGCCGCTGCCCAGCGCGCTCGCGTCGGTGAACGCGAGCACGATCATGTTCAGGAACGGGAAGATCGTGAACATGATGCAGACGGCCAGTCCTGGCAACAGGAACAGCCACGGCGTGTAGGGCCTGTGGGTCATTGGTTCACTTCAGCAGTCGGTTGCACTCGTTGACGGCGTCGTCCAACGCCTGCTTCGGTGACTTCTTGCCGAGCATGGCGTCGGCCAGTTGCTGCAGGAGCGCTTCGCGCATCTGGTCGCTGAACTGCACCGGCGTGTAGTTCACCGCGGTCTTGAGCTGCTTGGCCGCGGCGACGCGCACGCGTGCCTCGTCGCTGCCGTCCTCCGTGGTGAAGTACGGGTCGTCCCCGCCCTTCGACGTGGAGGGGAAGATCGACGCGAGCTTCGCGAACTTCACCTGGTTCTCGGCGTTGGTGACGAACCGGCCGAACGCGAGCGCGGTCGCCTGGTTCTTGCTGCTCTTCGGCACGCTCACGCCGTGCAGGAACATGTTGGCGCTGCCCGTGTTCGTGATGGGCTTGGTGATGCCGATGTTCGCGTAGAGGCTGGGCGCGTCTGTCTTGAACTTGCCGAGGTCGTACGCGCTGCCGGGGTTGAGCGCGGTCTGCTGGGCCATGAACTTCGCGCCGGCGCCGGTGTAGTTCTGCGTGAGCGCCTCGGGGATCAGCGCGCCCGCGTCGTACATCCGCTTGTAGCTTTCGACGAACTCGACGCCCTTGGGCTCGTTGAAGGTGAACTTGTCGTTCTCGAACACCTTCACGCCGTACAGCCCGAAATCCGCGATCGACGGCGTCTGGCCGAGCATCGCGATCTTCTTCTCGGCGAGCTTGAGGGCCTGTTCCTCGAGCTCCTTGAAGTTCGCCGGTGGCTTGTTCGGGTCGAGGCCGGCCTGCTGGAACAACGCCTTGTTGTAGAAGATCGGGCCGGTGTTGAGGTACCACGGAAAGCCGTAGCAGCCACCCTTGCCGGGGATCTCGAACGCCTGCCAGGCGTTCTCGAGGTACTCCGGTTTGGCGTCTTTCAGGGACTCGTCGAGGTTGACGAGCTGCCCGGCCTTGGCGAGCGGGAAGCTGAGGTCCGGCGGGACGTTGATGACGTCGGGCAGGCTGCCCGCGCTCGCGTCGGCCATGACCTTGGCCAGGTACCCGTCGGCCGGCTGGTCCACCCACTTCACGGTGGTGCCCTGGTGCTGCTTCTGGAACGCGTCGACGACACCGTTGACGTAGTCGGTGTACTTCGGCTTGAGAGACCAGGTCTGGAACGTGATCTCGCCGGTGACCTGACCGTTCGCCGCCGAGTTGCTCGCTGTGTTGCCGGACAGTCCGCATCCCGCGACGGGCACCGCCGCCAGGCCCGCGAGGAACGTGCGCCTCTTCATTGACACCCACCTCCTTGGTCGCGGACCCTAGCTAAACCGGTTTATCTCCGGCTAGCCTCCGACCGTCTTGTTGTCTCGTTCCGGACAGGGTGCGTTGCGGTGAAGAGGCCGACCATCAAGGACATCGCGGCCGCGGCCGGGGTGTCGAAGGGTGCTGTGTCGCTCGCGTTGAACGGCCGGTCCGGGGTGTCCGAGTCGACGCGTGCCCGTGTGCTGGAGGTGGCTTCGTCTCTCGGGTACCGGCCGTCGGTCACCGCTCGGGCGTTGTCGTCTGCTTCAGCCGACGCGGTGGGGCTGGTGCTGGTGCGGCCGCCTCGGGCTTTGGGGGACGAGGCGTTCTTCTTCCAGCTGATCGCCGGGATGCAGTCCGAGATGTCTTCCGCGCTGTTGTTGCAGGTGGTGGCTTCTCGGTCGGATGAGATCGCCCTGTACCAGCGGTGGTGGGCTGAGCATCGGGTTGACGGCGTGTTCCTCGTGGATCTGCTGGTGTCGGATCCTCGGGTGGAGTTGATGACTTCGCTGGGGTTGCCGGCCGTCGTGGTGGGTGGGGCTGGCCACCACGGGGAGTTGGCCTCTGTTTGGGCCGACGACTATGCGGCCATGACCTCGGTGGTCGAGTACTTGAAGTCGTTGGGGCATCGGCGGATCGCCCGGGTCGCCGGGTTGCCGTCCCTGCTGCACACCGTGCGGCGAGACGCCGCCTTTGTCGAGTCCGTTGTGGATGGTGTGATCGTTCCTGGGGACTACACGGCTGAGTCCGGGGCTGTGGCCACGCGGGCTCTGTTGTCGTCTTCTTCTCCGCCTACGGCGATCGTGTACGACAACGACGTGATGGCGGTGGCTGGGGCTGAGGTGGCTTCCTCGTTGGGGGTTGCGGTGCCTTCGGAGTTGTCACTTGTGGCTTGGGACGACTCGGTTTTGTGTCAGCATGGGCGGTTGACTGCGTTGTCTCGGGACACGTTCGCGTTCGGGGCTCGGGCTGCTCGGGCTTTGGGGGCTGTGATCGAGGGGGCCTTGCCTACCGATGTTGAGGATGTGTTGCCTGAGTTGGTTGTTCGGGGGTCTTCTGGGGTTGCGCCGGTTTCGTAGGTTGTCTCCCTGTTGCGTTGGCGGGTGCCGGTTTGTTGTCCGTAGGTGGGTTGGGTTGCGTGCTTGTGTTCCTGCTGCTTTCTGGGGCTCCGCCCCAGACCCCGCCAATCTGATCAAAGACCAGTCCAGCGCCGCGCGCGGGTTGATGGCACGCCTGTTGCTTTTGGCGGCTTGCGGCTGCGTAGGTGGTGCTGTTGGTGTGGGGTGGTCCCGTCACGAGTCGCACGGAGGCGGCAGGACGCGTCGGTACGACTCGTGACGGGACCACCCCACCCGCTGGCTGTGTGAAGGGCGCGCTCGGCTCCGCCTTCGCGTTCGGCTCGGGCCTTCGGTCCTCGTCCTGCTGTCTGGTGGCTACTAGGTCAGGGACGCGACCTGGTCGCTGACCACTTGTGCCGCTGCCGAGACCAGGGCTGTTACCGCCGGGTTCGTCGAGTTGTCCTGGCGCCAGCCGAACTGCGTGTAGACGCGGAAAGTCGGGGACCAGGGCAAGCGGACCAACCTGCCGTCGGTGAGCTCTGCGGACACGGTGACCTCTGGCATCAGGGCGATGCCCAGGCCGGAGGCTACGGCGCGTTTGGCGGCGTCCACCGAGTCGAGTTCCAGGACGGGGGCGCGGGTGTCGTCGTAGCCGAGCGACTGTTCGAAGAGTTCGTGGTAGGACGCGCCGTTTTCTGCGCGGATCACGGTGCTGCTGGTTATGTCGTCCTCGGTCAGGGACTGGCGTTGGGCGAGCATGTGGTTCGGGCCCGCGACCATGACCAGAGGCTCGGGGCAGAGGACTGTTGTTTCCAGGCCTTCGCGCGGTTCGATCGCGCCGATGAAGAAGGCGCAGTCGAGTTGGCCGTCGCGTACTGAGTTCAGGTTGTTGATGGCGTTGCGCGAGTGCAGTGAGAGTTGGACCGAGGGGTAGCGCCAGCACATGTATTCGATGAGCGGTAGCAGACGGTAGTCGGTCAAACTCTGTGCGGAACCGATGACGAGTTTGCCGTGGGGCTCGCCGTTCATCGTGATGGCTTTTCGGGCCTTTTCGGTGAGGTTGATGATGTTTCGCGCGAACGGAAGCAGTTCTACGCCCGCGGACGTCATCTGGATACCTCGGGGGAGGCGTCGGAAAAGGACGACCCCGAGGGCCTCCTCCAGCGCCTTGATGCGCGTGGTGATGGTCGGCTGCGAGCAGTTGAGCGTGGCAGCGGCCTTGGTGAAGCTCCCTGTCTGTACCACGGTTGTGAACGCGAGAAGCTGGCGTGTCTCCATCAGGCGGATCCTCGGGGTAAAACAGTGCGACGACTTTTTCTCGTTCGTTCCCGTGGTCCTGTTACGGATGGTTCGGGCGTCGCAACGCTACCGGTCCGCTGCGCGGGGATCATTGGTGCTTATGGAGTCATCTTGATCGGTCGCGAAAGGCGGTTGCGGCCGAAAGAGTGAAATTGAGACGGAGCCTTTGACGGGCCGTAGTTGGGTGACTCTTTTCTGTTAAGTGGTTTGCGAGGCGAACAAAAGGCGCCGTAGCCCTGGGGTGGGCGGCGGCGCCGAGAGGGTGTTCTGGTTAGCAGGACGCGGCGGCTGCGGCCACGAGGATGCGGTAGGTCGTGTCCTGCTGGGTGATCTGCAGTTCGTAGGCTCCCGCACCGGTATTGGTGCGGCCGTCGTACTTGGCGAACTCGGGGTACGCGGCGAGCTCGGCGGGGGTGGTGAAGCGGTTGACCTTCACGGTGGTGGGGATTCGGGGGCTGTTGTAGAAGCGCGGGGGCACGGTGCTCGTCCAGCTGGAGAGTTCGCCCCTGATCTCGTACAGCTCGCCGTCGGCCTGGCGCAGCCACAGACGCGGGCTGCTCTTGTCGCTGGTGTAGTAGGGGCCGTCGACTGTGCAGTAGTAGCTGCGGTAGCCGAGCTTCACCACCGCGAACGGGACGCCGCGAGGGTCGCGGTCGACCAGTGAGACGAAGCCGCCGCTGTCCGCGCTGGCCCTCGTGTCGGTGTGGGAGGCGTTGGCGCGCAGCTCCTGCGTTGGCAGGCCTGCGCCGTAGGTCTCGTCGGACAGGCGGATGTCCCAGCCGGGGTGGGACTCGGTGTAGCCGGAGGCCAGGTGCGGTGCGGAGAGGTTGGCGTTCTCTGCGGTCAGCGCCTCTGAGGTGGTGCCGTCGGTGTAGATGTACGCGGCGACCGTGGCCTCTGGCGGCGTGGCCGCGTTGGCCGTGGGGACGGTGGTGCTCAGCAGCGCGGCGGCCGCCGCGCCGGCCGCGAGGAGTCTGGTGCCCTTGCGCGTCATCGTGATTCCCCCAAGTTGAGCTCGAAGCCCGGATCGCGGTCGGCTCGACCGCCGGCACACAGCCAATTGGGTGCGGCTCACAGTCCGGTCACGGTGCGGAACGGGAGCCGCGGTGCAGGGGTGGCGGCGGTCACAGCGCGGGTCTCGCCTAGACTCGCTGGGAATCCGGGCGCCAAGTGTGGCAGTACCGGCTGTCTTGCACGTTCTTGTTCGTATCGAGGAGTCCACGTTGAAGAGCACCGTCGAGCACCTGAGCCCGACGAGGGTCCGGATCAACGTCGAGGTGCCGTTCGACGAGCTCAAGTCGAACTTCGACCAGGCGTACCGGAAGCTCGCGAAGCAGGTCCGCATCCCCGGCTTCCGTCCGGGAAAGGCCCCCGCCAAGGTGCTGGAGAGCCGCATCGGCCGCGCTCCGGTGCTGGACGAGGTCATCCAGGAGGCCATCCCGGCCAAGTACCTGGAAGCGGTCTCCGCGGGTGAGGTGCGCACGCTCGGTCGTCCCGACTTCGAGGTCACCAAGATCGAGGACGGCGAGACGCTCGAGTTCACCGCCGAGGTCGACGTTCGTCCCGACATCACCGTGCCCGCGTTCGGCGAGCTGGCCGTGACCGTCGACGAGCAGGAGGTCACCGAGGAGGACGTGACCACCCAGCTCGACGAGCTCCGCGCCCGCTTCGGCACGCTCGCCGGCGTGACCCGTCCGGCCGAGACCGGCGACTTCGTCAGCGTCGACCTGTCCGCCACGGTCGACGGCGAAGAGGTCGAAGAGGCGCGCACCAGCGGCCTGTCCTACGAGATCGGCTCCGGCCAGCTCGTCGAGGGCATCGACGACGCGCTCGTCGGCGCGTCCGAGGGTGAGACCAAGACCTTCACCACCACGCTCGTCGCGGGCGAGCACACCGGCCGTGACGCCGAGGTGTCCGTGGTGCTGAACTCCGTCAAGGAGCGTCAGCTCCCCGAGCTGGACGACGAGTTCGCGCAGCTCGCCAGCGAGTTCGACACGCTCGACGAGCTCAAGGACGACCTGAAGACCCGCCTGGGCCGCGTCAAGAAGATGCAGCAGGGCGTCCAGGCGCGCGACAAGGTCCTCGAGGTGCTGCTGGAGACCACCGAGGTCCCGCTGCCGGAGGGCATCGTCCAGGGCGAGATCGACGCCCGCAAGCACGACGCCGTGCACGCCTTCGACCACGACGACGCGAAGTTCGCGGCGTGGCTGGAGGAGCAGGGCCAGTCGGAGGAGGAGTTCGACGCCGAGCTGCGCAAGGCCGCCGAGCAGGCCGTCAAGACGCAGCTGGTGCTCGACTCGATCGCCGACGCCGAGCAGGTCACCGTGTCCGACGGCGAGCTGACCGAGCGGATCATCTACCAGGCCCAGCGCTTCGGCATCTCGCCGGACGAGTACGTCAAGCGCGCCCAGCAGTCCGGCCAGCTCGGCGCGATCTTCGCCGACGTCCGCAGGGGCAAGGCGCTCGCGAGCGTTGTGCGCCAGGCCACGGTGAGCGACTCGGCCGGCCAGAAGCTGGACCTCGACGAGCTCTTCGGCGAGACCAAGTCCGATGAGGACGGCGAGAAGTAACGCCTAGAGCGAACGCGGGCGGTGTCGGGCATCTGACGCCGCCCGCCTTCGTTAAGGTCGATCGCAGAGAGTTTTCGCATCCAGATTCGTTCCACCTGGAGTTAGGCAGGCAGACGTGACGCAGCACTCCTTCCCGACCCCCGAGATGCGGTCGGCCACCGCCGGGATGAACCTCAACGACTCGGTGTACGAGCGGCTGCTCCGCGAGCGGATCATCGTCCTGGGATCACAGGTCGAAGAGGGCATCGCCAACCAGATCACCGCTCAGCTGCTGCTGCTGGCCGCTGAGGACCCCGAGAAGGACATCACCCTCTACATCAACTCGCCGGGCGGTTCCGTCACCGCGGGCATGGCCATCTTCGACACGATGCAGCTCATCGAGCCGGACGTGGCCACGTACGCGATGGGTCTCGCGGCCTCGATGGGCCAGTTCCTGCTCTCCGCGGGTACCCCCGGCAAGCGCCACGCGCTTCCGCACGCCCGGATCCTGATGCACCAGCCGTCGGCGGGTGTCGGCGGCACGGCAGCGGACATCGCGATCCAGGCGGACATGCTGACGCGCACCAAGCGCGAGATGGCCGAGCTGATCGCCGAGCACACCGGCCAGACGCTCGAGACCATCACCCGCGACTCGGACCGCGACCGCTGGTTCACGGCGCAGGAAGCGCTGGAGTACGGCTTCGTCGACAAGGTCGTCACCAGGGCCCAGCCCGTCGGCGACTCGAACAACTGACGTCAGCTAGGAGACCTCAAGTGAGCCAGTTCCACATGCCTCAGTCGCGGTACGTGCTGCCGTCGTTCGTCGAGCGCACCAGCTATGGCATGAAGGAGTCGAACCCGTACAACAAGCTGTTCGAGGAGCGCATCATCTTCCTCGGCGTGCAGGTTGACGACGCCTCGGCCAACGACGTCATGGCGCAGCTGCTGGTGCTCGAGTCCGAGGACCCGGACCGCGACATCCTGATGTACATCAACTCGCCGGGTGGTTCGTTCACCTCGCTGATGGCCATCTACGACACCATGCAGTTCGTCCGCCCGGACATCCAGACGTACTGCCTCGGCCAGGCCGCATCGGCCGCCGCGGTGCTGCTGGCCGCCGGCACGCCCGGTAAGCGCCACGCGCTGCCGAACGCGCGAATCCTGATCCACCAGCCTTCGATGGAGGGCGCGTACGGTCAGGTGTCCGACCTGGAGATCCAGTCGAACGAGATCCAGCGCGTGCGCCGCCTGATGGAGTCCACCCTCGCGCGGCACACCAACCGGACGGCAGAGGAGGTTCGCGAGAGCATCGAGCGCGACCGGATCCTGACGGCCGAGGAGGCCAAGGAATACGGCATCGTCGACACGGTGCTGCCCTACCGCAAGCTTTCCGCCAAGTCCTGAAGGTCGTCCTGAGGGCTGGGAAACCCCAGCCCCCAGGCACTGTCCGCCCACCCGACACGCCGATGAGATCGGTTAACTGGCCTGATCGGCGGGTCAGGGGGACGCTGGTCCTCCCCTGAAACGGGGTGGGCCAGGTACCGTCAGGAGAACGGGCTCAGCACCCACAGCCAGTGGGACTGCCACAGCAAGTCAGCAGGCGCACTACAGCAGGTGTGCGCCGGAGGGGACATAGGTCAGCGGTCATGGCGCGTATCGGTGACGGCGGCGACTTGCTGAAGTGCTCTTTCTGCGGAAAGAGTCAAAAGCAGGTGAAGAAACTCATCGCCGGCCCCGGCGTCTACATCTGCGATGAGTGCATCGATCTCTGCAACGAGATCATCGAGGAGGAGCTGGCAGAAGCCGGTGACGTGAAGCTCGACGAGCTTCCGAAGCCCGCCGAGATCCACGAGTTCCTCGACCAGTACGTCATCGGCCAGTCCGACGCCAAACGGACCCTCTCGGTCGCCGTCTACAACCACTACAAGCGCATCCAGGCGGGCGACCGCGGGCGCGAGGGTCGTGACGACGGCGTGGAGCTCGCGAAGTCGAACATCCTGATGCTCGGCCCGACGGGGTGCGGCAAGACCTACCTCGCGCAGACGCTCGCGAAGATGCTGAACGTGCCGTTCGCCATCGCCGACGCGACCGCGCTGACGGAGGCCGGGTACGTCGGTGAGGACGTCGAGAACATCCTCCTGAAGCTCATCCAGGCCGCCGACTACGACGTGAAGCGCGCCGAGACCGGCATCATCTACATCGACGAGGTCGACAAGATCGCTCGAAAGAGTGAAAACCCGTCGATCACGCGCGACGTGTCCGGTGAGGGCGTTCAGCAGGCATTGCTCAAGATCCTGGAGGGCACGACGGCGTCGGTGCCTCCGCAGGGCGGCCGCAAGCACCCGCACCAGGAGTTCATCCAGATCGACACGACGAACGTGCTGTTCATCGTGGCCGGTGCCTTCGCGGGCCTGGAGAAGATCATTCAGGACCGCGTCGGCAAGCGCGGCCTGGGCTTCGGTGCCGAGGTCCGTTCCAAGGCCGAGGTGGAGGCGTCGGACTTCTTCGCCGACTCCATGCCGGAGGACCTGATCAAGTTCGGTCTGATCCCCGAGTTCATCGGGCGTCTGCCGATGGTCGCCTCGGTCACGAACCTCGACAAGCCGTCGCTGGTGATGATCCTCACAGAGCCGAAGAACGCCCTGGTGAAGCAGTACCAGAAGCTCTTCGAGATGGACGGCGTCGAGCTCGAGTTCACCAAGACCGCGCTCGAAGCGATCGCCGACCAGGCGATCCTGCGCGGAACCGGTGCTCGCGGCCTGCGCGCGATCATGGAAGAGGTCCTGCTCCCGGTGATGTACGACATCCCGAGCCGCACGGACGTCGCCAAGGTCGTCATCACCGAGCAGACGGTGAAGGAGAACGTGAACCCGACGATCGTGGCCCGGCAGCCCTCGCGCCGGGAAAGGCGAGAGAAGTCGGCCTGATTTCTGCGATCTGAAGGGCGCCCGGTTTCTGACCGGGCGCCCTTCGCCGTTCTAAGGTGGAGGCATGTCGCTGCCTCATGTGCTCGTCCTCCACGGCTGGACCGGCTCCGGCCCTGACCACTGGCAGAGCTGGCTGGCCCGCACGGTGTCGGAGCACGGCGGCCTCGCCGACATGCCGCACTTCAGCGACCCGGACGAGCCCGACCTCACCACCTGGCTGCGCGAGCTCGACACCCATCTCGAAGCCGCTCCCACCGATCGCGAACGGGTCGTCGTAGCGCACTCGCTCGGCTGCTACCTCTGGCTGCACCACGCCGCGCGCCAGAACATCGGGCACGTGGACCGCGTGCTGCTGGTGGCGCCGCCCGCGCCGGACTACCCGGAACGAGCCATCAAGTCGTTCTTCCCGGCCCCGCTCGACCCGGCCGGCCTGCGCCGCGCGGCCACGGAGACCCGCCTGGTAGTGGGCGACGGCGACCCGTACTGCCCGATGCCGGTGGCCAAGCAGCTGGCCGAGGCGTTGCGGATAGAGGTCGACGTGCTGCCCGGTGCCGCACACATCAACACCGACGCGGGCTACGGGGAGTGGCCCGCGGTGCTCAAGTGGGTGCGATCGAAGACGGTGCCGCTCTCACCGCGCTGAACAGAATTTCACTTCTGGGGGGGAACGTGAACACGACAGCCGAGTGGCTGCACCGCAGGCTGCCCGAACTCATCGCAGAACACGGCATCGTCGGAGCTCAGGTCGCCGTGCTGCACAACGGCGAGATCGTCGACACGGCGGCGGGTGTGCTGAACAACGTCACCAACGAACCGGTGACCACAGACTCGATCTTCCAGATCGGGTCGATCACCAAGGTCTGGACGGCCACGCTGATCCAGGAACTGGTGAACGAGCGCCTGCTCGACCTGGACCGGCCGGTGCGCGACGTCATCCCGCGGTTCCGGCTCGCGGACGAGCAGGCCGCGCAGGTCATCACGCCGCGCCACCTCCTCAGCCACACGGCGGGGTTCGAGGGTGATCTCTTCCTCGACACCGGCACCGGCGACGACATGCTGGAGAAGTACCTGGAGCTGATGGGCGACGCGAAGCAGGAGACTCCGCCCGGCGAGCTTTACACGTACTGCAACAGCGGGTTCGTGGTGCTCGGCCGGCTCGTGGAGGTGTTGCGCGGCAAGCCTTTCCACACCGTTCTCCGTGAACGGCTCGTCGACAGACTGGGGCTGAGGACGCCCGCCACGCGCCACGCGGAGTACTCCGGCCGGCGAGCTGCCGAAGGCCACCTGGGCACCGAGCTGAAGCCCGTCGACGAGCTGATGACCGAGGCGGACGGACCGGCCGGGTCGGTGCTCGCGATGTGCGCGCGCGACCTGCTCGAGTTCGTGCGCATGCACCTTGAGACCACCGAGTTCGACGCGATGCGCGAAACCCAGGTCGTGCCACCGGACTTCGGCCTTGGCGGACGGCAGGGCCTCGGCTGGATGCTGCACGACTACGACAACGGCATGGCCGGCATGGGCCACACCGGCCAGACCCTGGGTTTTCTGGCCTGGCTGCGGGTGATCCCCGAGGCGGGCTTCGCAATCACGGTCCTGACCAACGGCGGCGAGGCGCTGCCGGTCGTGACAGCCTTGTACGAGAAGGCGATGCACGAGCTGGCGAACGCTCGCCTACCCGGCCTCCCCAAGCCACCCGCGACCCCCGTGCCGGTCGACGTCGAACGGGTCGTCGGGGTCTACCGCGCCGCGGGGCTCGACGTGCACATCGCCGCGGGCGAACAGGGCCGGGTGAAGGTGCGGTACGTGCCCCGCACCAAGGTTTACGAGGCGCTGACCGACACCGACGAGCACGAGTACACCTGGTTCCGCGACGACGCGTTGATCGCCGTCGAGGAGAAGGACGGATTCCACTCGGTGATCGTCCTGTGTGGACGCGACGAGCAGGACAGGGTCAAGTGGGTGCACTACGGTCGCGCGGCGGTGCGCCAGTGAACCAGTGGATCGAGCGAAGGCTGCCGGAACTGCTCGAAGAGCACGGCGTCGTCGGCGCCCAGGTCGCGGTGCTGCACAACGGCGAGATCGTTGACGCAGCGGCAGGTGTGCGGCACAACGTCACCAACGAACCGGTCACCGGCGACACGATCTTCCAGATCGGCTCGATCACCAAGGTGTGGACGGCCACGCTGGTCATGCAGCTGGTGAACGAGGGCCTGCTGGACCTCGATCGCCCGGTGCGTGACGTGCTGCCGGAGTTCAGGCTGGCGGACGAGCGGGCCGCGAGGGTCATCACGTCACGCCAGCTGCTGAGCCACACCGCCGGTTTCGAGGGCGATCTCTACTTCGACACCGGCGACGGTGCCGACATGCTGGAGAGGTACCTGGAGCGGATGGCCGGCACTGAGCAGGTGAGCCGGCCCGGCGAGCTCTACGTGTACTGCAACAGCGGTTTCGTGGTGCTCGGCCGGATCGTGGAAGTGTTGCGCGGCAAGCCTTTCAACACCGTCCTGCGCGAGCGGCTGATCGAAGGGCTCGGCTTGCGCAACGCCGCCACGCACTACGCCGAGTACACCGGACACCGCACCGCCGGGGGCCACATGCCGAAGGACGGTGAACTGAGGCCCGTCGAGGAGCGGACGCCGGAAGCGGACGCACCTGCCGGGTCGGTGCTCGCGATGTGCGCGCGCGACCTGCTCGAGTTCGTGCGCATGCATCTCGATACGACCGTGTTCAACGCGATGCGCGAAACCCAGGTCGTGCCACCGGACTTCGGCTCCGGTGGACGGCAGGGTCTCGGCTGGGTCTTGCACGACTACGACAACGGCCTGACCGGCGTGGGCCACACCGGCCAGACCCCGGGCTTCCAGTCGTACCTGCGGGTGATTCCGGCGGCCGGCCTCGCGGTCGCAGTGCTCACCAACGGCGGTGCGGCTCTGCCGATGACGCGGGCGGTGTACCAGGCGGTGCTGGGCGAGTTGACGAACGTCACCCTGCGGGAGTTCCCCGAGCCACCCGCCGTCGCTGTCCCGATCGACGTCGAGAAGGTCGTCGGGGTCTACCGCGCCCTGCGAGCCGACCTCCACATGACCGCGAGCGGCCAGCGCGGGGTGAAGTTGCGCGTCGTGCCTCGCGGCGACACTGCGCCGATCGACGACCGCGAGTACGAGTACGTCGGATTTCGCGACGACGCGTTGATCTCCGTTGAGCAGGAGGGCGGTCGCCACGACGTGATCGTCCTGTGTGGACGCGACGAACAGGACAGGGTCAAGTGGCTGCACTACGGTCGGGCGGCGGTGCGCCGGTGAACGAGTGGATCAGGCGCAGGTTGCCGGAGTTGCTTGAAGAACACGGAGTCGTTGGCGCACAAGTAGCCGTGCTGCACAACGGCGAATTCGTTGACGCGGCAGCAGGTGTGCGCAACGTCGACACGAACGAGCCGGTCACCGGTGACACGTTCTTCCAGATCGGCTCGATCACCAAGGTGTGGACGGCCACGCTGGTGATGCAGCTGGTCAATGAGGGCCTGCTCGACCTCGACCGCCCGGTGCGCGATGCGCTGCCGGAGTTCCGGATCGCGGACGAGGAGGCGGCGCGGATCATCACGCCGCGCCAGCTCCTCTGCCACACCGCGGGCTTCGATGGCGACCTGAGGTTCGAGACGGGCTCTGGCGACGACATGCTGGCGAAGTACGTCGGCCTTCTCTCGGAGGCCGGCCAGATCAGTCCGCCCGGCGAGCTCTACTCGTACTGCAACGCCGGCTACGTCGTGCTCGGACGGATCGTCGAGGTGGTGCGCGGCAAGCCTTTCCGGGCTGTGCTCCACGAGCGGTTCGGCCTGCGCTCGTTCGCGGCATCCCAGGCCGAGTACGCGCTGCACGAGATGGCGGACGGACACCTGGACGAGGACGGCGAGCTGCGGCCGACGACCGACCACCTGCCGGAGTCGTGGGCGCCGTCCGGGGCGGTGCTCGCGATGAGTGCGCGCGAGCTGCTTGAGTTCGTGCGCATGCACCTTGAGACCACCGAGTTCGACGCGATGCGCGAGCCACAGGCCACGCACCCGGACTTCGGCACCGGCGAGTGGTGGTGGGGCCTCGGGTGGGAGCTGTCCAACGTCGAGGGCGGCACGATGATCGGCCACACCGGCTCGACCGTCGGTTACACGTCCGTGGTGCGGGTGGTACCGGAGGCCGGGGTCGCGGTGGCCGTGCTGGTCAACGGGAGCAAGGCGGCCTGGCCGTTCTTCGCGGCGATCCTCGACCACCTGCTCGGCGAGTTGGCCGGTGTGCGCACCAGGAAGCTCCCCGACGTACCCGCGGACCCGATCCCCGCCGACCCCGGCAAGCTCGCCGGGCTGTACCGCAGCACGCTCCTCGACGTGCACATCACGCCAGGTGCCACGGGCGTGCTCGTGAAGCGCGTCGGTCGGGACCCGCTCAGCGCGGCGTTGCTGTCGGCAGAGGAACGGGAGTTCGTCCACCTGACGGACGACGTGCTGATCGCGGTCGACAAGAGCGGTGTGCTGCCACTGGGCGGCCGGGACGAGAACGGTCGCGTCGGCTGGGTGCACTGGAGCCGGGCGGCGATGCGGGTCTAAACCGCGCGCTTGGCGTACTTGGCGAGGAACTGCACGACGTCAGGCGTCACCTTGCGATACAACCGGTCGTCGTGCCCACCGGCCTTGACCGTGCCCACCTCGGGCCGCACCTCGCGGATGAATCGGCGGGTGCCCTCGATGAACCGGTCGCGGTCGCCGATCCACACGCCCAAAGCGGTCGGGCCGGTCGACTTGAGGTGCCGCAGCGGATCCAGTGACGCCCACTCGCCCTCGTTCTTGAACGCCCTGCGCTTGGCCATCTCAGGCCACGTGGTGATCAGGCCGGGGGAGATGGCCGCGGCGGCCGCGATCGGGTCGCCGCGTTCGGCGCGGCGGCGCGCGTAGAGCAGAGAGCCGAAGCCGCCCATCGACACGCCCGTCACGGCGAACGGTTCGCCGTAGCCGCGTTCGCGCAGCCAGCGCGGGACCTCGTCGAGCAGCATCGCCATCGGGTCGTCGCCGGGGACGTTCTCGTGCCAGTAGTTGTCGCCGCCGTCGACCGCGACGAAGCCGAACGCCGGGACCGAGCCCTTCGCGATGGCGGTGGTCAGCACCTCGGCGAGGTTGCCGACGGCCGCGTGCCTGGCGTCGCCGTGCAGGCCGTGCAGCAGGATCGACATCGGCAGGCCGCGCGGGCTCGGGCCGGTCGGGAGGTAGAAGGCGAGGGTGACCTCGCGGTGGCGGGCTGCCGAGTACACGCGTTCGAAGCGGATGGTCGGCTTGGCGGCCAGGGTGCGGCTGAGGCGGTCCGCCGTCGCGATCTGCTGCTCGGTGGCGTTGGACGACGACACGTACGTCGCGACGCCGGTGGCTGTCGCGATGACCACGCCGATCGCCGCAAGGAGGGTGCGGCGGCTGTACCTCGGATCCCCCATGCTCACCTCATCGCGTGGGTGCCGTTCCTCGTTTCTGTCTCAGAGGACGGAACGCACGCGTAAGGAGGACAGTTCCTCGTCGGAATAACCCAGCCAGCGCAACACCTGATCATTGTGCGCGCCGAGCTCGGGGACCGCACCCGGTGACCACTCGAAGCCGGCCACCGCAGGCGGCAGCATCCGGGCCGTGCCGCCGGGAACCTGCACGTCAACCCAGGTGTCGAGCTGTGGATGGGTGGGCAGTTCGGTGATCGAGCGGGTCAGTGCGGCCGGCACGTCGGCCCTGTCCAAAGCGGCCAGCGACTCGGCTGCGGTGAGGCCTGAAAACGCCTGTTCGAGGATCTTCTGGAGCTCTGCGCGGTGCGCGACGCGAGAGGCACCTGTGGCGAACCTCTCCTCGAAACCAAGCCCGATCAACCCGCACAACCGCTGCCACTGGCCGTCGTTCTGCACGGCCAGATGTACGGCACCGTCAGCACAGGCCACCGGACCGTACGGCGCGATGCTCGGGTGATGCGCGCCCGAACGCGGGGCGGCAGCACCCGTCCCGGCGGCGTAGAGCATCGGCTGGTGCATCCACTCGGCCATCGCCTCGAACAGCGACAACCGCAGGCGCACACCTGAACCCGTCCGCCCGCGCTGCAGCAACGCCGCCAGCACCGCCGCGTGCAGCTGGACGCCCGCCGCGATGTCCGCGACCGAGATGCCGGCACGCGCCATCACGTCACCCTCGCCGGTCAGCGACACCAGACCCGCCTCGGACTGCACCAGCGCGTCGAACGCCTTGCGATCCGCGTACGGGCCCTCCCAGCCGTAGCCGGACAGCTCGCCCACGATCAACGTCGGGGGAAGCTCCAGGCCCAGCCGTTCCCACACGCGCGGCGACAGGTTGCACAGCAGCACGTCCGCGCGCGCAACCAGCCGTTCCAGCACCTCACGGCCGTCGGGGTGGTTGATGTCCAGGGACACCGACTCCTTGCCGACGTTCGTCCACGCGAAGTACGACGACACCTCGCCGCACGACGAGTCGTAGTGCCGTGCGAAGTCGCCGGTACCGGGCCGTTCGATCTTGATGACACGTGCCCCGAGATCGGCCAGCAGCCGCGTCGCGTACGGCACGGCGACGGCCTGCTCCAGGCTCACCACCACTACGCCATCAAGCGGTCTCAAGCACGCGCTCCCCACCGGTGTAGATGTTCATCGAGTCGCCGCGGAGGAAGCCGACGAGCGTCATGCCCTGCTCCTCCGCCAGCTCGACGGCGAGCGACGACGGCGCCGACACCGCGGCGAGCACCGGAATTCCGGCCATCGCGGCCTTCTGCACCAGCTCGAACGACGCCCGCCCAGACACCATCAGCACGGCGCCGCGCAACGGCACGAGGTTCTGCAGCACCGCCCAGCCCAGCACCTTGTCGACGGCGTTGTGCCTGCCCACGTCCTCGCGCACGACCAGCAGCTCGTCGTTCACGAACAACCCGGCGGCGTGCAGCCCGCCCGTGCTCTCGAAGACCTTCTGCCGCTCCCGCAACGCGTCCGGGAAGCCCGTCAGCGACTCGGGCGTGACCTGAACCGGGTCCAAAGCGGGGGAGTAGCGGGTCTTGAGCTTCACCGCGTCCAGCGCGGCCTTCCCGCACACCCCGCACGACGACGTGGTGTAGAAGTTCCGCTCCACCCCGATGTCCGGCGGCGGCACACCCTCGGCCAGCGCGATGTCCAGCACGTTGTAGGTGTTCATCCCGTCCGGCCCGGTCCCCTCGCAGAACCGGGCGATCGAGATGTCCTCGGACGACCCGATCACACCTTCGCTGAGCAGGAAGCCGTGCGCGAGCTCGACGTCCTGGCCGGGCGTGCGCATCGTGACGGCCAACGACTTCCCGTTGACCCGCAGCTCCAGCGGTTCCTCAGCGGCCAGCGCGTCGACCCTGCGGCTCCGACCGCTCGGCGACACCCGCTCGACCGCTCGGCGCACCGTCACTCGGCCCATGTGCACATCTCCTTCGGACCGCTATGTTCCCCACCGACCAGGCTACGTGGGAGGGATCTCGGGGCATGGACGACGTCGTGATCGTGGGAGGCGGCCACAACGGGCTGGTAGCGGCCGCGTACCTCGCACGGGCGGGGAAGTCGGTCAAGGTGCTGGAGAAGCTGCCGCACGTCGGCGGGGCGGCGGTGAGCGCGTCACCGTGGGAGGGCGTCGACGCCAGGCTCTCCCGCTTCTCGTACCTCGTTTCGCTGCTGCCCGACCAGATCGTGTCGGATCTCGGGCTGAACCTGGCGCTGCGCTCACGGGCAGCGTCCTCGTACACGCCCCAACGGCAAGAACGGGCTGCTGATCGAACGCGAGCCCGGCGAGGCGACCGCGGCGTCGTTCGAGGCCATCTGCGGGTCGCTGGACGACTGGGAGCGGTGGCAGCGCTGGTACGCCGACCTGGAGCTGATGGCGCAGGCGGTGGCGCCGACTCTTCTGGAACCGCTGGTGTCGCGCGAGCACCTGCGCGTCCACGTGGACGCGGTGGTGCGTGGCCGGTTGTGGGACCAGGTCTTCGAACGCCCGATCGGCGCCACTCTGCAGGAGCTGTTCGACAACAACCTGGTCCGCGGTGTCGTGGCAACCGACGCGTTGATCGGCACGCACTCGTCGCTGCACTCGTTGCGCGCCAACAAGTGCTTCCTCTACCACGTGATCGGCAACGGTTCCGGCGAGTGGAAGGTCCCCGTCGGCGGCATGGGTGGTGTCACGGCTGAGCTGGAACGCGTCGCGCGCGAGGCCGGGGCACAGATCATCACCGGTGCCGAGGTGACGTCCGTCGAGTCCGATGGCAAGACAGCGTCCGTGGTCTACGGCGACACGGCTGTGGAAGCCCGCTTTGTACTGTCCAATGTGGCGCCTTCGGTGCTGGGCCGGTTGCAGGGCAAGGAGGTCCACGACGCTCCCGGATGCCAGCTGAAGATCAACATGCTGCTGCGCAAGCTGCCGTCGTTGAAGTCGGGGGTCGACGCGCGGCTCGCGTTCGCCGGCACGTTCCACCTCGACGAGTCGTACGACCAGCTCGAGACCGCGTATCTGGAGAGCGTCGCCGGGCACGTGCCGTCGGTGCTGCCGGGCGAGATGTACTGCCACTCGTTGACCGACCCGTCGATCCTCGGGCCGTCGCTGGCGGGCCACGAGACGTTGACGTTGTTCGGTCTGCACCTGCCCGCTTCGCTGTTCGAGGGTCGCAACTCCGAGCTGCGTGACGAGCTGGTGCGGCGCTACCTCGACCAGCTCAACACCCACCTGGTCGAGCCGATCCAGGACTGCCTCGCTGTGGACGCGTCGGGACGGCCGTGCATCGAGGCCCGCACACCGCTGGACCTGGAGGAAGAGCTCGGTCTGCCAGGTGGCAACATCTTCCACGGGGAGCTCGACTGGCCGTTCGCCGAGACTGACGACGAGGTCGGCAGGTGGGGCGTGGAGACCGAAGTCGACAACGTCTTCGTCTGCGGCGCGGGCTCCCGGCGCGGCGGCGGAGTCAGCGGCATCGGCGGCCACAACGCGGCGCAGGCCGTTCTCGAACGCTTTTGAGACATTTTTGATGACATTCTGCGTCATCTCTGGTTACAGTTGACGGCGTGGGGGACTTTTACGGGATCGCGGAGATCGCCGACGCCATGGGGCTGAGCCGGCAGCTGGTGGCTGTGTGGCGCAAGCGTCGCTCGCACGGCATTCCGGAGCCGGACGCGGAGCTCGCGTCCGGTCCGATCTGGCGGCGGGAGACGGTCGAGCCGTGGATCGAGCGGACGCGCGGAAGGCTGGGACTCGCGGGCGCACGGGAGTCGGCGAGCAGGAGCCTGCGGCTGCGCACCTGCCGACGGGTGTTGCGGCTGGCGGCGTTGATGCTGGAGGAGCCGCAGCGGCCGCGAGTGCTCAACGAGGCGGCGGACCAGCTGCGCGATCTCATCCACGAGGTCGATCAGGCCGCGGACGACGTCGTCGGCGCGCTTCTGCGGGAGCTCGTCGAGCCGGTGCGCGACCCCGATGTGCCCGCCGAGCTGTTGCGGGTGCCGGTCATCGAGTCGCTGCCACTGGTGACGGCCGTCGCGCGGAACTCGCCAGACTGGTGACGAGCGCGCCCAGTGCGGCCAGCGCCATGTCCGCGTGGGCGTCCCACATGTCGCCCTGCTGGCCGTTGTAGGCCTCGGCGAGGTCGGGGGCGAGCGTCATCGCGATGGCCCACTCCAGCAGTTCGTAGAGCGCGCTCGTCGCCAGCACGATCTCCAGCGACCGCAACCACTTCTGCCGCAGCACCGCGGTCAGGCACACGCCGTACGCGAAGTGCACGAGCCGGTCGAAGTGGTTGCGGTCCCAGGAGAACGCCTCCGACAGCCGCACGCCGAACAGCGCGTCCGTCCAGTCGTCGTACGGCACGAACGAGTAGATCCACCGCGCCGCGATCGTGTGCAGCGCAAGGAAGACGAGCGCCCACGCCCACTGCGCGGTGTCCAGGCGGCGGCGCAGCAGCCACAGCGCGCCGATCGCGACGGCCGTCAACGAGCTGTGCAGCGCCTGTTCGGCGGGCCACGGCGGACCGATCCACGTCACCGCGACCAGTGCCCCGAACGCCCCAGCAGCCACAGCTGCGCCCGTGTCATGCGCACAGCCTGGCGGATCTTGGTCGATTTTATATCAGGATTTATATATCAAGGAACCTTGCTAAAGGTTTATTGATACGCGTACGGTGGTGCCATGACCGATGCTCGCATCAGTGACCCCAAGGCGCTCCGGGCGCTCTCCCACCCGTTCCGGTGGAAGCTGATCAACCTGCTCACCGAAGAGGGGCCGCGCACTGCCACTCAGTGCTCGGCCAAGCTCGGTGAGAGCGTCGCCAGCTGCTCGTACCACCTGAACATGCTGGCCAAGTACGGCTTCGTGGCCGAGGTGGAAGGGCCGGGCAGGCAGAAACCGTGGCAGATCATCAACCGTCATCAGACGATCTCCAGTGAAGGGCTCGACGACGAGGCGGCAATGGCTGCTGAAGCCGCCGTGCTGGCCTACCTGGACCACGAGTTCGAGCGCACTCGCGAACGCATGCGCCAGCACGACCTGCTGCCGGAGACGTGGCGGGTGCCCGGCGGCGTCGGCATCAACAGCGCGACCAAGTTCTTGACCATTGAGGAGCTGGTCGAGCTCCAGGGTGAGCTGCGAGCACTCCTCGACCGCTATGACGAGCGCACGGACAACCCGGAGCTGCGGCCCGAAGGCTCCCGGCCCGTGCGCTTCTTCCTGAGCACGACGGTTTCGCCCGAATAGATCCGAAAGACGAGGGATTCGCCATGTTCTCGCACCACGACGCGTTTGCTATCGCGAAGCAACGGCAGGCCGAGTTCGAGGCCGACGCGGCCGCACGGCGGCTCGTTCGCGCATCTGAGGAGGCCACCGCCGAGCCCCAAGGCCGGGTGGGCGGAGGCCTGCTGGCGTCAGGCCACCGCCGCTGGAGGCTGTTCGGTCGCGTGCGACCGGCGTAGCGTGTGAACTCGCCGCCGCTGTAAAGGTTTTCACCACGTTTCACCTCGACCGAGGGGAGAACATCGGTGTTCCGGAGACTCGGCGCGGCGGTACTGGCGGCACTGTTGACTACAACAGTGCTCGCGGAACCCGCCCAGGCGGCGGTGCACAACGTCAAGGACTACGGCGCTGTCGGCAACGGCAGTGCGAACGACACGGCCGCGATCAACAGGGCGATCACCGCGGCGAACGCGGCAGGCGGCGGGACCGTGCAGTTCCCGTCGGGCACGTACCGCTCGCCCAACTCGATCCACCTGAAGAGCAACGTCACGATCCAGCTCGACGCGGGCGCGACGATCATGGGTGCGTCCGGCACCGGGTACGACCCGCCGGAGGACAACCCGTGGGACGAGTACCAGGACTACGGGCACAGCCACTTCCACAACGCGATGATCTGGGGCGACCGGCTGACGAACATCGCGTTCGTCGGCCAGGGCACCATCGACGGCGGCGGCAACCTGATCACCGGCAACCCCGGCCGCGGCCAGGCTGACAAGATCATCTCGTTGACGCGCTGCGAGAACCTCACCGTCAGCGGCATCAAGCTGCGGCGTGGCGGGCACTTCGCGATGCTGATCAACGGCTGCAAGAACGTGGTCAGCGACCGGCTGACGATCGACACCGCGAGCGACCGCGACGGCTGGAACGTCATCAGCACCACCAACGTGACGATCACCAACGGCAACTTCGCCGGCAACGACGATGCGCTGGCGTTCAAGAGCGACTACGCACTCGGGCAGAAGCTGGCCAACGGCAACGTGAAGGTCTACGACACCAAGCTCAGCGCGGGGTGCTGCAACGCGTTGATGTTCGGTTCGGAGACGTGCGGTGACTTCACCGGCTACGACTTCCAGCGCATCGACATCAAGGGCTCCAACAAGTCCGGCCTCGGCATGGTGTCGATGGACGGCACGAACATCTCCGACGTGCACTACCGCGACATCACCATCAGCGGTGTGCGGTCGCCGATCATGATGAAGGTCGGCGCGCGAAAACGCTGCGGCAACAACCCCGGCGTCGGCTCGATCCGCAACATCACCTACGACAACATCACGATCAACGGTGCCTCGCCGTCGTTCAGCCCCACCATCCACGGTGACCAGGACGGCCGGATCAGCGACGTCACGTTCACCAACGTGAAGATCAACGTGCCCGGCGGCAACGGCACCATGTCCACGAACCCGCCGAGCAACCAGCGCACGAACTACAACCCGAACAGCATCGGCACCAGGCCCGCGTACGGCTGGTACATCCGGTACGCCGACCGCATCAGGTTCGCCGGCGGCAGCGGGGTCTCGTTCACCAGCAACGACGGCCGGCCGGCGGTGATCACCGACAACTCGACCGACATCTCCTTCGACACGTTCGGCTGGGAGCGCGGCAGCAACAGCCCGACGGACTTCCTCTTCCGCAACACCACCGGGTTCTGCGTGCGCAACAGCGGGTCGCCGCGGATCACGAACACCGGCTCGACCGAGAAGTGCGGTGTGAGCAACGACTTCAGCCTCACCGTCGACCCCGCGGCGCGGACGATCCAGCCAGGCGAGACCGCGGCTTACGCGATCCGCACCGCCTTCACGGGCTCGCCAGGTCCGATCTCGCTGGACGCGGAGAACGTCCCAGCCGGTGCGGTGGTCCAGTTCAACCCGGCCACCGTCAATCCCGGCGACACGGCCACGATGACCGTCGCGACCCTGCCGGACACCCCGGAAGGCACGTCGACCATCACCGTCACGGGCACCGCGGGATCGGTCACGAAGTCCGCCACGGCCCGGCTGACGATCGGTGACGCGCCAGGGGAACTGGAGCTGAGCGGGCTTTCGGTCGCCGACACCGGAAACGCGGGGGACTGGTCGTTGCAGACCAACCTGCGCACCGGTGTCGCGCAGTACGGCGACCGCGACTTCACCTTCAGCGCGGTGCCGGCCGAAGTCGCGGGCGCGCAGTGGATCCGCACCGCCAACGACTCGAAGTCGGCGACGCAGAACCCGTTGGCGCGCTTCACGATCAACCGCGACGCAGTGGTGTACGTCGCGGTCGACACGCGGCTCGGCAAGCGCCCGTGGATGGACGCGCTGTGGCTCGACAGCGGTCTTCAGCTGGTCAACACCGAAGGGTCTCCGAAGACCTTCCGCCTGTACGCCAAGGGCTTCGCGGCGGGGGAGGTCCAGTTGGGACCCAACGGTGGTGCCAGCAACTACACGGTGGTCATCAAGTAACGGGTTCCAAGCGCACGATCACCGACTTGGAGGTCGGCGTTCCCGAGATGTCCGCCTTGGAGTCCAGCGGCACCAAGGGGTTCGCCTCGGGGAAGTACGTGGCCACGCACCCGTGCGCGGTCGGGTAGGAGACGATCCGGAACGACTCGGCGCGGCGTTCGACAACGCCCGTCGGGTCGTCCTTCCACTCCGACACGATGTTGACCATCTGGCCGTCGGAGAACCCCAGCTCCTTGATGTCGTCGGGGTTCACGAACACCACGCGCCGGCCGTCCTTCACGCCGCGGTAGCGGTCGTCCAGGCCGTAGATCGTGGTGTTGTACTGGTCGTGGCTGCGCAGGGTCTGCATCAGGAGCCTGCCCTCGGGCACCTCCAGCACCGTCAACTGGTTCGCGGTGAAGTTCGCCTTGCCGGTCGTCGTCGCGAACTCGCGCGAGTCACGCGGCGGGTGCGGCAGCACGAAACCGTCGGGCTGACGCACGCGCGTGTTGTAGTCGGTGCAACCCGGCACCACGCGCGAAATGTGCTCACGGATGACGTCGTAGTCCTTCTCGAACTCCTCCCACGCCACCGGGTGGGAAGCACCGAGAACCTTGCGCGCCAACCGGCACACGATGGAGATCTCCGACAGCAGCTGGTCGGACGCGGGCTTCAACCTGCCGCGCGAGCGGTGCACGACCGACATCGAGTCCTCGACCGTCACGAACTGCTCGCCGGAGTGCTGCACGTCGCTCTCGGTGCGACCGAGCGCGGGCAGGATGAGCGCAGTCTTGCCGTGGACGACGTGCGAGCGGTTGAGCTTCGTGGAGACCTGGACGGTGAGCGAGCACTGCTCCAGCGCCTTCTCGGTCACCGGGGTGTCCGGGGTGGCGCTGACGAAGTTGCCGCCCATCGCGATGAACACCTTGCCGCGGCCGTGGCGCATCGCGTTGATGGCGTCGACGGTGTCGAAGCCGTGCTTGCGCGGCACCGGGATGCCGAACTCGGTCTCCAGCGCCAGCAGGAACTTCTCCGGCATCTTCTCGTAGATGCCCATGGTCCGGTCGCCCTGCACGTTCGAGTGACCGCGCACCGGACACAGGCCCGCGCCGGGCTTGCCGATCATGCCGCGCAGGAACATGACGTTCGCGACCTCGCGGATCGTCGGAACGCTGTGCTTGTGCTGGGTGAGACCCATTGCCCAGCAAGCGATCGTGCGCTGCGAGTCGACGAACATGCCAGCCACGCGGGTGATCTGCTCGCGGGTCAGGCCGGTCGCGGTGAGCACGCGGTCCCAATCGAGCTCGCGCAGGCTTTCCGCGTACTCCTCGAAGCCGTGCGTGACGCTGGTGACGAACTCCTTGTCGACCTTGTCCCACTGCAGCAGCAGGTGGCCGATCGCCTGGAACAGCGCCTGGTCGCCGCCGACCTTGATCTGCACGAACTCGTCGCACAGCGCGGTGCCGCGGCCGACCAGGCCCGAGACGTTCTGCGGGTTCTTGAACCGCATCAGCCCGGCTTCCGGCAGCGGGTTCACGGCGATGATCTTCGCGCCGTTCTTCTTGGCGTCCTCCAGCGCGCTGAGCATGCGCGGGTGGTTCGTGCCGGGGTTCTGGCCGACGACCACGATCAGGTCGGCGAGCTCGAAGTCCTTGATCGACACCGAGCCCTTGCCGATGCCGATGGTCTCGTTCAGCGCGGCACCGGAGGACTCGTGGCACATGTTCGAGCAGTCCGGCAGGTTGTTGGTGCCGAACGAGCGGACCAGCAGCTGGTAGAGGAACGCGGCCTCGTTGCTGGTGCGGCCCGACGTGTAGAAGATCGCCTCATCGGGTGAGGACAGCGACGTCAGCTCGTCCGCGACGAGGGTGAACGCGGCGTCCCAGCTGATCGGCGTGTAGTGCGTGGCACCGGGCCTGAGCACCATCGGCTCGGTGAGCCTGCCCTGCTGGCCGAGCCAGTAGTCCGTCTTGGTCCGCAGGCTCTCGACGGAGTGCTCGGCGAAGAACTCCGGCCCGATTCGTCGCTTGGTGGCTTCCTCCGCGACGGCCTTCGCGCCGTTCTCGCAGAACTCCGCCATCTTGCGGTGGCCCTGCGGCTCCGGCCACGCGCAACCGGGACAGTCGAAACCTTCACGCTGGTTGAGCAGTCGCAACGTCTTGACCGTCCGGCTGACGCCCATCTGCTCGACCGCGCGGTCGAGCGACACGAGCACACCGGGGATACCCGCTGCCCATGTCTTGGGGGTGCTGACTTCGAGCGCGGACTCGTCGACGTCGTGCTGCGGGGGCTTGCTGCTCATAGCTGCATTCTTCGCTGATCGACGTCGGCGCCGCCAGCGCCCCCGAAGAACGCGGCGGCGTCGCCGTCACGGGCCCCAAGGGGTTGAACGGTCCGTGACGGTCAATTGTGATCGGCGTCACTGTGCATCGGCACCTCTGAAAGGGTGATCAGTCGCAGGTGTTCTCGGTCGGCATCTGCCCGTCGGTCGAGAAGTACTTCTTCTCGTCGCCGGGCAGGCCCTGGTCGGGTTTCGGCGGCTCGACGAACTGCGGTGCGAGGAAACCTTCCTTGGCCGCCGTGCACGCGATCGAGTACTGGAAGCCCGTGGAGTCCGAGGGCCACAGTCCCTCTGGCGTGATCATGTACGTGACCTGTTCGCGGATGGCCGCGACGATCTCCATCTGGTTGAGCAGCTTCTTCGGGTTCGGTGGCTCGAACGCGTACGCGAAGACGTAGTCCGCTGTCACGGTCGGATAGCCGTCTTTCTCGCCGAGCGTCATCTTCCCGGACACGCGGATGCCGTTGGGCAGCAGTTTGGTGCCCTGTTTGAGCCGTGTGATCCAGCTCGACAGCTCCTTCGTGACGTGCTCGCGCACCTCGGGGGCCAGCATCGCGAGGTAGCGGTCGGGCCTGTGCTCGTTGAGGATCGCCGGGTCCATCCGCGACGCGATGAGCGCCTGCCGAACCTGCTCGTACGCCGGGTTGGCGTCCGGCACGACGATGCCCTTCTCGCCCTCCTGCCACTGCTCGGCCGGTGTGCCGGCGAAAGGCATCTCGACGTTGACGCCCGTCTGCGGCAGCGACACGTCGTGGGGCGTGATCTCTCCGAACTCGCCGGCCCTGTAGAGCCCGAACAGGACCGCGCCGATGACGATCAGCGCGAGCGCGGACACCACCTTGTTGCTCATCAATTCCCCCAGAGACGCCGGTACGGACACCACGTTCGCGGGCCCGTTCCGGTTGCCACGCCCGTTAGCAGGTATCTCGTTTCAAGTCGATACCCCGGCCTCCGTAGACTTGACAGCTGTGACTGAACTCGACACCGCAACCCAGCGTCCTGACCTCCCCGCCGCGTGGACTCCGGCGGAGGTAGAGGCGGAGCTGTACCAGCGGTGGGTCGACCGGGGCTACTTCACGGCGGACGTGCACAGCGACAAGCCGCCGTTCACCATCGTGCTGCCGCCGCCCAACGTCACCGGCTCCCTGCACATGGGCCACGCCATGAACCACAGCGTGATGGACGCGCTGACCAGGCGCCGCCGCATGCAGGGCTACGAGGTGCTGTGGCTGCCGGGCATGGACCACGCGGGCATCGCCACCCAGAACGCGGTCGAGCGCGACCTCGCCGGCCAGGGCCTGTCGCGGCACGACCTCGGGCGCGAGAAGTTCGTCGAGCGCGTCTGGGAGTGGAAAGAGGAGTACGGCGGCAAGATCCTCGGCCAGATGAAGCGCCTCGGCGACGGCATCGACTGGTCGCGCGAGCGCTTCACGATGGACGAGGGGCTGTCCCGCGCCGTCCAGACGATCTTCAAGAAGATGTACGACGACGGCCTGATCTACCAGGCCGAGCGGATCATCAACTGGTGCCCGCGCTGCCAGACGGCGCTGTCCGACGTCGAGGTCGACCACTCCGACGACGACGGCGAGCTCGTCTCCATCCGCTACGGCGACGGTGACGCCTCGATCGTCGTCGCGACCACGCGCGCCGAGACGATGCTGGGCGACACCGCGGTCGCCGTCCACCCGGACGACGAGCGCTACCGGCACCTGATCGGCACCGAGGTCGAACTGCCGTTGACCGGCCGCCGCATCCCGATCGTGGCGGACACGCACGTCGACCCGAAGTTCGGCACGGGCGCGGTCAAGGTGACCCCGGCACACGACCCGAACGACTTCGAGATCGGTCAGCGCCACAACCTGCCGAACCTCACGATCATGGACGGTCGCGCGGTCATCACGGCGCACGGCCCGTTCGAGGGGCTCGACCGCTTCGAGGCGCGTCCCGCCATTGTCGCCGCGTTGCGCGACCAGGGGCGCATCGTCGCGGAGAAGCGTCCGTACGTTCACGCGGTCGGGCACTGCTCGCGGTGCGACACGGTCATCGAGCCGCGCCTGTCGCTGCAGTGGTGGGTCAAGGTCGAGAGCCTCGCGGCGAAGGCCTCTGCCGCCGTTCGCGACGGCCGCACCACGATCCACCCGCAGGACCTCGCGAAGCGGTACTTCGACTGGACCGACAACCTGCACGACTGGTGCATCTCGCGCCAGCTGTGGTGGGGGCACCGGATTCCGGTCTGGTACGGCCCGGACGGTGAGGTCGTCTGCGTCGGACCGGACGACGAGGCGCCCACCGGCGAGGGCTGGCGCCAGGACGAGGACGTCCTCGACACCTGGTTCTCCTCCGGTCTGTGGCCGTTCTCGACGCTGGGCTGGCCCGACTCCACCGAGGACCTGAAGAAGTTCTATCCGACCAGCGTCCTGTCGACCGGCTACGACATCCTGTTCTTCTGGGTCGTCCGGATGATGATGTTCGGCCTGTACGCGATGGACGACGTGCAGCCGTTCGACCACGTCTACCTGCACGGTCTCATCCGGGACGCGCAGGGCAAGAAGATGTCGAAGACCAAGGGCAACGGCATCGACCCGCTGGACTGGATGGACTCCTACGGCGCGGACGCCACGCGGTTCACGTTGCTGCGCGGCGCGAACCCCGGTTCGGACATGGCGCTCGCGGAGGAGTGGGCGGCCGGTTCGCGCAACTTCACCACGAAGCTGTGGAACGCGACGCGCTTCGCTCTGGCCAACGGGGCGACGGTGTCGCGCCCGCTGCCCGCGCGCGACGAGCTGACCGCCGCCGACCGCTGGATCCTGGACGAGCTCGACCAGCTGGTGTCCACTGTGGACGCGAACTTCGAGACCTTCCAGTTCGCCAGGGTCTGCGAGGCGCTCTACAGCTTCACGTGGGACGAGTTCTGCGACTGGTACCTGGAGATCGCGAAGGTCCAGATCGCCGAAGGCCGCGTCGAGGCCACGCAGTCCGTCCTCGGCCACGTGCTGGACACGGTGCTGCGCCTGCTGCACCCGTCGATCCCGTTCATCACCGAGACGCTGTGGACCGCGCTCACCGGTGAGGAGTCGCTCGTCATCGCCGAGTGGCCCCAGGCTTCTGGCGCTGAGCGTGACGAGGACGCCCGTGCGCAGGTCGAGGGCCTGAAGAAGCTGGCAACCGAGATCCGCCGGTTCCGTTCCGAGCAGGGCCTCAAGCCGGGTCAGAAGGTCGCGGGCAAGGTCCGCGGCGCGTGCTGCGTCGGTCTCGTCGACCAGGTGCCGTCGGTCCGCGCGATGACGCGGCTGACCGAGCCGGGCGACGAGTTCACCGTCTCGGCGACGCTGGAGGTCGGCCTGCCCAAGGGTGCCGTGAAGGTCGAGCTGGACCTGTCCGGCGCGATCGACGTCGTGGCCGAGCGCAAGCGCCTCGAGAAGGACCTCGCGGTGGCTCAGAAGGAGCTGGCGCAGACGTCGGGCAAGCTCGGGAACGAGGCCTTCCTGGCCAAGGCGCCCGCCGAGGTCAAGGCCAAGATCGAGGCCCGCAAGGCTGCGGCGGAGTCCGACATCACCCGCATCAACGAGCGCCTGGCCGCGCTGCCGGAGGCGTAACAAGTGGACAGCAACCTCGACGAGTTCCTCGACGTCGAGAACGAGCTCAACCAGCGGTGGCCCGAGACCAAGCTCGAGCCGTCGCTGGACCGGATCAAGGCGCTCGCCCACGTGCTGGGTGACCCGCACACGAACTACCCGGTCGTGCAGCTGACGGGCACGAACGGCAAGACGTCGACGTCACGCATGGCCGATGCGCTCTTCTCGCGCATCGGCCTGCGCACCGGCCGCTACACGAGCCCGCACCTGCAGCTCGCGACCGAGCGCATCAGCCTCGACAACCAGCCGATCAGCCCCGAGCGCTACGTCGAGGTCTACCGCGACATCGAGCCGTACGTCGCCATGGTGGACAGCCGGTCCGAGATCCGGATGAGCAAGTTCGAGGTGCTCACCGGCATGGCCTACGCGGCCTTCGCGGACGCGCCGGTCGACGTCGCCGTGGTCGAGGTCGGCATGGGCGGCACCTGGGACGCGACGTCCATCGCGGACGCCCGCATCGCCGTCCTCACGCCGATCGGCCTCGACCACACCGACTACCTCGGTACGCGCATCGAGGACATCGCCGCGGAGAAGGCCGGCATCATCAAGCCGGGTGCCGTCGCGATCGTCGGCGAGCAGACGCCGGAGGCCATGAAGGTCATCCTCGAACGTGTCGCCTCCGTGGACGCCATGGTCGCCCGCTTCGGCAGTGAGTTCGGCGTCGTCTCCCGCTCGGTGGCGGTCGGCGGTCAGCTGATCACGTTGCAGGGACTGGGCGGCGTCTACGAGGACATCTTCCTGCCGCTGCACGGCGAGCACCAGGCAGCCAACGCCGCTTTGGCTCTGGCTTCCGTCGAAGCGTTCTTCGGTGCCGGTGCCGACCGTCAACTCGACGTGGAAGCTGTGCGCGAGGGCTTCGCCACGGTCGTCACGCCGGGCCGCCTGGAGCGCGTCCGTTCCGCACCCAACGTGTTCGTCGACGCCGCGCACAACCCGCACGGTGCCGCAGCGCTGGCTCGCGCACTGGACTCGGAGTTCGGCTTCCGCAAGCTGGTCGCCGTCGTGGCCGTCATGTCGGACAAGGACGCGGAGGGCATCCTCTCCGCCCTGGAACCCGTCGTGCACGAGCTGGTGATCACCACCAACTCGTCTCCGCGCGCCATGGACCCCGACGTGCTCGCCGGTATCGCGATCCCGATCTTCGGCGAGGACCGCTTCGAGGTGCGCCCGCGCCTGGACGACGCCATCGAGGAAGCGATCCACCTGACCGAGGACGAACTGTCCGGCGGCGGCGTGATCGTCACCGGCTCCGTCGTCACCGCGGGCGAGGCCCGCGCGCTGTTCGGGAAGGAGCCGGCGTGACCGAGGCTGTTCCTGCTCCGAAGAAAGACCCCATGAAGGCCTTCCGGGGCATCATGGCCGGCACGCTGATCCTCGAGGTCATCGTCGTGGCACTGGCCCTGCCGGTGATCGCCAAGCTGCACGGCGGCGTCACGTCGGCGGTCGGCTGGGTGGCGTTCGGCTTCATCGCGGTGTTCATCGCGATGTGCGCCTTCGTCCGCCGCCCGTGGGCGATCGCCGCCGTCGTCGGCCTGCACGTGCTGCTGATCGCGACCTGGCTGCTGCTGCCCGCGATGGGCGTGATCGGCGTGATCTTCGGTCTGGTGTGGGCGTACCTGCTGTGGCTGCGCAGGGACCTGCTCAAGCGGATGGCCGAGGGCAGGTTGCCCGCGCAGCAACAACAGCAGAACGACGGACCGGCTACTTCTTCTCGTTGAGCTCCTGCTGGCCCTTCTCGTAACTCTCGTCCCAGTTCGCGCCTTCCTTGAACGCCTCGGAGGCGCCCGTCCGGCCGAGTGCGATGGGCTTGATCGTGTCCGCGAACCCGTCGCGGCCACGCGGGGCCATGATGTCGTCGACACGGTTGGCCGCGTTCTTCATCGTGTCGTTGCCGAACGTGAGCTTGTCGCGGATCGCGTTGTTGGCGCTGGAGAAGCCGTCCTCGATCTGCTTGACCGAGGCGTGGTTCTTGCCGATCGCCCTGCCGACGCCCTTGGCCTTGCGGCCGATGTTGACCGCGGCCTTGGCGAGCGCGTCGGACACGCCCTTGAGGTTGTCGAACTTGCGGACGGCCTGCGCGAGCTTCATCAGCAGCTTGCTGACCTTGCCCGCGATCTTGCCAGCGGTCGACGCCGCCCGTGCCACGGCCCAGCCGGTGAACGCGGCGATCGAGGCGCCGAAGCTGCACCAGCTCGTCGCGAGCGCGGTCACCGCGGCGATGATGAACTCCGCCACCACGTCGGCCACGATGTCGCGGATGATGCCGCGCACCGCCGCGACCAGGATGCCCGTACCCCGGATGCCGGTGGCGACCGCGTTCGCGGCTCCCTCCAGCGCCTTGACCTGGTCGGCGAGCGTGGACGCCGCCTTGCGGTAGCCGTCGCCGGACTGGCCGGTCCACGTGCTCGTCTGGCTGGTGGCGGCCTGCGCGTAGTCGTTGCCGACCTTCGCGCACGCCTTGGCGACCTCGCCCCAGGCGGCCGCGACGACGTTGATCGCGCCGGGGTCGCCGGCGAGGTCGTCCAGCGGCTCCTTGAGGAACGACACGTGCTCGATCAACCAGCCGATGCCCGCGCCCACGAGCGTGCCCAGCGGGTTCGCGACGAAACCGAGCACGTCGAGACCCAGCGCGACACCGTCGAACGCCCAGTCGCTGGGGTTGTTGAAGTCCTCCGCGCACTTCCAGACGGTGTCGACGATCCTGGCACCGTCGGTGGCGTTGTCCGCACTGACGTCGAGAACCATCATCGCCCCTTGTACTTGTCGAACAGCTTCGCGTGGTCGTCGTCGGTCTGCTGGGTGGCGTCCGCGCAGTCGCGCAGCGCGTCCGCCACGTCGGGCAGCGCGTTCGCCAGTTCGTTGATCGAGTTCGCGATCGCCGCGATGTGAATGCGCACCGGCACGCTGAAGATCTGGCCGATGATGCCGTACGTCTCAATGCCGAGGTCGACGCTCTGGCCTCGCCCGGCGGCCGTCGTGAGCTCCATGCCCATCGACTGCACGTTGCCCGCGTGGTTGATCACGTCGGCGGGCACCATTGCGAATTCTGACACCGGGTCCCCCTACCGGTAGATGGTGTTGAACGGCTCGTCGTCGTCCGGGCGCAGCGGCCGCTGCTGTCGCGGCTGTTCCTCGGTCTCCTCCGGCTGCTGCGCCGCGGTGACCTGGTCACGCAGGAAGTCCATGGCGGTCGTGCCGCCGATCAACGGCTGCATCGTCGCCTCCATCTGCTCGGCGACGGCCGCGTGCCCTCTGCTGACGGTCTCGGTGATCATGGCGGCCAGCTGGTCGTGGGACATCCTCATCGCGGAGGGCGTCAGACTCAGCTTCTCCATCCGCCCACCGGGAGCCATCGTCACCGTGACCGAACGGTCGGGACTGCTCACGTGTGCGCGCAACGCCTTGAGCTGAGCCTGCGTCTCCTCGGCCCGCTGCTGGATGTCGTTGACACGGCGCATGTACTCGTCGAGTCGCTGCTGCCCAGCGCCCAGTTCTGCAGAACTCATGCGTCGTGAGACTGAGCGAACCGTCCTTCGGTTCCCCTACTCGTGAACCAATTCGGCGACCATGTCCTTTGCGGACTGTCGGGTGCGGACCGTGATGGCCAGCAACGCGAGCAGGACCAGGGCGTCCCTGCCTCCCGCCAGCCACACCGCGAGCGGTGCGTTCCCCGGCATCGCGACCACGGCCTTGACGACCGCACCCACGGCGAGCGCCGCGATCAACGCCGTCGGCACCCAGCTGTTGCCGCCTGGCACCTGCTTCTTCGTCGCGAGATAGGACTGTCCATATCGGACAATCCGCGCCGCGTCCTTGTGCACGCTCTCCGCGATCAGCCCGATCATGATGGCGACCAGCACGGCGAACCCGGCGAGCACTCCGGACGGCAGATCCACGAGCCAGGCGCGTTCCAGCTCCGGCCACGGCGACACGAACGCCCCGACCCGTCGCGGCGCGTCGAAGAACGGCATCGAGGCCAACCCCTCCGCCACCGCCGTGGCAAGCCCGAGCCAGGCGTACAACCGCAGCCGCCGTACACGTCGCGTGACCGGAGTCGCCTTCACGTCCTCCTTGGTCACCGGCCACTGCCCGTCCGGCTTCTTCTGCCCGTTGCGCGCCGGAACGAGCGACAGGGCGGCGGCACCGGCGAACCACAGCGTCAGCAGCCCCAGCGCCACCGCGGCGAGCGCCCGGCGAGGAACCAGCGACCGCTGTCGTTGAGCCCGGGATCCCGGTTCGACCGGAAGACGGCGACATCGCGCTCACCGGGCTCCAGCTGCCCCGGCGGGAACGAGAGCCGCTCGGTGCGCCCGTCCTCCCACCGCACGTCCGCGGAGCACCCGTAGCTGGTGCCGACTCCCCACCTCCCGACCGGTCCCTGCTCGGTGCAGGACGAGACGGTGGCGGTACCGACCTGCTCCGCGTCGACCGAGCCGACCAGGACGTCGGTGGTCCGGATCGTCGTGGCCAGTGCGAGGAAGGCGAGGACAGCGGCGAGTCCGAAGGCGAGTGCGCGCACTCGGACACCCTAGACAGCTCGGCGCTCGCAAGGTGACACATAAATGTCAATGAATTGCGGCGCTGACGAAAAGCGCCAAAGAACGACACCTCTCGCACTTCGTACCCTCACTTGTCGCAATGCGAAGGCGACACTTCGTCTGATTCACCCGATCGTGGTTTGAAACCGGGACGACGGCCATGGCCTGGCGGTATGCTGCTCGACGCACGAATCTGCAGGGGAGGGTACTGGGGTATGAGCGGGACCAAGGTCGATCTCGACACACTTCGCGCTGCCATCAAGGAGTACGAGGCCATCTACGGCGACCTCGAGAAGGCCCACTACACCGGCCAGGAGCTGGTCAGGGTCCAGCCCGCCGGGCTCGACATGCCGAGCAAGGTCTACAACAACTGGGCGGTCACCTCCGGCGCGGCGCACCAGACGTCGAACGACCAGCTGCGCAAGACGTTGAAGACCCGAATCGAGAACCTGAAAGCCACGCTCGCCCAGTACGAGCAGACCGAGCAGGGCAACCAGGCGAACTTCAAGCCGAAGGACTGAGCAGTTGCGCATCCGAACCATCGTCGCCGGTACCGCCGCACTCGCACTGCTGGCAGGTTGCAGCACCGGCGGCGGTACCACCGGTACGCCGACCAACGCGACCCAGCCGACGAGCACCAGCAGCAGCAGTGGTGGCGCGCCCAAGGTCTCGAACCCGCTCAACCTGGCTGCCGTCGAGGCCGCTCCGTGCAATGCGGTCACTGCGGCACAGCTGACGGCTTACGGCCTGCCCGGCGTCACCGGGTCGGTGAACACCGGCTCTCTGGGCGCCTCCTGCCAGTGGTCCGGCACGCTCACCGCCGCGGAGATGTCCGTCGGCATGGGGATCCTTCCCGCAGGGACGAACCTCGACTCCCAGTACGCCAGGAAGGACACGTTCGCCGTGTTCGAGGAGCGGCCCGCGATCCAGGGCTACCCGGCGATCGTCTCCCTCCTCACCGACCAGCGCAAGGAAGGCAACTGCGAGCTCACCGTCGGCGCCTCCGACGAGAGGGCGATCCTCGTCACCTTCCTCAGCGATGAGAAGAGCAAGTACTTCGCGGACCCGTGCGCTGGGGCCACCGAGTTCGCGAACCTGGCAATCACCACGATCAAGGCAGGTGTGAAATGACGCGGCCCGCGCCCAGTTGCTTCAGCCAGGACAACACCCGCGCGGACGGGTTCTCCGGGCATGAGATCTACGCCCAGATGACCGGCGGCCCCGGCACCGGATCAGCGCAGAACGCCGCCAACAAGGCCGCGGAGCTGGAGCGCACCTACGCCGGCGTCGAAGCCAGGCTCAAGAAGGTCGGCGAGACGCTCGGCGAGGCGTGGACCGGTACGAGCGCGGACGCCGCGCAGGCCGCCGGCAACCCGATCAAGCAGGCCATGGTCCAGATGCAGGACGCGCTGCGGCAGGCCGACCACTCGTTGTCGAACCAGGTCTACCAGTTCAACTACAACAAGGGTCAGCTCAAGGACATGCCGGCCAGCAAGCCCGACACGGGCTTCTGGGACGACGTGTCGCCGTGGGACACCGACGCCGAGGACGCCGTCAACAAGTACAACTCCGAAGAGTCGCACAACCGCAAGGTGTACAGCGAGTTCCAGAGCGCCAGCAACACCAACCGCGGTGACCTGCCCAAGGAGTTCCCCGGCGTGACGGCCGACAGCCTCAACGTCGAGGTCATCACCAGCAACGAGAGCGGTGGCGACAAGACCACGAACACCAGCAGCACGGGCCGTCCGACCGGCACCGGGTCCGGCTTCCCGAGCACGACCGGTTCTCCGCAGGGTCCGACAGGCACCGGCTGGACCCCTCCCGGCGACCTCAACGGCGACCGGACCGACACCAGCTGGGTCAGCGGTGGAGACGACGGCCGGGGTGGTGGCCCCGGCAAGCCGGGTGAGCTCGGCCCCGGCAAGCCGCCGATCGGCGGCGTGATCGACCGGCCGCCGAACACGGGTATCCCGCCGATCGGCGTGCCCGTCGGTACCGG